>NZ_JBHVGZ010000044.1:0-83572 GCF_042800355.1 Streptomyces sp. NPDC057623
CCCTCCGCGAGAGGTCCACGCCGAACATGTGAAGTTGCGAGCCGTCGCGTGAAATGAACGGTCAGACACCAGTCCGGAAAACGCGAGGCCCCTCACACCTACGGGGGCGAAGGAGTGTTGCGGCTGACCGTGCAGCGCGACGGGTCCGCCGTGGGTCCCTTCGTCGGCTCGTCGGCCTTCATGCGGCTACGGCAGCAACGCCAGACGCGCCGACATGTTCGGGAGTACTTGGGCGGCGAACCCTGGCCAGCCGACGGCGTCAAGTCCATGACGTCGCTCTCGCCCGAGGACATCGGGGACTGGCTACCAATGTTCGCTATCGGACTCCAGACCCAGGGAGTCTTCCCGTGGGCCGAGACCTACGAAGACGGCTCGTACACGCTCTGGCTGCGTGACACGGCTGTCACCTCGTGGGCCACAGTCGATTACGAACCGGGCCGGGACGAATTCGAGGTCTACCAGTTCGGCCCCCGAGACCTCTGGGATGAGGTCGCCCTCGCGTACTCGCACTGGGACGCTATGGACAGGCCCGGGTGGGGGAGGTTCGGCCTGACGGTCGACGGCGAGACTGGCGAACACACCCCCTGGCTCGACCAGCCGAGCAATACCCTGCGCCCGATCGGCTGACTTCCTCCGAATCCCCGACCGTCCCCCGCCTACGGCCAGATGAGGGGGACGGTCGGGGATCCGCATTTCACCTGGTAGTGGCGTGGCTTGGGCACGCCGCCGGCCGTAGAGGCTTTGGGCGGGAGCTGCCATGGGGCGAGTGAACAGGGGGCCTTACGCTGCCCTGCGGATCGGGCAGTCTTTGGGACCTGCCCGCAATAGCCCGATCGGCCCCCTGTTCTTAGAGGCTCGCTCCATGGTGGCTGCCTAAAGCCTCGTAGGCCGTCGGCCCCCAGCCCGAGAGGGTTTGCGCCGGTCCCGGCAGATCAATCGTTCTTCGAATTCTGAGTGAGGTGCCTATGTGGTCGTGTAGTGCTCAGTTCGCGCCCTCTCCGCAAACGCAGGCTGAGGCGTTCTATCTGGCAGGAGTAGAACCAGACATCGATCTCAAGCTGATTCTGCGGTGCGAACTGGGAGCGCATAAGGGGACGGATCACTCGGCGGGGATCGTGGAGCCGCATGATCCCTCGGGGCGCATGACCTGGGTGTGGTGGCGCTCTGGAGTGGAAGTTCGTGATCCGTGCCCTGTGCGTCGGTTCGGGGACGATGATGTTGACCGGAGGAACAACGACTTGTGCGCGCTGTTCGCAGGTCATGAGGGCGAGCACTCCTGGCCGATGCTGCTGGATGAGGATGAGGGCTGACTGGTGAGCGCCGGTGGTCCGGCCCGGTGCCGTGATGGCTGGAGGCTGTGAGCTACGGGCCCCAGCTCACGGAGAGGGCGCGGGCGAGGTGGGCTGTGCTGAGTCTGGCTGGCTAGTCAGGGCTCGCCTCGTCCCGCGCCGGGGCGGCGGCGCCCCGGACCGGACCGGCCGAAGGCCGCATGCCGGGCCGGGGTGGCTTGAAATAAGTAAAGCCAGATTCCGCCACGCACTGAACCGCTGCCCGCTCCCCTCTCCTGAAGGGCGCATGGCCCGGAGAGTAACCGGCCGCATAGCCAAGCAAGGTTCCCGCTGCCGGGTCCGTCCGGCTCTCTCATACCTGACGGACACTCAAATTCTGTTAATGCAAGGGCAAATCGGCTCGCCACAGCGATGGGCCGGTGTCGGCTGACGGAATTCGCACTCCGGTCAATTGGTGCAGGCTCCAATGGTTCCCGCTGGTCCGGTGGTGTTCATCACGAAAAAGTCACGGGCTACTGCCGGTGACAACTCATGCAATGCAAAGGCAAGTTGGCTGCGCCTGACCAGGGCGTACGCAATACATGTGCGCCCTGTAAGCGCAAAGGAGAGAAGCCATGAATACCCGCCATCTACTTCCTGACCTGAGGCTCTGGAGGCCGCGTTATGTCCGGCGAATCCGGCAACACCATCACACGCCCTATCAGCCCGTCCGGCACGTCTTCCGATCCGGCCGGGCGTTCCGTCGTGCTGGCGCGCGAACAGCGAGTGCAAGCTCCCTCAGAGGCGGACCGTGACCTTGGTCGGCTAATCCGAGATCCGCTCTTTTCGCGCTGGAAGGAGCAGATCAAATCCATCGGTGGCTGCGCCCACCCGATCTACCTGTCCGGTTCGACCGTCACTCGTGATGCGGTTACGGGTGAGGTGCTCTCGTCCTGTTCGACGGACGGGGAGCCGGGTGAGCGGCTGGCGGTGCGCTGCCGTAACCGGCGGGCCTCGGTGTGTGAGCCGTGCGCTTACCTGCATGCCGGGGATACCTTCCAGCTCGTTCGCGCGGGCCTGTCCGGCGGCAAGGGTGTGCCCGATACGGTGCGGGATCGCCCCCTGCTGTTCGTCACCCTGACTGCTCCGTCCTTCGGGCTGGTGCATCGGGTGCGCGACGGGGAGCGGTGCCGTCCTCGCCGGGACGATCCGCGCTGTGAGCACGGTCGGCGGCTCGGCTGCGGCCTGGTGCACACCGAGGACGCCCCGGCGGTTGGTCTGCCGCTGTGCCCGGACTGCTACGACTACGTCGGCCATGTGCTGTGGCACGCGCATGCCGGGCGGCTGTGGGACCGGTTCACCACCTCCGTGCGCCGCTATCTGGCCTCGGCCGGTGGGGTGCCGCGTTCCAAGCTCGGTGACCACCTGGTGGTGTCGTTCGCCAAGGTCGCTGAGTTCCAGCGGCGCGCGGCCGTCCACTTTCATGCGGTCGTGCGGATGGACGGTCCGGACGGCCCCTCCTCGTCCGCCCCGGACTGGGCAACAGAAGACGTCCGCAGGCTGGTCGAGGAGTCCTTGGGGACTGTGCCCCAGCGTGCCGAGTCCTATCGTCGACGGCTGGCGGAGCTGGATGACCAGATTGAGAAGAAGCGTGCCAGTCGCAAGCGCAAGATTGCTCTCCTTCTCGCCTCCGTCAGCGATGACCAGGACGACGATGACGACGCCAAGCTTGTTGAAGAGATGAAGGCGGAGCTGAAGCAGCAGGAAGCCGACCTTGTTGCCGAGCGTGAGCGCGTTGCCGAGTGGCTGTGCGAGGTTGAGGGCCAGGAAGGCCGTGCTCAGCACATGCTCGCCAAGATCGAGAAGGTTGACGGTCGCTTGGACGACTTCACCTTCGAGCAGAAGCAAGATGTGCTGGACCTACTCGACGTGCGCGTGCAGATCACTGGCAAGGGCGAGCCTCGCCACAAGGGGGTGACAGACCCGATCGCTGAGTGGCACCGAGAGACCGGCGTGACCATCCCTGTCGAGATCACGGACGAGCAGTGGCGGGAGGTCGAGCGCATCGTCTCGCCCAGCCGCCAGTGGAAGGACGTCCGGGGCGGGTTTGACGCGATGCTGGACAAGATCCGTTCAGGGAAGAACTGGAAGGACTATGACCGCTCGGAGCGGATTGGCGGACGAGGCTGGGCGGCCCTGTATCGGCGTGCACAGCATTGGTGGGGCAACGGGGAGTACGAGGGTGCGCTAGCGGCCCTGGCGCCCTATGAGGGCGTTGCGCCGCCTCCCCTCTACGTGCTGCCTCCTATGGAGGTGACGGGCACGGCCGATCCGGAGTACACCGCTGAACGGGCTGGTCGGGGCGGTAGTGACTCCGAGTGGAACCACGCGAAGATCGGGGCAGAAGTTTCCCCGAGATGATCATCTATGGGCTCATCCAGCCGATCATGTTCGTGGTGCTGTTCACCTACGTCTTCGGCGGATCCATGCAGATCGGCAGCAGCACCAGCGCCGTCGACTACAAGAACTTCCTGATGGCGGGCATCTTCGCGCAGACCGTCACGTTCGCCACCGCCAGTTCCGGTGGGGGCATCGCCGACGACATGCACAAGGGGCTCATCGACCGCTTCCGCTCGCTGCCCATGGCGAGGGGCGCGGTGCTCACCGGGCGCACCTTCGCCGACCTCGTCCAGACCGCGCTGACCCTGGTCGTGCTGGCGGTGGTCGCCCTGCTGGTCGGCTGGCGCATCGGGTCGGACGGGAGCACCAACGCCGCCAGGGTGCTCGGGGCCTTCGGACTGCTGCTCCTGCTCGGTTACGCGTTCACCTGGATCGGTGCCCTGATCGGCATGTCCGTCCGTACGCCCGAGGCGGCCACGTCCAGCGGACTGATCTGGCTCTTCCCGGTCACCTTCATCTCGAACGCGTTCGTGGACACCAGCCACATGACCCCGTGGCTGCGCCACATCGCCGAGTGGAACCCCTTCAGCGCCACCGTGCAGGCCTGCCGGGTGCTGTTCGCCAATCCGGGCCAGTCGGCGTCGGACGCCTGGCCCATGCAGCATCCGGTCTGGGCCTCGCTGATCTACTCGGTCCTGATCATCATCGTTTTCCGCACCCTGGCGGTACGCAAGTACCGCTCCGCGACAGCGTGACGAAGCCCCCGGCGCCACGGGGGCGCCGGGGGCTTCGTCAAGGACACGGCGTCGGCCGGGACCGGCCGACGCGCGGTCCGGGTCAGCCGTTGTAGGGCTCGGCCTTGAGGATCTTCACCGAGGCCGTCTTGCCGTTCGGCAGCTCGTACTCGGCGTCCTCGCCGACCTTGTGGCCGATCACGCCCGAGCCGAGCGGGGACTGCGGCGAGTACGTCTCGATGTCGGAGCTCGCGTACTCGCGCGAGGCGAGCAGGAAGGTCATCGTGTCGTCCTCGTCGCCGTCGAAGGCGATCGTCACGACCATGCCGGGCGCCACCGCACCGTCCGCCGACGCCGGCGCCTCGCCGACCTTGGCGTTCTCCAGGAGCTGGGTCAGCTGGCGCACTCGGAGCTCCTGCTTGCCCTGCTCCTCCTTGGCCGCGTGGTACCCGCCGTTCTCGCGCAGGTCGCCCTCCTCGCGCGCGGCCGCGATCTTGGCGGCGATATCCGTGCGCGCAGGACCAGACAGGTACTCCAGCTCGGCCCTGAGCTGGTTGTACGCCTCCTGGGTCAGCCAGGTGACGTTCTCACTGGTCTGGGTCACAGGTGCTCCTCGTAGGTACTGGGAATACAAAGCATCGCCCTACCCAGAAGGATGTTCCTTCACGGATGGGCGAAACCACGAGCCTAACAATTCAATGGCCGAAGGGGGAGGACATAAGCCATCAGAATCACGTCAACGCAGGTCAGCGGGTATGTAATCCAGACACGACCAGTCGAGGGCGACCAGGAGTGGTCGATTTCGGTCAGCCTGTTCCGCGAGCGTGATCAGCCGGTGTGAGCGGCCGTGTGATCAGCCGTGTGATCAGTCGCTGTGGCAGCCGAGCAGCTCGGCCGTCGTGCCCTGGGACGTCGTACGCAGCGTGACGACCTTGTCGATCCGCGTGGCGTCGCCGTCGAAGCGGAAGTCGGCCCGGCCCACCTCGGCGCCGCTCTCCGCCTGGGAGCGCAGCGTGCAGTAGCCGGAGGCGCCGGCGTCCTTGCGGACCTCCAGATGCACCTTCACCGAGGTCTTGCCGGCGTCGAACTCGATGACCTCGGCGCTGATCTTGTTCTGGCCGACGTAGTGATAGGCGAAGTAGCCGACCAGTGCCAGCACGACCGCCCCGAGGACGGCGCCGACGATCTTGAGCGTGCGGTCGGCGCGCTCGTCCGAGGAGCGGCCGTAGCGGCTCTCGGGCAGCCGCGTGCTCGCCGTACTCATGATCGTCCTCTCGGCCGGGGCGGGACGGATGTCCCGAAACGGGGCCCCGGGGCCGTACCCCGGAATTATCCGCCCCCCGATTCGGTCACTATAGAAGCCGCCGTTCGCCCCCGAAGACACCGGGGCGCCGACTTACGAGGATTGAGTCTTGACTGACCAGCTGCGACTGATGGCCGTGCACGCCCACCCCGACGACGAGTCGAGCAAGGGCGCGGCCACCATGGCGAAGTACGTGTCCGAGGGGGTGGACGTGCTGGTCGTGACCTGCACGGGCGGGGAGCGCGGCTCCATCCTCAATCCGAAGCTCCAGGGCGACAAGTACATCGAGGAGCACATCCACGAGGTACGCAAGAAGGAGATGGACGAGGCCCGCGAGATCCTCGGGGTCAAGCAGGAGTGGCTCGGCTTCGTCGACTCCGGACTGCCCGAGGGCGACCCGCTGCCGCCGCTCCCCGAGGGCTGCTTCGCCCTGGAGGACGTCGACAAGGCGGCCGGTGAGCTGGTGAAGCAGATCCGTTCCTTCCGTCCCCAGGTGATCACCACCTACGACGAGAACGGCGGCTACCCGCACCCCGACCACATCATGACCCACAAGATCTCGATGGTGGCGTTCGAGGGCGCGGGGGACAGCGAGAAGTACCCGGAGGCGGAGTACGGCCCCGCCTACCAGCCGCAGAAGCTCTACTACAACCAGGGCTTCAACCGCCCCCGCACCGAGGCGCTGCACCAGGCCATGCTGGACCGCGGCCTGGAGTCCCCCTACGGGGACTGGCTCAAGCGCTGGGACGAGTTCGGCATGAAGCAGCGCACGCTGACCACGCATGTGCCGTGCGGTGACTTCTATGAGATCCGTGACAAGGCCCTGATCGCGCACGCCACCCAGATCGACCCCGACGGCGGCTGGTTCCGCGTCCCGCTGGAGCTTCAGAGGGAGGTCTGGCCGACGGAGGAGTACGAGCTGGCGAAGTCCCTCGTCGATACCTCCCTCCCCGAGGACGACCTCTTTGCGGGCATCCGCGACAATGCCTGACATGAGCGCAAGCGCAAGCCTGGCAATGACACAGCTCGCCACCCTCGCCAAGGAGGTGGACGAGGACAAGGTCACCCCCGGTGTCCTCGGCTTCATCGTCTTCGCGGTGATGGCACTGGCGGTCTGGGGCCTGATGAAGTCCATGAACCGCCACATGAACAAGGTCGACTTCAAGGAGGCCCCGGATCCCGGGGCGGGTGCCTCCGGCGACGGCGACAGCGTTGACACGGCGGGCGCGGACGCGAAGCGCTGACCGCGCGGCGCTGACCGCGCGGCGATGCGGTGACGGCATGATTCCGTGGTGCCCGGTGGCATCGGGGGGTCATGCCGTGTGGCATGCCTGCTCCACCGTGGCGCCCGCCCGGCCGAACTGCTCCACCACGGGCGCCCGCCCCGCCGAACAGCGCCGATTCATCGAGACGAAGCCGCGGTCGGTACTCCCATGACCTCTCTGGCATGCCGGTTCGGCACCATCCCCAACCGCCAGGCCTGCCAGCCGACCTCCAGGTCCACGCCTCGTTCCAGCAGCAGCAGATAGGCCTCGACGAAGTCGTCCAGCTTCCCGTCCCGACGGCCGTGCCCGCTCCGTGCCAGCTCCGTCAGTTCCTCTTGCGCCACAGCCGTCCCGACCTCGACGCCGCCGGGCGCCGCGTACGGCAGCAGCGTGCAGCGCAGGAAGCGCGCCCAGTCCTCGCCCCTGCGGTCGCCGTAGGACGAGAACAACGCCACCGCGTCGTCGCACAGCGCCAGTGCCTGCTGGGTACGGGCGTTCCCGGCGTCCACCACCGCGAGCTCCAGACATGTCCACGCCTCTCCGTGGGCGACGCCGATGCGCTGGAAGTTGGCGCGGGCGTCCACGAGGAGCTGGCGGGCGAAGCCGGAGTTCTTCAGCGAGCCGGTCTGGGCGGCCCGCTGGTCCCGGGTGACGCGGGCCGAGTGGTGCCGGGCGCAGGCGAGGCCGTAGACGTCCTGCATGCGCGAGAACATCGTGCGCGAACGTTCCAGCTCGCGCACCGCCACGTCCAGGTTGCCCGTCTCCTCCAGGGCCTGGCCCAGGTAGTAGACGGACCAGGCCTCGCCGCGCGCGTCCTCGTTGTCGCGGTGCCGGGCGGCCGCCTGGCGCAGACCGTCCACCGCCGGGGACGGGTCGCCGGCGACCAGGCGGGCGCGGGCCAGCTGGGTCAGCGCCCAGGCCTCCCCGCGGGCGTCGCGCGTACGGCCGTACAGCTCCAGGGCCTGGCTCAGCTCCGACTCCGCGCGCGGGACGTCGCCCATGCGCAGCCCGAGCTGGCCGAGCTGGAAGTGGGCCCACGCCTCGCCGTGCACCGACTCGCCGGCCCGGTGCAGGACCAGGGACTCGGTCAGCAGGTCCATCGACTCCGAGACGCGGCCCCGGTCCCGTTCCACCGCCGCCAGCGCGTGCATCGTCCAGGCGCGGTCCGTCGCCAGCTGGGGAGCCGACTGCAGGTCCAGGGCCGCCCGGAGCTTGGCCACGGCCTCGGTGAGGTTGCCCTGGTGGTGGAGCGTGATGCCGAGGGAGCAGAGCGCGCGGGCCGCGCCCGCGTCGTGGTGGGCCTCCATATAGAGGTCGACCACCGAGGTCAGGGTCGTGCGGGCCTTGTCCAGCTCGCCGAGCTGGCGGGCCGCGATGCCGGTGCGCCACTGCACCGAGCGCACCAGCAGGCCCTGGTCCACGGCCTGGGCCAGCTCGCTGATCTCGCCGAGGCGGTAGAGGTCGCCGCGCAGCAGGCAGTAGTCGCACAGGGCGCCCAGCAGATTCAGGACCGCCGCCTGGTTGACGTCCTCCGCGTGCCTGAGCGCCGCCGTGATGAAGCTGGACTCGTCGTCCAGCCAGCGCAGGGCGTCGTCCAGCGAGGTGAAGCCGTGCGGGCTGAAGCGGTCCGAGCGGGTCGACATGTTGCCGTCGACCAGGCGCAGGACGGACTCCGCGAGGTCGGCGTAGTTCACGATCAGCCGCTCCTGCGCCGCCGTACGCTCCGCCGCCTCCTCCTCGTCGAGGAGACGGGCGTGGGCGAAGGCGCGGACCAGGTCGTGGAGGCGGTAGCGGTTGCCGCGTACATGGTCGATCAGGCCGGAGCGGGACAGGGCCACCAGGTGGCGCGTCGCCTCCGCCTCGTCCGTGGCCAGCAGCGCGGCCGCCGCCGCCGCGCCCAGCGAGGCACGGCCCGCCAGGGCCAGCCTGCGCAGCAGGCGCCGCGCCGCCTCCGACTGGTCCGTGTAACGCAGCCACAGCACCCGCTCGACCGGCTCCACCGGGCCGTACGCGCCGAGGTCCGTCGCCAGCGTGCGCGGTGACCGCGGGCCCAGCGACGAGCCCGCGATGCGCAGCGCCAGCGGCAGCCCGCCGCACAGCTGCCCTATCCGGTCGGCGGCTTCGGCGTCGTAGGGGGCCGAGGAGTCCTGGGCCGCCGCGGTCAGCAGTTCCTCCGCGCCCGCCGCGTCCAGCGGCTCCACCGGCAGCTGGTGCACCCAGGCGGCGAGATCCGCGGGCAGGTCGAGGGGCTCCCGGGCGGTCACCAGGACCAGGCTGTCGGAGCGCTCGGGGACGAGGGTGCGGACCTGCGCCGCGTCCGAGGCGTCGTCCAGTACGACGGTGACCGGGAGGCCGGTGAGGTGCTGGTGGTAGAGCTCGCTCAGCCGCTTGACCTGCTGGTCGGTCGAGGAACGCTCACGGAACAGGAGCTGCTCGCGGGGTGCGCCCAAGCGGTTCAGCAGGTGCAGGAGCGCGTCTCTCGTGGACAGCGGCGCCTCCTCCGTCGTGTCGCCGCGCAGATCCACCACGCACGCGCCGCGGAACTGGTCCTTCAGGTCGTGGGCCGCGCGGATCGCCAGTGCCGTACGCCCCCCGCCGGGCGCGCCGTGCAGGACGACGACCGTCGGCTTCGTCTCCGTACTCGCCCGCGCCGCCTGGACCCACTGCCGGATGCGGGCCATCTCCTGTCTGCGGCCCGCGAACGAGCCTGCCGGCGCCGGGAGTTGACCGAACGACTGCTCCAGCACGTTCCGGCCGCGGGCCGCCGCGCTCTTGTCGGCGCCCTTGAGCCGCCGCCCGGTCTGCTTCGGGCCGGTGGAGGCGTTCAGCACCCGCTGCTGGTCGAGGAACGGACGGATGCCCCGTACCTCCAGCGCCGTCAGCCACTGCAGCCGCAGCTGTTCCGGTCCGCCGGGCTGGCTGACGGCGCCCGCACGGTGGTGCGCGGCGGGCAGATGCGTGCCGGCCACCTTCACGACCGCCGCCGCCGCGCCGACGACACCCACGGTCACGCCCGCGCCCACGGCCGTCCCCGCGCCGGTGCCGAGCGCCAGGTCGGACACGGCGGCCGCGAGCGCCGCGACGCCCGCCACCATCAGGGGCGTACCGCCGCCCTCCCGCGCGAACCGCTGCCCGAAGGTGAGCCGGCCGGCCTCCGCCTCGTCCAGCGCGCGGGTATACGCCTCGTACTCCTCGGCCGCCGCCTGCGCCATGGCGTCCAGCGCCCCGCGCGCCCGCGACAGCAGCACCTGCCCGTCGACGCGCCCGCCCGAGCGCCGCACCTCCTCCTCCACGGCCCGGGCCAACAGCCGCTCGGCATCGGTCCGATGGCTGTCTCGCATGTCACGTCCCCCTCCGGCGGAAACAGCGTTCTTGGTCAAGTGTGCTGCGAACGGGGCGATGTGGGGAGGGGGCCGGGTGATCGTGGGGCGTCGCTCCGGGGCACGGTGGGTGGCCGTGGGGTTCCGGGCAGCGGGGTGCCGGGTGCCGAGTGGTGTGGGGAGAGTGTGCGCGGTCGAGGCGTCGATTGGCGCCGCGCGGTGCCATGGCTATGGTGATCGCGGACACTCGGTGGAAAGGGCGGGGGAGACATGAGTTGGGCGAACAACGGGCCTGCGGGTGCGCCGCAGGGACAGCCGTACACGCCACCGGAGCCTCCTCCGCCGCAGGGGCCCCAGCCGCCGCGTTGGGCCTGGTGGGTTGGCGGGATCCTGATCCCCCTGCTGGGGATCCTTGTCTCGGTGCTGGTGAGCCAGTCGGACTCGTCGGGCGACGACGGCGACCGGAACGTGGAGTCGGCGCCCACTTCGGCCGCGCGGTCCGGCGGCGACGAGGGGCAGGGCGGCGGCGAGACGCAGAGCAGCGCGCCGCCGGCGGCCGCCGCCGAGACGTGGGAGAAGGTCTACGGGCCCGTCAAGCTCGAGGTCGAGAAGACGGACATCTCCGGAACGAATATCGACCTGGACACGCCGAAGCAACCCCTCGCGAATGCCGGCGACGGCGCGGACTTCTCCTTCGGGGCGGAGTTCCTCGATCCGTCGCTCTCGGTCCCCGGCGACGCGAAGTACCTGGCGCCGTGGCCCGACCCCGGTACCGCACCGACGCCCGAGGGCTGTATGGAGAGCGTGGACACCAACGGTAGCTACAGCGCGACGGTGAAGCGGGGCGAGCAGTACTGCCTGCTGACCGGCGAGGGCCGGATCGCCCACATCAAGGTCCGCACCGCGCCGGACAGCGGCGGCGGAATTCTCGACGTGACCGTCTGGGAGTCGTCTGACGCGTGACACGTGGGGTACTGCGGCAGGATGGACCCCATGCCGAACCGACTGGCTCACGAGACGTCCCCCTATCTGCTCCAGCACGCGGACAACCCCGTCGACTGGTGGCCGTGGTCGGCCGAGGCCTTCGAGGAGGCTCGCAAGAGCGGCAAACCGGTCCTGCTCAGCGTCGGCTACAGCAGCTGCCACTGGTGCCATGTGATGGCGCACGAGTCGTTCGAGGACCAGGAGACGGCCGACTACCTCAACGCCCACTACGTCAGCGTCAAGGTCGACCGCGAGGAACGCCCCGACGTGGACGCCGTCTACATGGAGGCCGTCCAGGCCGCCACCGGCCAGGGCGGCTGGCCCATGACCGTCTTCCTCACCCCGGACGCCGAGCCCTTCTACTTCGGCACGTACTTCCCGCCCGCACCCCGGCAGGGCATGCCGTCCTTCCGCCAGGTGCTGGAGGGCGTGCGCAGCGCCTGGGCCGACCGGCGGGACGAGGTCGCCGACGTCGCGGCGAAGATCACCCGCGACCTCGCCGAGCGGGAGATCTCCTACGGCGGTACCGAGGCACCCGGCGAGGAGGAACTGGCGCAGGCGCTGCTCGGGCTGACGCGGGAGTACGACCCGCAGCGCGGCGGGTTCGGGGGCGCGCCCAAGTTCCCGCCGTCCATGGTGGTCGAGTTCCTGCTGCGCCACCATGCGCGGACCGGCGCCGAGGGCGCGCTGCAAATGGCCCAGGACACCTGCGAGCGCATGGCCCGGGGCGGTATCTACGACCAGCTCGGCGGTGGGTTCGCGCGCTACTCCGTCGACCGTGACTGGGTCGTGCCGCACTTCGAGAAGATGCTCTACGACAACGCCCTGCTGTGCCGTGTGTACGCCCACCTGTGGCGCGCCACCGCCCGCGGCGGAGCCGCTGATGAGCACAGCGAGCTCGCCCGCCGCGTCGCGCTGGAGACCGCCGACTTCATGGTGCGGGAACTGCGCACCACCGAGGGCGGGTTCGCCTCCGCGCTCGACGCCGACAGCGACGACGGGACCGGCAGGCACGTCGAGGGCGCGTACTACGCGTGGACGCCGGAGCAGCTGCGCGAGGCGCTCGGCGACGAGGACGCCGAGCTCGCCGCCCGGCACTTCGGCGTCACCGAGGAGGGCACCTTCGAGCACGGCTCGTCGGTGCTCCAGCTGCCGCAGCAGGACGGTCTGTTCGACGCCGAGAAGATCGCCTCGATCCATGAGCGGCTGCTCCGGCAGCGCGGCACGCGCCCCGCGCCCGGCCGGGACGACAAGATCGTCGCCGCCTGGAACGGCCTCGCGATCGCCGCCCTCGCCGAGACCGGCGCCTACTTCGACCGCCCGGACCTCGTCGAGGCCGCCCTCGGCGCCGGTGACCTGCTCGTTCGGCTGCATCTCGACGACCACGCCCGCCTGGCCCGGACCAGCAAGGACGGCAAGGCCGGCGTCAACGCGGGTGTGCTGGAGGACTACGGCGACGTCGCCGAGGGCTTCCTCGCGCTCGCGTCCGTCACCGGTGAGGGCGTCTGGCTGGAATTCGCCGGGTTCCTGCTCGACCACGTCCTCGCCCGCTTCGTGGACGCGGAGTCCGGCGCCCTCTACGACACGGCCGCCGACGCCGAGCAGTTGATCCGGCGTCCCCAGGACCCCACCGACAACGCCGCCCCGTCCGGCTGGAGCGCGGCGGCCGGCGCCCTGCTGAGCTATGCCGCGCAGACCGGCGCGGAGCCGCATCGGGCCGCCGCCGTGAAGGCGCTGGGCGTCGTCAAGGCCCTCGGCCCGCGCGTGCCCCGCTTCATCGGCTGGGGGCTGGCCGTGGCCGAGGCCAACCTCGACGGGCCCCGCGAGGTCGCGATCGTCGGACCGGGGCTGGACGACGAGGCCACAAGGGCCCTGCACCGTACGGCACTTCTGGGCACCGCCCCCGGTGCCGTCGTGGCCGTCGGGACTCCGGACAGTGACGAGCTTCCGCTTCTCGCCGATCGCCCGCTGGTCGGCGGTGAACCGGCCGCGTATGTCTGCCGTAATTTCACGTGTGACGCGCCGACGACCGACCCTGAGCGACTGCGCACGTCGCTGAGCGGCTAGGGGTCGAGGACCACCGGAAAACGGAAGCGGAAGGCGTGGTTTCCGCATGCCCAAATTGGGTGTGTGTTCGGATAGATCGCGCTTTCTGACGCACCGTTCCGAAACAAGCTATTTATCGGAACAGCCCTCACGCTTCACAGTTCCCCCCTAATCTCTCCACAGTGACGCGACGGCTGTCCGAACGGCCGTCGCGACAGGGGGCATTGGGGATCTGGGGGGATCTTTTGCTGACGTCTGTCTTCATAGCCGTCGTCTCGCTGGCCTTGTTCTGGATGGCGGCTTTCACCCTGTGGTGGCAGATGCACGCGTGGCGTACGCCCGAGGTGCTGGCCTCCACCCGGTTCAGCAGACCGGACGGCGGCGAGCACGTGTCGTTCTCGCTGCTGCTTCCGGCCCGGCACGAACAGGCCGTGCTGGACCACACCATCCAGCGCCTGCTGGAGTCCACACACACCGACTTCGAGATCATCGTCATCGTCGGGCACGACGACCCGGAGACCACCGAGGTGGCCGAGAAGGCCGCGGCACGTGATCCGCGCGTCCGCGTCGTCGTCGACACCCACGAGAAGAAGAACAAGCCGAAGGCCATGAACACGGCGCTGCCGCACTGCCGCGGCGATGTCGTCGGGGTCTTCGACGCCGAGGACCAGGTCCACCCGGAGCTCCTCGCCCATGTCGACCACGCGTTCCGGACGACCGAGGCGGACGTGGTCCAGGGCGGGGTCCAGCTCATCAACTTCCACTCCAGCTGGTACAGCCTGCGCAACTGCCTGGAGTACTTCTTCTGGTTCCGCTCACGGCTGCACCTGCACGCGCAGAAGGGGTTCATCCCGCTCGGCGGCAACACCGTCTTCGTCCGCACCGACGTGCTGCGGGAAGCCGACGGCTGGGACCCGAACTGCCTTGCCGAGGACTGCGATCTGGGTGTGCGGCTCTCCAGCGTCGGCAAGAAGGTCGTCGTCGCCTACGACTCCGACATGGTGACCAAGGAGGAGACGCCCGGCAGCCTGATGTCGCTGCTCAAGCAGCGCACCCGCTGGAACCAGGGCTTCCTCCAGGTCTACCGGAAGAAGGACTGGAAGCAACTGCCCACCTTCGGGCAGCGGTTGCTCGCCCGCTACACGCTGATGACGCCGTTCATGCAGGCCTTCACCGGGCTCATCATCCCGCTCAACATCGCGATCGCGGTGTTCCTCGACGTGTCCGTGAGCGTCGCCTTCGTCACCTTCCTGCCGGCCGTCACCGCGCTCGTCACCTTCGTCTTCGAGGTCGTCGGACTGCACGACTTCGGCAGGCAGTACGGGCTGCGCGTCCGCTTCGTCCACTATCTGAAGCTCGTCGTGGGCGGCCCCTTCTACCAGGTGCTCCTCGCCGGGGCCGCCGTCCGCGCCGTGTGGCGTGAGCAGCGCGGCCGTAACGACTGGGAGCTGACCACCCACGTCGGCGCGCATCTCGCCCATGCCGGAACGACCCGCGACCTCCGAGAGGACGTCCCCGCGTGACCTCCACCCTTCCCGCGGTGACCACTCCGAAGGTCCCCGCGCAGCGGCAGCCTGCGCCTGAAGCGCGTCCGGCCGGCCGAACGAGCCCGCCGACGCGCCTGCGTTCGTCCAGAGCCGACCTGATCCTGTGCGGTGCGCTCCTCGTCGCGATCCTCGTCGTGCAGGGCTGGAACATCTCCGACTACCCCACGCTCAGCGACGACGAGGGCACCTACCTCGCCCAGGCCTGGGCCGTCCAGGAGGGCCGGGGGCTCGCCCACTACACCTACTGGTACGACCATCCGCCCCTCGGCTGGATCCAGATAGCCCTGCTGACCTGGATACCCGCCGCGCTCAGCCCCGACTCGATGACCGTCGGCACCATGCGCGCCGCGATGCTCGTCATCAGCGCGGTCAGCGCCGTCCTCGTCTACGTGCTCGGGCGTCGGCTGTCCCTGCCGCGCTGGGCGGCCGGGCTCGGCATGGTCCTGTTCGGGCTCTCACCGCTGTCGGTCGTCCTCCAGCGGGAGATCTTCCTCGACAACCTCGCGGTGATGTGGACGCTGCTGGCCTTCGCGCTCGCCGCCTCGCCGAGCCGCCATCTCTGGCACCACTTCGGGGCCGGGATCGCGGCCGCCACGGCCGTGCTGACCAAGGAGACGATGCTCTTCGTCCTCCCGGCGGTCTTCGTCACGATGTGGCGGCACAGCCACCGCGACACCCGCAAGTTCGCCCTCACCGGCGCCGTCACCGCCTGCGTGATGATCGGCCTCTCGTACCCGCTCTTCGCGCTGCTGAAGGGCGAGCTGTTCCCGGGCGGCGGGCACGTCTCGCTGTGGGACGGCATCAAGTACCAGATGACCCGGCCGGGTTCGGGCTTCATCCTGGACCAGGGCTCCGGCTCCTACGGCGTCCTGCAGTCGTGGCTCTACTACGACCGCGTCCTCATCCTCGGCGGCCTCGCGGGCGGCCTGCTGCTCCTGGTCACCTGGCGCTGGTCGGTCACCGCCCGCGCCCTGGCCGGACCCTCCTGCGCGGTGGTCATCCTCGCCCTGGTGGCCATGCGCCCCACCGGCTACCTGCCCGCCATGTACGTCATCCAGGCGCTGCCCTTCCTCGCCCTCGTCCTCGCCGGAGGAACGGCCTCCGTCGCCCACGCCGTACTGCGGCGCCGACGGTCCGAGGCGGAGAAGCGGTACGTCACCGGCGCGCGGTACGCCCTCGCGGCCGTCCTCGCCCTCGCCGCCTGCGCCTATGTCGTCCCGCGCTGGTACGACGGCGCCCGCACGGCCGTCACCTCCGACGCCAACGCCCCCTACCAGGCGGCCTCGAAGTGGCTGGCCACCGAGGTGGCGGACCCGCAGGACACCCGGGTCCTCGTCGACGACGCGCTCTGGCTCGACCTGGTGCACGCCGGATACGAGCCGGGACTCGGCGCCATCTGGTTCTACAAGGCCGACCTCGACCCGGCCGTGACGAAGACGATGCCGCGCGGCTGGAAGGACCTCGACTACGTGGTCGCCTCGCCGACGGTACGGCGCGACGCGGTCGACCTGCCCAACGTCAGGGCGGCGATGGAGCACTCGACGCCGGTCGCCGTGTTCGGCACCGGCGAGGACCGGATCGAGATCCGGCAGATCCAGACGGTATCCGGAGGGGTTCGATGACTCACGAGTACACCGCCCCCGAAGAGCTGGGCGATCCGTCGGTGGACGCCGCCGAGGTTCCCGAACCCGGCGCCGTCACCATCGTCGTACCGACCTTCAACGAGTCGGCGAACGTACGGCGGTTGCTGCACCAGATCACCGAGTCGGTGCCGTCCCGGCTGCCCTGCGAGGTCGTCTTCGTGGACGACTCCACCGACGACACTCCGCAGGTCATCAAGGAGGCGGCCCAGGACTGCCCCTTCCCGGTCACCGTCATCCACCGGGACGAACCCGTCGGCGGGCTCGGTGGTGCGGTCGTCGAGGGGATGAAGGCGGCCGGGTCGGAGTGGATCGTCGTCATGGACGGCGACTGCCAGCATCCGCCCTCCCTGGTGCCGGACCTGGTCGCCACGGGTGAGCGCGCGAACGCCGGGCTCGTCGTCGCCTCCCGGTACATCAAGGGCGGCAGCCGGGCCGGGCTCGCGGGCAGCTACCGGGTGGCCGTCTCCCGGGCTGCGACCTGGCTGACCAAGTCCCTCTTCCCGCGCCGGCTGCACGGCATCAGCGACCCGATGAGCGGCTTCTTCGCCATCCGCCGCAGCGACATCACGGCTCAGGCACTCAAGCCCCTCGGCTACAAGATCCTGCTGGAGCTGGCGGTCCGCAGCCGTCCGCGCACCGTCACCGAGGTGCCGTTCGTCTTCCAGGAGCGGTTCGCGGGGGAGTCCAAGTCCACGGCGGCGGAGGGGCGCCGCTTCCTGCGTCACCTCGCCGGACTGCGGACGGCCGACCCGCTGTCCCGGATGGTGGTGTTCGGGCTGATCGGGCTGACGGGCTTCGTGCCGAACCTGGCCGCGCTGTGGGCGATGACGCAGGCGGGGCTGCACTACCTCCCGGCGGAGATAGCCGCCAACCAGTTCGGCGTGGCCTGGAACTTCCTGCTCATGGAGAAGCTGCTGTTCCGCGACCGGCGGCAGCACCGCCACTGGGCCGACCGCACCGTACGGTTCGCGCTGCTCGCCAACGCCGACCTGGTGCTGCGCATCCCGTTGATCGCGCTGCTCGTGGGGCAGTTCGGGCTGGCCGTGCTGCCCGCGACCGCGCTGGCCCTGGTCATCACCTTCGTCCTGCGCTTCGTCGGTACCGAGGCGCTGGTCTATCTGCCGGGCCGCCGTATCGGTCGGCGGTCCGGGAGCCGCACCGCAAGGAGAGCCGCATGACAAAGCGTCTCGTCAGCAAGCGCCGAAGAAGGACCGCACTGGTCGGGGTGGGGGCCCTGACCGCCGGTCTCCTGCTCACCGCGCCCCAGCCCGCCTCCGCCGCCAACCTCATCAAGAACCCCGGCTTCGAGACCGCCGGCACCGACGACATGCCCTACTGCTGGAAGAAGTCCGGCTGGGGCGACAACGACTTCACCTTCGAGACGACGACGGACGCCCACAGCGGCTCCAAGGCGATGAAGGTCACGCTCACCCGCCGCGTCGAGGGCGACCGCAAGGCGCTGATCACCGAGTCCGCCGAGTGCGCGCCCGTCGTCACGCCGGGCAAGCAGTACGACCTGGGGCTCTGGTACAGGTCGACCACCCCGGACGCCTCGGTCACCCTCTTCCGGCACGACGCCACGGCGGGCTGGCAGTACTGGACCGACCTCAAGACGCTGGACATGGCGGCCGGGTGGACCGAGGCCACGGTCCGCACACCCGAGGTGCCCGCCGGCACCGACCGCATCGCCTGGGGCGTCTCCGTCTACGGCACCGGTTCGGTCACGACCGACGACTACACGATGGACCAGGTCGCCGCGCCCGTCCCCGACCCGGTGTGCACGGGCACGGCGGAGGAGTGCGCGAACGGCCGCTGGGACGTGCTGCCGACCAAGAACCCGGTCCGCTCCATGCACTCCGTCGTCCTGAACAACGGCAAGGTGCTGCTGATCGCGGGCTCCGGCAACGACCCGACGATGTTCCAGGCGGGCACGTTCACCAGCGCGGTCTACGACCCGCAGAACGGCACCTACCAGCAGATCCCCACGCCCAAGGACATGTTCTGCGCCGGCCACGTCCAGCTCGACGACGGGCGTGTGCTCGTGATGAGCGGCAACAAGGGCTATCCGTCGGCGGACGGCACGATCGGCTACCAGGGCTACAAGGACTCGTACATCTTCGACCCGGTCAGCGAGACGTACAGCAAGACCAACGACATGAACGACGGCCACTGGTACCCGTCGGCCACCGTCCTCGGCAACGGTGACGTGATCTCCTTCGGCGGTCTGAAGGAGGACTCGTCCGGTTCGGTGACGGCCGAGCTGTGGTCGGACGCCGAGCAGAGGTGGCTGGAGCTCTGGAAGGTCAACCAGACCTGGTCCTACTGGGGTCTGTACCCGTCGATGATCCTGATGCAGGACGGCCGCCTCTTCTACTCGGGCAGCCATGTCTTCGGCAACAACATCCCGGGCACGGGTTCGGCGATCTACGACTACGGCGCCAACACGGTCACCCAGGTCCCCGGCCTGCGGAACAAGGACCAGCGCGACCAGTCCGCGAGCGTGCTGCTGCCCCCGGCCCAGGACCAGAAGGTCCTCACCGTCGGCGGCGGCAACATCGACTCCAACCCGGACGCGAACCGCCTCACCGACGTCATCGACCTCAAGCAGCCCAACCCGTCCTACGTCGCGGGACCGCCGCTCCCGCAGGGCACCGTCGACCTCGGGAACGGCAAGGTCCCGCAGACCGGCAACCAGGGCAAG
Organism: Streptomyces sp. NPDC057623; assembly: GCF_042800355.1. Lineage (NCBI taxonomy): Bacteria > Bacillati > Actinomycetota > Actinomycetes > Kitasatosporales > Streptomycetaceae > Streptomyces > Streptomyces sp. NPDC057623. The sequence continues at coordinate 19,212 of NZ_JBHVGZ010000044.1, forward strand.
ATGTACGTCTCCGCCGTGCTCCTGCCCGACGGCAAGGTGCTGGAGACGGGCGGCGCCCTGCACAACCGGGCCGACCCGGTGTACGAGTCGTCGCTCTACGACCCGGCGACGGGCACCTTCGACCCGGTGGCGGCCGACCCGGAGGAGCGCGGCTACCACTCCTCGGCCTTCCTGCTGCCCGACGGCCGGGTGATGGCGACGGGCGACAACCCGGGCAACGGCAGCTGGAACCACGACGTGTCGGTGTACACCCCGCCGTATCTCCTCAAGGGCGAGCGCCCGACGATCACTTCGGTCATCGACTCCGAGTGGACGTACGGCGACACCCAGCGGATCACCGTCGACCGGCCGATCGCCAAGGCCGAGCTGATCCGCCCGGCCGCGGTCACCCACTCCTCCGACCCGAACCAGCGCTTCGTGGACCTGCCGCTGTCGGTGGACGGCGACAACATCGACCTGAACGTGACGAGCAACCCCAACCTGGCCCCGCCCGGCTGGTACATGCTCTTCGCGGTCGATGCGGGCGGCGTGCCGTCGGTCGCCAAGTGGGTGCACCTCCAAGGCCCGCAGGCCCTGAGCGCGACGGACGCCTCCGCCCACGTCCACGAATTCGCCGACAACCTCAAGGGCAAGGTCACGGGCCCGGGCAAGAAGCGGAAGTCGCAGAAGGTCAGCCCGACCGTCGCCGGCTGCGACCGGCACTACGGCTCCGCCAACGTCTGCGTGCCGACGGACTTCCCGCCGACCGTGAAGGCGACGACGAAGGCCCGCTGCGACTGGCTGAAGAAGAACGACTACGGCCGCCTGAAGGTCAACGGCAAGGACGACCCGCTGCGGCTCGACCCGAACCGGGACGGGATCGCCTGCGGAAAGGGTGACGCGAGCAGGCGTTGGCCTCAGCTCGCGTAGTCGGCGAGGGCGCGCTCCACGATGGCCACCAGCTGCTCGTGGTGCGCGCCCTTCCAGTACGCCCGCTTGCACTGGGTGCACTGCGCGAACACGTCGTACGACCGCTGCGTCCCGCCCTCCAGCCGGTCCGCCACCTCGTCCTTGGTCGCCGCCCTGAGCAGGCCGTTGCAGGCGGAGCAGCGGGTCCAGGGGCGCAGCTCGGGGCGGAACCGGTCCAGGACGTCGCGGAGTTGGTCCTCGGGCCGCGTGCTGTAGACATACGCCCCGGCCCACAGCTCGCGGCGGCGCAGCAGCCCTCGGTCACGGCTCAGCATGACCCGCTGCTCGGCGGCCGACAGTGCCGCGAGCGCCGGGTCGCCGATGTCCGTCGACTCGTACGCCGTGTCCACGCCGAGCAGGCGCAGACGGCGGGCGAGGGTGCCGAGGTGGACGTCGAGGAGGAAGCGCAGGGGAGCGCCGGGTACCCGCTGGGGGCGCGGGACGGGCCGTACGGACACGGCCTCGCCGCCGGTCGGGACGTACGACACCGGTACCTCGCGCCCGTCCACGAGCAGCGGGCCGGCCTCGGTCAGCGGGACGCCGAGGGACTCCACGAGATGGCCGAGGGTCGAGACACCGTCGGTGGCGACCTGGGCGGCATCGTCCCGGCGCCGGCCGTTGGGGAGGAAAACACGCAGCTCGGGGGCGAACTCGACGCGGATCTCTGGACCGTTCACCCGGCCAGGATGTCACGACCGGGCGCTCGCGCCTCAGACCTTTTTCGTGGGGAGGCCCTGCTCGATGACGTCCAGAGCCCGGTCCACCAGCTCGCGGAGGTCGTCCCGGCAGTCGTTCTCCGCCCAGGTGATGTTGACCTCCATCAGGCCGCGGACCAGGGACATCGCGTAGACCCGAACTTCGAGGCTGTCCGCGTCCAGACCGTGGTGCTCGGCGATGGCGCCCCGCAGCAGGCGGCCGGTCGCCGACATGCTCTCGATCATCCGGGCGCGGACGGCGGGGATCTGGACCGCCAGATGCGCCCGGATCCGGACCGCCTCGGGGTCCTCCGCCAGCAGCGCGTCCATGCTCCTGTGCATCACGTACCGCACCGAGTCCATCCAGGACTCCGAGGCGGGCCGGGCACGCAACTCCTCCAGCATCAGAGGGTCGTACTCGTCCGTGAGGACGATGTCCTCCTTGGTCGGGAAGTAGCGGAAGACCGTGGACGGCGACACCTCGGCGCGCTCGGCGATCTGCTCGATCGTCGTGGCGTCGTAGCCCTGCTCCTTGATCAGCGCGTACGTCGCGTCGCGGATCGCCGTCCGGGTCTTGATCTTCTTCCGCTCACGAAGCCCCAGCTGGGGACGGTCGGTGGGGGGAGAGATACGTGAGGGGGGCATGAGGTCATTGTCGGGCGTCGGTCTGCGGGGCATGGCAAGGGGAAGCGTCGACAGGTGCCCATCCGAACCACAACGAGATCGCCTCGATTCGAGCGGGCTGCCGCATAACGTACACAGTTCCGGTCGATTGTGATCTTCTGCGCCGGACTGCCGCGGACAGGGCCGTACGGTGATCGGCATGCAGCTTCGTTACCAGTACCGTGGGTGTCGATCGTGAAGCGAGCGGACGGGGTCACGTACCGCACGGCGGTGGTGCCCGTGCGCCTGCGTTCGAAGGACTACCGCAAGGTGCACGAGACTGCCTACCGGGCCGGTCTGCTGTTCACGAATCTGGCCGGGTTCCGGCAGGAGTTCTACGACCGTGAAGGATGCGATCCGAGCCGGGCCGAAGCGCTGGGGCAGGTGGAAGATCCCGAACTCCTGCGGATGCACGCCCATTCCAAGCAGGCCGTCTACGAGGCGCTGACCGAAGCGGTCAGCACGGCCCTGACGAACATCGGCGAGGGCGTGGAGGGCGTCAGGATGCCCCACCGGGCTAAGAACTACCGGCCCGTCGCGTTCACGCGCGGCTACGGATGGCGGATCACCCCGGACGGAAAGCTCGCGCTGTCGCTCGGACGCAGGGACGGCCGGATTCTCCTGCCCGTCCCCGAGGTGACCGACGCCCGTACCGGCAACACGGTGCCGGCTGATGACTGGGGCGAGGTCGAGCCGTGCTGGGACCGCGACAACCGGACCTGGTCCCTGCACATCCCCTACGCAACCCACCAGCCGCCCGTTCTCGGTCTGCAGAACGTGATGGCCGTGGACGAGGGCATCATCAACCCGATGACCTGCGCGGTGGAGACCACTGAGGCCTACGAGGTCACCGTCATCAACGGACGGTCCGCCCGTGCGGTCAAGCACCGGCGCAACACCGCCGTCGCGGCCCTGCGCCGCAAGCAGTCCAAGTGCCTCAAGGGCTCACGCCAGTGGCGCCGGTACGACAAGGCCGTCAAGCGTGCACAGGGCAAGGCGAAGACCAGCCTGCGCAACCACAACCACCAGGTCAGCCGCAAGGTCGCCGATCTTGCCCAGGAGCACGACACCGGCACCATCACGGTCGGCGACGTACGCGGCATCGAGAAGAACACCCGCAATACCAAGGTCCGCCGCAGCGGACGCCATCAGCGCCGCCGTCTGTCCCAGTGGGACCGCGGCGACCAGGAACGCCACGTAGCGCAGAAGACCGGCGTCGGCCTCGTCCACATCGACGAGTCCTACTCCACCAAGACCTGTCCAGCGTGCCTCACACGCAACCGCCCCTCCGGGCGGAACTACCGGTGCCGCACCTGTGGCTTCACCTGCCACCGCGACGCTGTCGGCGCGATCAACATCCTGATGCGCGCCAAGCACGGCGAATACCGTGCCATAGACCCGGACAAAACAATCCGGGTCACATATCTGCGAGCCACGCCCTTGCATCGGGCACCAGCACGTAGTACAGGCTAGATGCGGCCCACCGCAGGCAACAACACCTGCGGCGTAGCCGGGCAAGCCGCAGGTCCCGACCACCCGTCTCCGGACGGAACGTCCGACCCACAGGCGAAAACCCGGAAGCCCTGTCCATAGGGGGGGGAGCATCACGATCGTCATGTCGACCTCTCGCGACCAGAGCCCACCAGCGGCGGGTGCTCCGTGGCTGGGCGATATTGGCCCTAAAGTGAGATTCAGTACCAAAATATCGGGACTGTCGAACGGGGGAGTCCTACGCGTGAAGGCGGGCATGGAGGAAGGGCCACGGCTCGAAAGCCGTGGCCCTTGTCGATCGCGAGCGGCTAAGCGTGTTGGTACGCCACCAGCGAGATCCCCACGTAGTGCGTGATGAACGCCGCCAGGGTGAAGGAGTGGAACACCTCGTGGAAGCCGAACCAGCGCGGTGACGGGTTCGGGCGCTTGATGCCGTAGATCACGCCGCCCGCGCTGTAGAGGAGGCCGCCGACGATCACCAGGACCAGCACCGCGATGCCGCCGGTGCGCATGAAGTCCGGCAGGAAGAAGACGGCCGCCCAGCCCATCGCGATGTAGCAGGGGGTGTAGAGCCAGCGCGGGGCCCCGACCCAGAAGACGCGGAAGACGATGCCCGCCGCCGCGGCCCCCCAGATGCCCCACAGCAGCCACTGGCCCTTGGCGTCCGGCAGCAGCAGCATCGTCAGCGGTGTGTAAGTGCCCGCGATGATCAGGAAGATGTTGGCGTGATCCAGTCGGCGCAGGATGCCGTCCATACGGGGACTCCAGTTGCCCCGGTGGTACAGCGCGCTCACGCCGAACAGCAGGCAGGCCGTGAGGGCGAAGATCCCGCAGGCGAGCCGGCCTCTGGGTGAGTCCGCGAGGGCGGTGAGCACCAGGCCCGCGACGAGCGCGGCCGGGAACATGCCGAGGTGCAGCCAGCCGCGGAGCTTGGGCTTGATCTCGTCCGTGAGCTGCTGGGCGTGGTGTGCGATCTGGTGCGGCAGGGAGGGCGCGCCGGAGCCGCGGCCGGCGGCCGGCGTGTCCGTGGAGGCGTCGGGGACGGGCGCAGTCATGGAGGGCATCGTACCTACGGAACCGTAAGTTACGTATCAGCGCGGCGAGATGAGAGCCCGGAAGTGGCCATCATCTCACGGGGTCCCCGGATCGGGCGCACCTGGGGTGAAGCCGTGGTGACGCATCGAAAACATCTCGATGAGTGGCGATGCTCACGCCGCTCACCTGTGACGCCCTCTGGACATATGGGCGGACGCGTCGGATGATCAAATGAGTGCGGTCGGCACCGGATGAGCGCGGAAGATCGGGACGGTGGATCCAGCCCCTTACCGCCCGCGAAGCATCCGGGTCGCGGCCCCCACGGGGCATACAAGGGCATATCAGGACAAAATCCCTCTCTATAGGAGCAACCGTGGCGCGCGACATCGCGGCTCCCCCCGTCCCCACCCACCACCGGGAACTGGTCTCGTGGGTCAACGAGATCGCTGAACTGACGCAGCCGGACAACGTGGTCTGGTGTGACGGATCCGAGGCCGAGTACGAGCGTCTGTCCGAGGAGCTCGTCGCGAAGGGCACCTTCAAGAAGCTCGACCCGATCAAGCGCCCCAACTCGTACTACGCCGCCTCCGACCCGACCGACGTCGCGCGCGTCGAGGACCGGACCTACATCTGCTCCGAGAAGGAGGAGGACGCCGGCCCGACGAACCACTGGATGGACCCCGCCGAGATGCGTGAGGTCTTCTCCGGCGAGAAGGGCGTCTTCCGCGGCTCGATGCGTGGCCGGACCATGTACGTCGTCCCGTTCTGCATGGGCCCGCTCGGCTCGAAGCTCTCCGCCATCGGCGTCGAGATCACCGACTCCGCCTACGTCGCGGTCTCCATGCGCACCATGACCCGCATGGGTCAGGCCGTCCTGGACGAGCTCGGTGAGGACGGCTTCTTCGTGAAGGCCGTGCACTCCGTCGGCGCCCCGCTGGAGGAGGGCCAGGAGGACGTCCCCTGGCCCTGCAACCAGACCAAGTACATCTCCCACTTCCCGGAGAGCCGCGAGATCTGGTCCTACGGCTCCGGCTACGGCGGCAACGCCCTGCTCGGCAAGAAGTGCTACGCCCTGCGGATCGCCTCCGTCATGGCCCGCGACGAGGGCTGGCTCGCCGAGCACATGCTGATCCTGAAACTGACCCCGCCGCAGGGCGAGTCCAAGTACGTCGCCGCCGCCTTCCCGAGCGCCTGCGGCAAGACCAACCTCGCCATGCTGGAGCCCACCATCTCCGGCTGGACCGTCGAGACGATCGGCGACGACATCGCCTGGATGCGCTTCGGCGAGGACGGCCGTCTCTACGCCATCAACCCCGAGGCCGGCTTCTTCGGCGTCGCGCCCGGCACCGGTGAGCACACCAACGCCAACGCGATGAAGACGCTGTGGGGCAACTCGGTCTTCACCAACGTGGCGCTCACGGACGACAACGACATCTGGTGGGAGGGCATGACGGAGGAGACCCCGGCCCACCTGACGGACTGGAAGGGCAACGACTGGACGCCCGAGTCGGAGGTCCCCGCCGCCCACCCCAACGCCCGCTTCACCGTCCCCGCCGCGCAGTGCCCGATCATCGCGCCCGAGTGGGAGGACCCCAAGGGCGTGCCGATCTCGGCGATCCTCTTCGGCGGGCGCCGCGCCACCGCCGTACCGCTGGTGACGGAGTCCTTCGACTGGAACCACGGTGTGTTCCTCGGCGCCAACGTGGCGAGCGAGAAGACCGCCGCGGCCGAGGGCAAGGTCGGCGAGCTGCGCCGCGACCCGTTCGCGATGCTGCCCTTCTGCGGCTACAACATGGGCGACTACATGGCCCACTGGGTCGACGTGGCCAAGGACAAGGACCAGGCCAAGCTGCCGAAGATCTACTACGTCAACTGGTTCCGCAAGAACGACGCGGGCAAGTTCGTCTGGCCCGGCTTCGGCGAGAACAGCCGCGTCCTGAAGTGGATCGTCGAGCGCCTCGACGGCAGGGCCGAGGGCGTCGAGACCCCGATCGGCATCCTGCCGGCCAAGGGCGCGCTGGACACGAAGGGCCTCGAACTGGCCGACTCCGACCTCGACTTCCTCCTCACCGTCGACAAGGAGATCTGGCGCGAGGAGGCCGCGCTCGTCCCCGACCACCTCAACACCTTCGGCGACCACACCCCGAAGGAGCTGTGGGACGAGTACCGCGCGCTGGTGGAGCGCCTGGGCTGAGTGCCGCCCCGAAGACTCCGCGGCCGGTTGGGATGCCCTGACCAGTGATCGTCACGGCCGGCCGCGGTGCGATACGGCGAAGCCGCGCACAACGGCGTGCGTGGTTCTGGGCCTGCCGCTGTCGATTCCGTCCGCCCCGACGGGATGACGGCGGCAGGCCTTCGCCGCTTTGGGGGTGTTGTGGCTGGTCGCGGGGGCGGCCACGGCCTGGAGCACGGCGGGGCGGTCGCCGTCGACACGGCCCTGTCCTGGCAGCGCCGGGGACGCAAGCTCCACCTGGTGGTGCCGACCGGCATCGGCGAGGCGGACTTCGTGGAGCAGCTGGAGGACGTCCCCGCCGACGTGCTGCGGGCCGCACTGGACGCCACGCGGCGAAGCCGCGCGTCGACGGGCGGTTCATCGCCGGTACCGGCACGACGGGGCCGATCCGACGCCTCGACGCGCCGCGCCCCTTCGAACCGCTCGGCGTGGGCATCGAGTTCCTCGGCGACGGCGCGCATCCTCGCCTACCCCACGCCTTCGGCGTACCGGGGCTGTGGCGCCCGGTCCGCGCGTCGCTGCGGGTGCACGCGGACCGGGGCCGTTCAGGGGGCTCAGCCGACGCCGGTCAGCTCCTGCGGCTCGGCCTGCGCGGCGGCGTGCGCGTCCATGCGCTCGGCCGCCAGGATCGCCGCCGCCGTGTCGGCCCGGGACGCGGCGACCACCAGCGCCCGCCCGGCGAGGGCGTGTGCGCGCCGGTGCAGTGCCGCGAGCTTCGCCTGACCGCCGGAGGCCGCCGCGCGGGCCGGCTTGCGTCCTTCCCGCAGCCGGGCCACCTGGTCGGCGAGCCGCACGGCGGCCGCGTCGAGGTCGGCGGAGGGTTCCGTCGTGCGCAGCTCGTCCGTGACGGCGAGCAGCGCGGCGAGGTGGCCGGCGAGCTGGATGTCGAGCTCCTCCTCACGCGAGCGGTGAGGGAAGTCGGTGGTGTTGCCGGCCATCGTGCTGTGGACCGACTTGGCTCGGATCGGTTCGTACATGGGATGGCCTCCTGTGCGCTGACAGGAAACCATCCTAGCTTAGATTTCGTCTAAAGTTGAGCCGTTCACAAGACGGGGGCCGCCCGTCTGCGCAGGGTCACGGCTGGCTGTACCCGTCGAGGAACCGGCTGATCCGGCTCATCGCGTCCCGCAGGTCCGTGACCGTCGGCAGGGTGACCACGCGGAAGTGGTCCGACTCCGGCCAGTTGAAGCCACTGCCCTGGACGACCATGATCTTCTCGCTCCGCAGCAGGTCCAGGACCATCTGCCGGTCGTCCTTGATCTTGAAGACCTTGGGGTCGAGGCGCGGGAAGAGATACAGCGCGCCCTTCGGCCGTACGCAGGTCACGCCGGGGATCTGGGTCAGAAGCTCGTACGCGACGTCCACCTGCTCCTTCAGCCGCCCCCCGGGCAGCACCAGGTCGTTGATGGACTGCCGTCCGCTGAGGGCGGCGACGACGCCGTGCTGGCCGGGCATGTTCGCGCACAGCCGCATGTTCGCGAGGATGGTGAGGCCCTCGATGTAGGAGTCGGCGTGGGCGCGGGGGCCCGAGATCGCCATCCACCCGACCCGGTACCCGGCGACCCGGTAGGCCTTCGACATGCCGTTGAAGGTGAGGGTGAGCAGGTCGGGGGCGACGGAGGCGGTCGGGGTGTGCGTGGCGCCGTCGTAGAGGATCTTGTCGTAGATCTCGTCGGAGCAGACGAGGAGGTTGTGCCGGCGGGCGATGTCCGTCAGCCCCCGGAGCATGGCCTCGTCGTACACGGCCCCCGTCGGGTTGTTGGGGTTGATGATGACGATGGCCTTGGTGCGGTCGGTGACCTTGCGCTCGATGTCGGCGAGGTCGGGCATCCAGTCGGACTGCTCGTCGCACCGGTAGTGGACGGCGGTGCCGCCGGACAGGGAGACGGCCGCGGTCCACAGGGGGTAGTCGGGCGCCGGGACCAGCACCTCGTCGCCGTCGTCGAGCAGGGCCTGCATCGCCATGACGATCAGCTCGGAGACGCCGTTGCCGATGAAGACGTGCTCGACGTCGGTCTCGATGCCCAGGGTCTGGTTGTGCATGACGACGGCCCGGCGCGCGGCCAGCAGGCCCTTCGCGTCGCCGTAGCCGTGCGCCGACGACACGTTGCGGAGGACGTCCTCCAGGATCTCGGGCGGGGCCTCGAAGCCGAACGCGGCCGGGTTGCCGGTGTTCAGCTTGAGGATCCGATGCCCCGCCGATTCAAGCCGCATCGCCTCCTCGAGCACCGGGCCCCGGATCTCGTAACAGACGTTGGCGAGCTTGGTCGACTGGATCACCTGCATGTCAAGGAGCTTACGGCCCGGTAAAGCGCCTTGGTCGGTGTTTTCCGACACGTGAGACGCGGGGGCTTTGGGCTGTTATCGCCGGTAGCTGTCGCACGGGCCGGACCCGTCCCTACAATGCGCGGCCATGTCCAGCCCACCTGAGCGCGAGAACGGGACACCGCAGGGGCAGCCGAACGTGTACCACCCGAGGCCGACGGCGCCCCCGGCGTACGAGGAGTACGCGGATCCGGCGGCCGCGCACGGCTGGCAGAACGCGTACGACGAGACGGCGCCGCTGCCCCGGGTGGGTGATGCGGGGACGGCCGAGGGGGCGGCCGGCGGCCACGGCGAGATTCCTGCGGGCCCCGGCCCCGGTGTGCCCGCGCGTGGCGCGGCTGCGCGCCGCGCGCCTCGGGCGGGCGGTGCGGGCCGGGGGGCGCGCCGCAGGGCGCGGGCCCGGGGCTCGCGGCGCGTGGCGATCGTGGCCGGCGCGGTGGGGGCGGTGTCGGCGGCGGCGATCATGGCGGGGTTCTCCCTGTCCGGCTCCTCGCCGGAGGGCGGCTCGCACGGCGAGCAGGGCGGTGCGAGCCCGACGGCGGGGGCATCGGCGGACCGGGCCGACCCCCTGGACGGCGACCCCGCCACGCCCCGTTCGTCCGACCCCACCGGGTCGCCGGGTGCGCAGGCCCCGGGCGCCTCGCCGAGCACGTCCGCGCCGGACGGGGCCGACGAGGACGGCAGGACCGGCACGCCCTCGTCGGCGCCCGCCACCACGAGCACGGCGCCCTCGACCCCGACCGCGACCGCGAGCACGGGGGCGCCGGGCGGCGGACGTGGGGACAACCCGGGGCGGGGGCTGGGGAACACGAAGGGCCCCAAGTAGCGCCGCCGTTCGGGGCCGGCTGGGCGCAGCGGGGCAGGGTCCGCCGACGCCGATCGGCGGGCTGACGGCTCTTCGGGGGCGCCGGAAGGGGCAACGACCGGCTGCCCGGGCGGAGTTTGTCCCGAGGCGTGTCGCGCCCCCGGTGTGATCGGCTGTGGTGATCCCGGCGCCGTTCCGTGAACGTCCTGCGCCGTCGGCCCGGCGGATCTGCCGGGCGCCGCACTCCCCGTGATAGGGAAACCCCTACGGCTCGAACTCGCCGGTAATCAAGTCCTTGTCCGTACCCCCCTCCTGCGTGAGAATGTGCATGACAAAAGTGCGGGTGGCCGGAGATTCTTCGGTCACCCTCCTCGTATGAGGGGACCCCCACATGAGAAAACCGCTCGGCGCCGCCCTCCTCGCCCTGGCGATAGCCGGGGCCGGCGCCGCACCCGCGGTCGCGGCTCCCGTGGACTCGGCCGCTTCCTTCGGCAAGAGCGTGGACGCGGGCTCGGTCACGTCGGTGGTCAATGACACCGTCGCCTCCACCGCGGACACCCTCGGCCAGGTCCTGAACAGTCCCAAGGTCAAGGCCGTCAACTTCGCGGGCACCGTCGCGCTCAGCAACTGTTCCGGCTCCGTCGTCCGCTTCCCGGACTCGGAGGACAACGACCCGGCGCTGGTGATGACCAACGGCCACTGTCTGGAGACCGGCATGCCGGGCCCGGGCGACGTCGTGGTCGACCGGGCCTCCAGCCGTACGTTCACCCTGCTCAACTCCTCCGGCGGCCGGGCCGGCACGCTGCGGGCCAGCAAGATCGCTTACGGGACGATGACCGACACGGACGTCGCCTTCTACCAACTCACCACCACGTACGCGCAGATCAAGAGCTCGTACAGCATCAACCCGCTCACGGTGGCCGACACCCACCCGGTCAAGGGCACCGCCATCACCGTCGCCTCCGGCTACTGGAAGCGGCTGTACAACTGCAACATCGACGGGTTCGCGTACCGCCTCAAGGAAGGCGACTGGACCTTCAAGGACTCGGTCCGCTACACCTCCGCCTGCAACACCATCGGCGGCACCTCCGGCTCTCCCGTCATCGACCAGGCCACCAACCAGGTCGTCGCCGTCAACAACACCGGCAACGAGGACGGCGAGCGCTGTACGGTCAACAACCCGTGCGAGGTCGACGAGAGCGGCAACGTCACCGTCCGCCAGGGCATCAACTACGCCCAGGAGATCTACCAGATCCACGCCTGCTTCGGCGTCGACAACAAGCTCGACCTGAACGCGAGCGGATGCGTGCTGCCCAAGCCGTAACCGGCTAGGCGGTTCCCCGGATCGCCCGTCCCGCCAGTACGTCCGTGCGGCGGCCGTCCTCGATCACGAAACGGCCGTCGACCAGGACATGCGGGATGCCCGTCGGTAGCGTGCGCGGCTCCTCGAAGGTGGAGCCCGCCGCTACCGTCGCCGGGTCGAACAGCACCAGGTCCGCCCGGTACCCCTCGCGGACCAGCCCCCGGTCCCGCAGCCGCAGCCGCGCCGCCGGGCGCGCGGTCAGATGGGCCACGCACTCCTCCAGGGACAGCACCCCCAACTCCCGCACGTACCGGCCGAGATAGTGCGGGAACGTGCCGTACGCCCGTGGATGCGGCTTCGTGCCGCGCAGGATGCCGTCCGAACCACCCGTGTGGACGCGGTGCCGCATGATCGTCCGCACGTTCTCCTCGTGGCCGACGTGCTGGAGGATCGTCGAGCCCAGCCGGTCGTCCAGGAGCAGCCGGCGGGCCGTCACCCACGGGGCCTCGCCCCGCGCGTCCGCCGACTGCCGGATCGTACGGCCGACGAAGTCGCCGAGCGCCGGGTCGCTCACGCCCGAGATCTCGATGGTGTCCCACTCGATGGGCACGCCGTGGCAGCCGTCCGCGCCGACGACCTCCATGTGGTGCCGGATGCGCTCGGCGGTGTCGTCGTCCGCCAGCCGGGCCAGCACCGCCTCGGGGCCGCCCTCGCTCGCCCAGCTCGGCAGCATGGCGACGAGCGTCGTGCAGCCGGGCGTGTAGGGGTAGGTGTCGAGGGTGATGTCGGCCCCCGACTCCAGTGCCTTGTCCAGCAGCGACAACAGCTCCGGCGCACGGCCCTTGTTCACGCCGAAGTTCATGGTGGCGTGGGCCAGATGAAGAGAGCAGCCCGCCTCCCTCGTCAGGGCCACCATCTCCTCGTACGCCTCCAGGGCCCCGGCCCCGTAGGAGCGGTGGTGCGGGCAGTAGTAGCCGCCGTACGACGCCACCACCCGGCACAGCTCGGTCAGTTCCGCGTCCTTGGCGTACATGCCCGGCGTGTACGTCAGCCCGGACGACATGCCGACCGCGCCCTGCGCCATGCCCTCGGCGACCAGCTGACGCATCCGGTCGAGCTCGTCCGGCGTCGCCGCGCGGTCCTCCCAGCCGACGGCGAGCGCGCGGACCGTGCCCTGCGGGATCAGGTAGGCCGCGTTGACCGCGATGCCCTGGCCTTCGAAACCGAAGTCGAGGCGGTCCAGGTACTCGCCCACCGTCCGCCAGTCGAAGTCGATGTCGTCGCCGGAGCCGTTCCAGCCGGTGATCGCGCGGCGGACCTCGGCGAGCGTGCGGTCGTCGACGGGCGCGTACGACAGCCCGTCCTGGCCGATCACCTCAAGGGTGACCCCCTGCGCGGCCTTGGCGCTGTGGCCGGGGTCGCGCAGCAGCTCCAGGTCGCTGTGGGCGTGCATGTCGATGAAGCCGGGGGAGAGGACGAGACCCTCCGCGTCCAGCTCCCGGCGTGCCTCGGGGCGTTGGCAGCCCGCCGCGGCCGCCTCCTGGACGATCGACACGATCCTGCCGCCGTCCACGACCACGTCGGCGCGGTACGACGGGCCGCCGCCGCCGTCCACGACGTCCGCGTCCCGGATCACCAGCTCTTCCATGACCGATACCTCCCCTCTCTCCTGTGTCGTCTAGAAGAACGTGCGGATGTATTCGACGACCGTCCCGTCCGCCCGGGCGACCGGGATCAGCTGCCACTTGTCGAACGACGTGCACGGATGCGACAGCCCCATGCCGAGCCAGTCCCCGACCTCCAGGTCCGCCTCCCCGGTCGTCGCCAGCCACGCGTGCTGGTCGGAAAGGCCGGTGACCGAGATGCCGGTGGCCGGCCGCTCGGTGCCGTCGCGCCGCACCACCTGCGCGAACGGCAGATCGAGGTCGTAGGCCGCGTCGCGCTTGCCCGCGTTGGTGAAGGCCTGCTCGGCGGAGGGGCGCGAGACGACCTGGGACCACAGTCGGAAGGCGGGTTCGAGGGCACCCTCCTCCGGGACCCGGTTGAACGGGGTCAGTTTGCGGTAGTGCCCGTCGTCGTGCGAGACGTACGCGCCCGAGCGCAGCAGCTTCAGCACCGGGAGGGAGAGTTCGGGGATCTCGGCGAACACGTCCGCCACCGCGTCGAACCAGGCACTGCCGCCCGCGCTGACGACGATCTCGTCCAGGCCCGCGAACCGGCCCGCCTTGTCGAAGTCGACGACCATGGCGATCACCCGGCGCAGCCAGGCCCGCACGCGCTCGGGGTCCGCCTGCGGGACTTCGCCCTCGTATCCCGCGACGCCGACCAGCCGCAGCGTGGACACGGCGGCCACCGCGTCCGCGACGGCGGCGCACACCGCCTCCGTACGGGCCCCGGTCCGGGCGTGCTCACCGGCCGCCGGCTCGATCACGACGTCCACGGGGCGGGTGGCGCCGGCGTCGCGCAGCGCCGCGTCCATCAGTTCCACGCCGCGCACGGAGTCGACGTAGGTGATGAGGCGGAAGTCGTCGTCGGCGGCGAGCTCGCCCGCGATCCAGCGCAGCGCTGCCGCGTCCACCAGCTCGTTCGCGAGGAAGATCCGCCGGACGCCGTACGCCCGCGCCACCCGCACCTGGTGCGGCACCGCGAGCGTGATGCCCCAGGCGCCGTGCTCGATCTGGCGCTGGAACAGCTGCGGCGCCATGGAGGTCTTGCCGTGCGGGGCGAAGGCGAGGCCGTGCCGGGCGGCGTACGTCTCCATGAGGTCGAGGTTGTGCTCCAGGCGCTCGGCGGAGAGCGCGAGCACCGGGGTGGCGAAGCCGTCGGTGAAGAGGTTGCGGCGCTGGGCGGTCAGCTCGGCGACCGTCAGGCCGTCGGCGTCCGGGGGGAGGCCCTTGAAGCGGTGGTCGACGCGTTCCTCTCCGAGGCGGGCGAGGGCATCCGAGGGGCTGTCGGCTGTCATGGAGCCTCCCTGATCGGGTCTGTTGCAGATCCTGCAACGCTCATTGCGTATATCGCTTATCGCTGTCTAACATCTCGGCCAACCGCGGGTCAACGGAGCCGCCGGTCAACCCGCCCAAGTCCTGGAGCTACGACGATCGTGACCCTCACCGGACCCTGCAATGCCCCCGACGTCGTGGACGTCGTCGCGCTCGGCGAGTCCATGGTCACGTTCCTGCCCTCGCGGCCGGGACGCCTCGCCGATGTTCCGTCGTTCGAGCGGGGAATCGGGGGCGCGGAGTCGAACGTCGCGTGTGGGCTCGCGGCGGCCGGGCACTCCGTGCGGTGGGTGAGCCGGGTGGGGGCCGACGGGTTCGGCGACCACCTGGTCGAGACGATCGCGGCCTACGGCGTCGACGTCTCGGCGGTGCGCCGCGACCCGGCTCGCCCGACGGGCGTGTATTTCCGTACGGAGGGGGACCGGGCCACAAAGGCCCACGAGGTGGCGTACTACCGGGCGGGCTCGGCGGCCTCGGCCATGTCGGTGGCGAACATGGACCCGGGCATGGCGCGTTCGGGCCGGGTGCTGCATCTGTCGGGGATCACGGCGGCGTTGTCGGAGGGGTGTCTGGAGTTGCTGCGGGAGCTGACGGCTCCGCTCGCGCAGCGCCCTCTCGTCTCGTTCGACGTCAATCACCGACCGGGACTGTGGACCGACGCCGACGGTCCGCGGGTGCTGCTGGAACTGGCGCGTGGTGCCGATGTCGTGTTCGTGGGGGAGGACGAGGCGGAGGAGGCGTGGGGCATCACGGGCGGACCGGAGGCGGTGCGCGCCGCGCTGCCCGAGCCGCGGGTGTTGGTGGTGAAGCAAGGAGGAGTGGGGGCTACGGCCTTCGTGTCGGGTGCGGGTGGTGGTGAGCCGGTCGCGCCCACGCGGGGAAGCCGCACATGTGACAGCCCCGCGTCCCTGAGGTCGGCTGACGGTCCCCCGTCGCAAGCTGCGGACGGCGCTGAGCCAAGCCGCCCCGTCCCACAGAAGGGCGGCACCCCGCAAGCGCCGGACAGCGCCACCCACCCCCGGCCGGCGGCAATCCCGGGCACCCGGCAGTCCACGGCATTCGTCCCGTCCCCCCACGTCCACATCGCGGCAGCGACAGGCGCCGGCGACGCCTTCGCCGCCGGGTTCCTCTCCGCCACCCTGCGCGAACTCCCCTTCGCCGACCGCCTCCGTCACGGTCACCTCTGGGCGGCAGCCACCCTCACCGCCCCCGGCGACCTCGCCGCGCCCCCTGCCCGCGACACCGCCGACCGCCTGGTGGCCCTGGACGACGCCGGGTGGGAGAAACTTCGACTCGGCCCCGGCTGGACGCAAGCCGCAGAGAGGGCCGACGAGGAGGTACGTACGCCATGAGTCAGACCGTCGACCGCGCGCTGAGCATCCTGCCGCTGCTCGCCGAGGGCCCCGCCGACCTGGGCCAGGTCGCCGACCGCCTCGGCGTCCACAAGTCCACGGCCCTGCGCCTGCTGCGTACCCTGCACGAGCACGGCCTCGTCTACCGCCAGTCCGACCAGCGCTACCGCCTCGGCGCCCGCCTCATCGCCCTCGCGCAGGAGGCGATGGAGAACCTCGACATCCGCGAGATCGCCCACCCCCACCTCGTACGCCTCAACGAGCAGTGCGGGCACACCGTCCACCTCGCCGTCTACGAGGAGGACGAGGTGCTGTACATCGACAAGGTGGAGAGCCGGTACCCGGTGCGGATGTACTCCCGGATCGGCAAACCGGTGGCCATCACCGTCGCCGCGGTCGCGAAGCTCCTTCTCGCCGATCTGCCCGAGCACGAGCGCCGCCCTCTCGCCGAGAAGTTCGACTACCCCATGTACACGGCCCGTTCCACCCCCAACGCCCCCGCCTTCCTACGGGAGTTGGACAAGGTGCGCGAACAGGGCTGGGCCACCGACCTCGGTGGCCACGAGGAGTCCATCAACTGCGTCGCCGCACCGATCCGCGGCGGGGACGGCCGGGTCGTCGCCGCGATGTCGGTCTCCGCGCCGAACGTCGTCGTCACCGCCGAGGAACTCCTCACCCTGCTCCCGCTGGTGCGCCGTACCGCGGAAGGCATCAGCGGCGAGTACTCCGGCAGAAACACAGCGAAAGGCACCGCATGACCGAGAAGACCGCACTCACCCCGAAGACCCACACCACGCCTCCGGCGAAGTTCTCCCACGGTGTGAGGAAGGGGAACATCCTCCAGGTCGCGGGCCAGGTCGGCTTCCTCCCCGCCGTCGAGGGGCAGCCCCCGACGCCGGCCGGCCCCACCCTGCGCGAGCAGACCCTCCAGACCCTCGCCAATGTCAAGGCGATCCTGGCGGAGGGCGGCGCCTCCTGGGACGACGCGATGATGATCCGCGTCTATCTGAGGGACACGGGGCACTTCGTCGAGTTCAACGAGATTTACGACTCGTATTTCGAGGAGCAGGGGGTCGCACAGGCCGCACCCGCACGCACCACGGTGTATGTCGGTCTGCCCGAGGGGCTGCTGATCGAGATCGACGCCCTTGCGGTGCTCGGATAGACAACCGCCTTTCGAACGCGTGACCTTTCCTCGTCGGTGTCGTTGATCTGATCGACAGCATGACGCGGCGGGGGAGGTACTCGTATGAGCCGGGCGGTGCCGCGGTATCGCGGCTTTCGCACGCGCCTGGCGCTCACTCCTCAGCAAGAGACCCGGCTCGATGATCAGGCGCATGCCGCACGGGCACTGTGGAATCTGCTGCACGAATTGGTCACCGTCTCCGGGGCGCGGCGCCCTCCAGTTGCCTACCTGGACGGTGAGGTCCGTTGGGCGCGGACCCGCGTCGAGTGGCTGGGGGTGCTTCCGGCGCAGGCAGCGCAGGCGGTTCTGAAGACGTACCACCGCGCCTGGGTGAACTGCTGGGACGGCAGGGCGGAGGCGCCGACCTACAAGTCCCGCTCGCGTGCGGTACTTGCTGTGGACATTCCTCAGGGACGGGATCTGCATGTTGTACGTGTGCATCGTCGCTGGGGGATGGTGAACATCCCGAAGCTCGGACGGGTGCGGTTCCGCTGGACGAGGGAGCTCCCGGGGGTGACCAAGGGCAGTCCTCCAGGCCGGATCACCGGCGCGCGGCTGACCAAGGATGCGCTTGGATGGCACATCGCCTTCCGTGTCGAGACCGAGGCGCAGACGGCGCCACCGAGAGACTGGGCCGACTCACATGTGGGTATCGACCGGGGCATCGTCATTCCGCTGGCCCTCTCGGACGGCAGCACGTACGAGCACAGGGCCTGGCTGACCGAGGAGGAAGAAGCGCGGCTTCTCCGCGCTCAACGACAGGCCGCTCATCGGGAGCGGCACAAGAAACCCGGAGGGCGGGTCTCGAAGAGACTGCGCGCCACGTACGACCAGATCAAGGACCTTCGCGCGAGAGCCAAGCGGAGGGTGCTCGACTGGCAGCACAAGACCACTACCGCGATCGCGGAGACGTACACGCTGGTGTCGGTAGAACGGCTCAGTGTAGTGAACATGATCAAGTCGGCGCGGGGGAGGGGCGACTTGCCCGGTGTCAAGGTGGCCCAGAAGGCTGGGCTGAACCGCGGTATCGCCGGCGAGGCGTGGGGACGAACCGTCGAACTGCTCGCCTACAAGGTCGACGACCGCGGCGGTCGCCTGGTTCAGGTGCCTTCACCCGGCACATCCCTGCGCTGTTCCGAATGCGGAACCGTCACCTTGGGCAGCCGGGAGTCACAGCAGTGGTTCGCGTGCCGGAACAATGAGTGCCAGTGGTCGGGGAATGCCGACTTCAACGCAAGCCGCAACATCGATCGGGCGGGTCTCGCACTCGTCACGGTTGCCGGGAGGGCAGTCGTCAGACAGACCTGAGTGCTGTCGAACTCCCCGGGGCGACCTGGAGGAGAGTCTCCCGCCTTGTGCGAGAGAGAACTCCAAAACGCCTACTTCGAGGCTCCCACGTCAACGACGGTGCCCGCGCGCGGAGCGCGCTGACGGATGCAGCTGGATCGTCGCCAAGTACTTCGGCATCAGCGAGCGGGACACGTTGAAGACGTGGACGGTCTTGGAGAGTGTGTTGTCGGTTGCCGGATTTGTGGTGGCCGGGGTGCTGAGCTTCTTCGTGTAACGATGCGGGGGCTGGTTGTGCGGCGCACAGGGTTGTCGACCATACTGCTGCGCTGTGGAGCAGCGCATAGGTTCAGGCAGCCAGCCCCTGGAAGGCGCCGGGTTCGACCCGGCCTTCATCCCCGGGCTCACCTCACCCGCGTCAGCCAAGCCGGAGGGCGTGCGGGAGGAGGACGTGGCCGAGGAGGCCGCCTCGAAGGAGGCGACTTCCGAGGGGACGGACTCCGAGGAGACCGACACGGCCATCGAGGCCGACGAGGCCGAGGCGCGGAACGCCGCCGAAGCCGAGGGGGCCGAGGAGGACGCCGCTGAGGAGGCCCCGGTCGACGGGCCCGTCTTCGAGGCCGCCGACCGTCGGGCCCGTATCGTCGCCGACCACAAGGGCGTCAGACTCTCCCTGGACGACCAGGAGTGCGAGTTCCGCTGGGACGAGATCGGCGCCGTCGAGACGGAGTCCCCGCGCTTCGGGAAGCGTTACACCGTCACGGTGCACACTCCTGACCGCCGCTGGTACCCGATCGAGATCGAGGCGACGGCCAGGAGCCGCTTCACGGAGTGGGACGAGCAGCTGGACGCGGTCCTCGACGCCTACTTCGAGGACGCGGACGCCGAGGCGGCGGACGCCGACGAAGTGGACGCCGAGGAAGCCGACGTCAAGTAGCTAGGCGCAGTACTGGGCTTCCTTCCCGATGGACCGGTACATGCAGTCGGCGTTCTCCAGCAGCTGCAGTACCGCGTCCCGGTTCCGGGAGGTCTCCCGCTCGATCACCTCGTCGGGCGGGTAGAAGCCGCCGCCCCCGGACCTCGGGTACATCTCGAAGGTGTACGCGAAGATCTTCTGGTTGCCCCACAGCCAGTCGTCGATCGAGCCGTCGGTGATGTACAGGTCACTGGACTGCTCCGGCGTGTAGCCGTTGCTCGCGGCCATCTTCTGCCCGACCGTGGCGAACGCGTTGCGGTCGTCGGCCGTCATCCCGGTCGTCGTGTCGGAGTAGGTGTACCCGAACGGCCACAACACCAGCTCGCTGTACGTGTGGAAGTCGACGCCGGCCTTGATCTGCTGCACCCCGCCGACGACGCGGCTGCGCACGAAGTTGGCGACGACCTTGACCTCGGGCGCCGACTCGGCGGACGCGCCCCGGTAGGTGTCCGAGGACGCCGACCCCGATGAACCGCCGCAGCAGCCCCACCGGTAGTTCCAGTTCCGGTTGAGGTCGGTCCCGACCGCGGACGAACCGGAGTTGGGCTGCCGGTTCTTGCGCCACGACCGGTAGGAGCCGGTGGCGATGTCGTACTCGCCGCCGTCCGGGTTGAGGTCGGGGACGATCCAGATCTCGCGGTTGTTCACCATGCTGGTGACCCGGGAGTCGCTGCCGTAGTCGGAGGTCAGCTCGCGCAGCAGGTAGAGCGCCATCTCGACGGTCAGATGCTCACGGGCGTGCTGGTGGTGCGTGAAGAGGACCTCCGGCTCGGCCTCGTCGCTCCCCACGTTGTCGCTGATCTTGATGGCGACGATGTTCCGGCCCTGGTACGAGGTGCCGATGACGCGCTGGCTCGCGATGGAGGAGTTGGCCGAGACGAGCGAGTTGATCTCGCTCGTCATCTCCGCGTAGTTGTGGTAATTCGAGTCGCCGGACGGGAAGTCGTAGAGCCGGACGTCGTCCTCGCCGGCGGACCGGTCGGGGACCGCGCCGAGCGGGGTGGCCTCGTAGCCGAGCGCCCGCAGCTTCCTGATCTGGTCCGCGCGGCCGGAGACGACGACACCGTGGCTGTCGGCCTCGTCCACGGTCACTCCGGCCTGCTGAAGTGCCGTGCGGTCCTTGGCGGTCGAGTGCGTGTGGATCTCGTACTGCCGGACGTCGTCCGCCGAAGGGGCCGCCTTGGCGGCGCTGTCGGCGTTCGCGGTCATGTTCGCGGAGAGGGGCGCCGCGAGGGTGAGGGCGAGCAGCGTGGCGAGCGCGGCGGTACGTCTGCCGCTGCGGGCGCCGGAGCCGCGTATGCGAAGTCGCATGAAGTCTCCTTGTGGGAGTGGGGGGTGGGGTTCAGTGCGACGTACTTACGTGGTGCGGGTGTGGCGCTCATCGTGGGCCGCTGGCATGAGCAGGTCAAGAGCGGCTCGTTGGTCGCGGCGCGAACCATTCGAAAATCAGCCGCGCAGTGTACGCGCGACGCCTCCGCACGGAGCGGTCCCGCGCGAAGTCCACCCGGGGGTGTGATCCGGGGGTGCGAACCGGCGCGGGGCCGGGGGAGGGTGAGGAACCGCGCAAGGGGGGAGCGGTGGGAGCGGCGGCACAGGCGGGGACCGGCGCACCCTCCGGCTCCCCGGCTCCCTGCTTCCCCGCCCTCCCGATTCCGGCTCCCTTCGACGACACCCGCAGAGGAACGGCTGATCATGGGCGGATCAGCGCCACGGGATCATCAGCTGCCGGTCGAGACGACCACCTTCGTGGACCGGCGCGGCGAACTCGCCGCCGGCCGCGAACTCCTGGCCAGGACACGGCTGGTCACGCTGACCGGCCCGGGCGGCGTCGGCAAGACCCGCCTCGCCGCACGCATCGCGGGCGCCGTACGGCGCACCTTCCCCGACGGCGTGCGCGTCGTGCACCTCTCCGGCCTGGACGACCCGGCGCTCGTCCCGCTCGCCGCCGCCGACGCGCTCGACCTCCACGACCACTCCGCGCAGCCGCCGCTCCAGGCGCTGGTGGAACGGTTACGGGACCGCCGGCTGCTGCTCCTCGTCGACAACTGCGAACACCTCCTGCCCGCCTGCGCCGAACTCGCCGCTGCGCTGCTGCACGGCACGACCGGCGTACGGATCCTCGCCACCAGCCGCCACCGCCTGGGTCTCACCGAGGAACACCTCCTGGACGTACGGCCCCTGCCGGTGCCCGACCCGGACGGCGACCTCACCACCCCCGAGGGCTACCCGGCCCTGGCCCTCTTCGCCGACCGAGCCGCCGCGGTGGTCCCCGGCTTCCGGCTGACCGCCGCCAACCGCGGGGCCGTCGCCCGCCTCTGCCGCCGCCTGGACGGCCTCCCCCTCGCCATCGAACTCGCCGCCGTCCGCATGCGCGTCCTCGACGTCGGGCAGCTCCTGGACCGCCTCGACGACCGCTACCGCCTGCTGACCGGCGGCAGCCCCGCGGCCCTGCCCCGCCACCAGACCCTGCGGGCGGCGGTCGACTGGAGTCACGAACTGTGCGACGCACGGGAGCAGTTGGTGTGGGCGCGGCTGTCGGTCCTGGCCGGGAGCTTCGATCTGGAGACGGCGGAGGCCGTGTGCGCGGGGGAGGACGCCGCCCCGGCGGAGGCTCCCGTGGGGGCCACGGCGCCCCTGCGGGGTTACGACGTCCTCGACGCCGTCACGGGCCTCGTCGACAAGTCCGTACTGTCCCGCGAGTCCGGCCCCGACGGCATCCGCTACCGCCTCCTCGACACCCTTCGCCACTACGGCCTGGACCGCCTGCGCCGACTGCCCGGCGAGGAGCCCGCGGCCCGGCGCCGCCAGCGGGACTGGATGCTGCACCGGGCCGCCGCCTGCGAGCGGGCCTGGTTCGGTCCGGGCCAGCGGGAGATCGTCGCCCGGCTGCGCGCCGACCAGGACAACCTCCGTACCGCCCTCGACTTCAGCCTCACCACCCCGGGCGAGCCCCTCCCGGGCCTGCGCCTCGCCGGCACCCTGTGGTTCTACTGGCACGCCTGCGGCGCCCCCCGAGAGGGCCGGCACTGGCTCGACCGCGCCCTGGCCGCCAACCCGGACCCGACCCGGGAACGGGCCCGCGGCCTGTGGATCGCCGGGCTCCTCGCCGCCGCCACCCATGACCTCACCGCGGGACTCGCCCTCGCCCGGGACGCCCACGCCCTGGCCCAGGACCTCGACGACGCGGCGGAGGCGGCGCACGCCGAGTACGTCATCGGCGTCATCACCCTGTTCATGGACGACCTGCCGACCGCGCTGAAGCACTTCGAGGCAAGCGTCCTGCGCGGCCCCGTCCCCGGCCAGCACCTCAGCCTGTACGGCCTCGACCAGGTCGAACTCGCCTGCGCCCTGGGGTTCCTGGGCGAGGCCGAGCGTGCCGTCGAGGTCTGCGAGCGGGCCCGCCGGATGTGCGAACGGCACGGCGAGGAGTGGGTGCACTCGTACGTCCTGCGGATGCTCGCCCTCGCCCACACCGTGCAGCGCGACTGGCAGCAGGCCGACCACCACGCCCGCCACGCCCTGCGCCTCAAACTCGCCGTCCACGACGTCACCGGCAGCGCCCTCACCCTCGACCTCCTGGCCCGCATCGCCACGGAGACGGGCGCCCACGAGCGCGCGGCCGTCCTGCTCGGCGCCGCCGACCACACCTGGGCCGGCATCGACCGCGACCGCTGGGGCTCGGCGGCCCTCAAGGCCACCCGCCGCGACAGCGAGACCCGCTCACGCGAGGCGCTCGGCCCACCCGGCTTCCGACGGGCGTACGAACGCGGACGCGGCCTCGGCGCGGGCCTCGCGGAGACCGTCGACTACGCCGTCCACGACGCCCTCCACGACACCGGCTCCCGCGCGGTGAACGGCGGCCGGTCCGGATCCCCCCGCCCCGCTACCGGCATCCACCTCACCCGCCGCGAGAGAGAGGTCGCCGAACTCGTCGCCCAGGGCCTCGCCAACCAGCAGATCGCCGACCGCCTGATCATCGCCCGCCGCACCGCCGAGGGCCATGTCGAACGCATCCTCGGCAAGCTCGGCTGCAACAACCGCAGCCAGATCGCGGCCTGGATGGCAGCCCAACGCTGAGCCCCGCCCACCGCGGACGCTCCCCACCCACCCCACCCCGACAACCGCCCCGAGGGAGAACCACCCCCATGACCGCCCACCCCGCCCCGCCCCCCACCCAGTTCGACCACCGCATCACCGTCTTCGCCAGCGACGAGGAATTCCTCGCCGCGGCCCTTCCCTTCCTCGACGAAGCCCTCGCCACCCCCGGCGAACCCCCGCCCGTCGCCATCGCCGCGCCCGGGAACCTGGACCTTCTGCGGGACGCTCTCGGCAGTGACGCCAAGGGGGTCGTTCTCGTGCCGCACGCCGAGTGGTACACCGGGTCCGCCGCCAACGCGGTCGCCCAGGGAGCCGGATACCTCGCGGCGAACGCCGGACCCGGCGGCCGCATCCATCTGCTCATGGAACCCGTCTGGGGCGGCCGGGCGGGGCGCTCGCCGCGGGAGGCCGCCGAGTGGATCCGGTACGAGGCCCTCGCCAACCTCCTCTTCGCCCCGCTCGCGACGACGGCCCTGTGCGCCTACGACTCCCGCGTCGCGGGCCCGGCCGTCGTGGCCGCCGCCCGCCGTGCCCACCCCGACACCGAGGTGTACGAGGACCCGTTCCGGCTCGCCGCCGAACTCGACGCCGTACCGCTGGCCCCGCTCCCCGCCGACGCCGAACGGCTTCCCGGCCCCGCGCCGAGCGCCGATGCCGTGCGCACCTGGGCGACCGTGCAGGGACTGCCCGCCGCGGACGCCGAGTTGTTCGCTACGGCCGTCACCGAGGCGGCCGCCGTCCTCGGGCCGCTCGACGGTGCCGTGCTGTGGGGCGAGGCCCCGGCCTGTGTCTGCGAGCTGCGCGCCCCGCGCCGCGTCGACGACCCGCTGGCCGGCTTCGTACCGCCGCCGAGCGCGGAACTGGAACCCGGGCAGGGGCTGTGGTTCGCCCGGCAGGTGTGCACCTACGTCGACGTCCGTGACGATCGGGAGGGGACGAGCGTACGGCTCCAGTTCGGGTAGCGAGGTGCCGGGAGCAGGTAGGGAATCGGGTATTCCTCCCCGTGCGCCCGTACCCGTGCGCCCGCCACTGTGGACTCATGCTGCACCTCTACGGGGCGCGCTTCCCGGATCCCGGTCCCCAGTACGGTTCGTATCCCCAACCGCCCATGGGGGCCGGCCATCTGAGCGTCGAGTACGACCCCCGTCCCTCCGCGGTCCGTGAGGCCCGTGCGGAGGTCCGCCGGCAACTGGAGGGGTGGGGGCTCGCCGACCTGGACGATCTGGCGGACGTGGCCGAACTGCTGGTGAGCGAGCTGGCCACCAACGCCCTCGTGCACTCGGCGAGCCGCTTCCGGCTCACCCTGTTCGCCGCGCACGGGATCCTGCGCTGCGAGGTCCGGGACCACGGCAACCGCGTGCCGAGGGTGCTGGACGCGGGGGCCTCGGAGAGCGGCCGAGGGATGTTCCTGGTGGAGGCGCTCTCCCGGCGCTGGGGCTGCCACCAGGACGGGCCGGGCAAGACCGTGTGGTTCGAGCTCGCGACGTGCGGATCCGAGTGCTCCCGGTCATGAGCACATCGAGTGGAGATCGCGCACGCCCTCTTGTCCGGCGGGTGCCTTTGCGCTCTCTTGAACGTCATGGCGGACACCACGGGAAACACAGCGGCAGCACAGGTCGGCGAGGCGGACTCCCGACCCCGTAAGTCCAGTTGGCGGTACATCGGCCCCGGCATCGTCGTCGCCGCGACCGGTGTCGGGGCCGGTGACCTGGTCGCCACCCTCATCGCGGGCAGCAACTTCGGCTACACCCTGCTCTGGGCGGCGATCCTCGGCTGCCTGGTCAAGATCTCCCTCGCCGAGGCGGCGGGCCGCTGGCATCTGTCCACCGGCCGCACCCTCTTCGACGGCTGGGCCAGTCTGGGACGCTGGACCACGTACTTCTTCGCGGTCTACGTCGTGATCTGGGGCTTCGTCTACGGCGCGGCCGCGATGTCGTCGAGCGCGCTCCCGCTCCAGGCGCTGTTCCCGAACGTGATGGACCTCGAATGGTGGGCCATCGCCTGCGGTCTGGTCGGCCTGGTCTTCGTCTGGTTCAACAAGTACGCCGTCTTCGAGAAGGTCATGACGGTCCTGGTCGGCGTCATGTTCGTGGTGACGGTGTACCTGGCGATCCGGGTCACGCCCAACCTCCCGGACGCCTTCGCGGGCCTGCTGCCCGTCCTGCCCGACGAGAAGGACTCGATCCTCAACACCCTCGGCCTGATCGGCGGCGTCGGCGGCACCATCACGCTCGCCGCGTACGGCTACTGGGTCAACGCCAAGGGCTGGACGAACACCGGCTGGATGAAGGTCATGCGGCTCGACAACCGGGTCGCCTACGCCACCACCGGCATCTTCGTGATCGCGATGCTCTTCGTCGGCGCGGAACTGCTGCACTCGGCGAACGTGGCCATCGCGAGCGGCGACAAGGGCCTGCTCCAGCTCAGCGACATCCTGGAGGCGGAGTACGGCTCGGCCACGGCCAAGTTCTTCCTGATCGGCTTCTTCGCCACCTCCTACACCTCCCTGATCGGCGTCTGGCACGGCGTGAGCCTGATGTTCGCGGACTTCGTCGCCCGCTACCGGGCCCAGGGCGCGACGAAGGGCGAGGAGGTCGCCTCCGGCGCACGCGAACGCTCCTGGCCGTTCCGCGTGTACCTGCTGTGGCTGACCTTCCCGCCCATCGTCCTGCTGTTCCAGGGCGAGCCCTTCCGCCTGATCATCATCTACGGCGTGCTGGGCGCGGCCTTCCTCCCGTTCCTCGCCGGAACCCTGATCTGGCTGCTCAACTCCTCCCGCACACCGAGCCAGTGGCGCAACGGCCCGCTGAGCAACGCGATGCTGGCGATCGCGGGCCTGCTGTTCCTGGTGCTGTGCGTGAAGCAGGTCTGGGACCAGCCGTGGGCGGAGTTCTTCTAGCCGCTGCTACCGGAACTGCTCCCACTGCCGGCTGAGGGCGATCTCCCGTAGCTCCTTCTTGGTCAGGGCGGGGGTCTCGCGGCTGGGGGCGTCGTGCTGGGTGCCGGCGTTCAGGGCGCTGATGACGACGCGGAAGCCGTCCGGGCGCAAGGTGTCGACGGTCCACATCACGGCGCCGTCGACGCCCTTGTCGCCGCCGCTCTCCCGGAAGGCGACCTTGGTGCCGTCCGGGAGCGTCTCGGCGTCGTCGCCGAACAGTTCGTCGGCGACGTCCCCCATGCCGTGCTGCACGTCGATCTGGACGTAGCCCCTGCCCTTGCCGTCGTCGAGGACGACGTACGAGTAGTCGTCGCCCTTCTCGACCACCTCGGCGTCCTTGGGCAGGAGCGGTACGAGGGTGCCGAGGATCGCCTCCACGGTCGGCTCGACGGGGGCGTTCGGCGTGGCCGTCGCCGTCGGCTTGTCGGGATCCTCGGCCATGGAGTCGACGTAGCCGCGCCACACCTGCGCGCTCACCAGTTCCTTCAACTGGGAGGCGGACAGCGGAGGTTCGCTTCGGCTGATCGGCGCGTCCTTCTCGGCGGCGGCGTTCCACTCGCTGACGGAGACGTGCTGCCCGGTCGGGGTGACCAGGTCGGCCGACCAACGCTTGGTGTCGACGCGTCGGTCGGGATACTCGTACCCCTGGAACAGTGTCAGCAGCGACCCGTCGGGCAGCCGGGTGGAGTCACAGGCGTCGTGCGGGACCAGTGCCTGGTCCGGGCAGTCGGTCGCCTGGCGGGCCTGGTCGCTGCCGGGCTCGACCCGGTCCAGGCTGACGCCGACGGCCGCGGGCCCCTTCCCGTCGTCGTAGACGAGATGGACGTACGGCGGCACCTCGGGGTTCTCGGCACCCCGCGCGTCCTGTTCGCTGAACTTCCCCTCGGGGAGCAGTCCTTCGAGCGTCCGGATGAGTTCGCGGTCCGTCACGGGAGCTGCGGGCGGCGTGCCCGAGGGCTGCTCGGCCACGCTGGAGGCCGACGGCTGCGGGGCCGGGGCGCCGCCCCACGACACCAGCAGCGCCCCGCCCACCCCGACCAGCGCGATCCCGGCCGCGCCGCCGGCCATGGTGGCGCGCCGCCGCAGCCGCCTGCCCCGCATCCGGCCGGCGGCGGCGAGTGCGGTCCGGTCGGGGTCGAAGCGGTCACCGACGTCGTGCAGGGCGTGCGAGAGCCGCCCCTCGAAGTGCTCCTCGTCGTGTTCCACGGGCATGGCAGAACCACCGTTCGTCATGGTTGGAGTCGTCAGGGATGGGGCTGAGGGTTCAGTGGACCGAGGGTTCAGCGGGCCGAGGGTTCAGTGCGCCGCGAGCTCGCCGAGGTCCTCGCCCAGCAGCTCGCGCAACCGGCCGAGCGCCCGGGTGCACCGGGTGCGCACCGCCGCGGAGCTGGCGTTCAGCGCGGACGCGGTCTCCTCGACGGACCGGTCCTCCCAGTACCGCAGGACGATCACGGCCCGGTCCTTGGCGGGCAGCCGGGCGAGCGCCTGGAGCAGGGTCAGCCGCAGCGACACGTCACCGCCCTCGGCCACCCGGTCCGGCAGCACGTCCGTGGCCCGCTCGGTGCTGCTGCGCCGGCGCTGATGCGCGAGGAAGGTCCGGGTGAGGACGGTCTGCGCGTACCCGGCGGGGTTCTCGGCCCGCGAGATTCGCCCCCAGCGGACGTACACCCGTCCCAGCGTCTCCTGCACCAGGTCCTCGGCGAGATGGGTGTCCCCGGCGGTCAGCAGACAGGCCGAGCGGTACAGATGCCCCGCTCGGGCCACCGCGAACTGCGCGTAGTCGTCCGCGGCCGCCTGTCTCATCCGCTCCCCCTGATCGCTGTGCGTCGGCTGTCGACGAGGTCCTCACTTCACTGATGCGGCGAGGCAGGGAGAATGTTTCATCACAGCACCGAGAAAAATCCCGCGAGCAAGGACCCAGGACCCCACGGATGACCGACCAGCCACCAGCACCCGGTCCGGGCTTCGGCCCGCCCCCACCGCAGTACGCGCCCCAGTACCCGCCCCCGTACGCGCCGCAGCCCGTGCCGCAGTACGCGCCCGCGCAGCCTCCGAACGGCCCGGAGTTCCTGGCTGTGGGCAAACGCAACGCCGTCGTCGTCGACGTGTCCGGCGTCGTGTTCGAGATGTCGGGTCTCACGATCGAGTTCCGCTGGCCCGAGATCCGCAGCGTCCACTACAAGGCGAGCCCCGACGGCAAGGCCCTGCTGGTCGCCGTGGTCCACATGGACGGCCGGTTCCACGAGTGCGGGGTGGAGGCCAAGCCCCGGGCGCGGCTACAGGAATGGTTCCCGCAGCTGGCCTGGGTACTTGGCCACTACCGTCCGACGGGATGAGGCCGGTGGGGCCTACGGCAGCGCGTGCACGTGCGGTCCCACCGCGTTGGACCAGGCGTTGCCCGCCGTCGCGTCCCAGTTCGTCGACCAGGTCATCGCGCCCCGCAGGCCGGGGTACGTCCGCGAGGGCTTGAAGGAACCGCACCCCGTGCCCCTGGTCAGGCAGTCCAGGGCGTTGTTCACGACGGAGGGCGCCACGTACCCGCTCCCCGCGCCCCGCGTCGAGGCCGGCAGGCCCAGGCCGACCTGGGACGGGGCCAGGCCGCCCTCCAGCTGGATGCAGGCCAGGGCGGTCAGGAAGTCCACCGAGCCCTGGCTGTAGACCTTGCCGTCGCAGCCCAGCATCGAACCGCTGTTGTAGTACTGCATGTTGACGACCGTGAGGATGTCCTTGATGTTCAGCGCGGTCTGGAAGTAAGAGTTCGACGTCGACTGCATGTCGATGGTCTGCGGCGCCATCGTGATGACCAGCGACGGGCCCGCCTTCGCCGAGAGCGACCGCAGGGCCTGGGTCATGTAGGTGGCGTCGAGGCCGTTCTCCAGGTCGATGTCGACGCCGTCGAAGCCGTACGTCCGCATCAGGGAGTGGACGGAGTTCGCGAAGTTCGCCGCCGACGCGGCGTCGTTCACCGCCACCGTGCCGCGCTCGCCGCCCACCGAGACGATGACCTTCTTGCCGGCCGCCTGCTTCGCCCTGATGTCGGCCTTGAACTGGTCGACGGTGTAGCCGCCCAGCCCGGCCGAGTCCAGGTTGAAGGTCACCGCGCCCGCGGTCGGGGTCGCGTCCGCGAAGGCGACGGCGATGATGTCGTACTGGGACTGGACGTCGGCGAGCCTCTGGACCGTGGCCCCGTTGTCGAAATTCTGCCAGTAGCCGGTCACCGCGTGCTCGGGGAGGGCCGGGCCGGGGCCGGTCGGGTTGTTCGTCGTGCCCGTCACCGCCGCCGACCTCGGCGATTCACCGGCCGCGTTGGTGGCGGTGGTCTGGAAGGAGTACGACGTCGAGGCGGTGAGCCCGGTCACGGTCGCGGAGGTGCCGGTCACCGCGGTGATCTTGGCGCCGTTCCGGTAGACGTTGTAGCCGGTCGCGCCGGAGACGGCGGTCCAGGCCAGGGAGACCGAGGACGAGGTCGTGCCCGACACCGAGAGGCCGCTCGGCGCCCCGGGGACCGTGGGGGTGGGGTCGGTGCCGCCGCCGTCGGGGCCGTACACCGACACGTCGTCCGCGTAGTACGCGGCCTGCCCGTACCAGCCGTGCGTGTAGAGGGTCACGGAGGTCGTCGAGGCACCGGTGCTGAAGGTGGTCGAGAGCTGCTTCCAGCTCGCCGAGTCCGGCGTCCAGGCCGACACGTCCGTCGTGCCCGTGCCCGTCACGCCCAGGTAGCTGTAGCCGCCCCGCACCCAGGCGCTCAGCGTGTAGGTGGAGTTCGGGCGGACGGCCACCGTCTGGACGCACCGGGCGTTGTCCTGCCCGGCCGGGGTCGCCTTCAGGGCGGTGGACCCGCCGTGCACGGGTGAGGAGACGGTCGTGCCGCTGTTCGCGGAACACGTCCAGTCGCTCAGGCCGGACTCGAAGCCGGCGTTCCTGGCGTTGTTGACGTCCGCTGCGGACGCGGGGCTTCCGGGGAGGAAGGCGAGGGCGAGGGCGGCGGCGGTGACCGAGGCCACCCGGATTCTGCTGCCTATGGACATGACAAGTGACATGTCGAACAACTTGGTCCAGACCAATTCACCTGTCAAGAGATTCCGGTAGTGGAGACTTTGTGCGCGCAACCTGCCCCGTTTTGGCGTGACTTGTGGCAGTGGAGTTACTTCCCGGCTGGAGAGAAGCTGTTCTCCGGCCGCGGAGCCGTGGATACAGTGCTGAGATAGTCACGCAATGAAGTCATCGGGGAGCTGCGCGTGCCAACTGCCATTGCCGTGACCAGCGCCGACATGGCGCTGCCGGCGCAGGACGAGCGAACCGTGCCCGCCGTCGTGCTCCAGGACCTCGACCGGGAGCCGCTGGAGCGGTCGTTGGCGGTCATGCAGACGCTGGTCGAGCAGCACGGACATGTGGTCGTCGTCTGCTCGCAGGCCGTTCCCCGCGGCGTCCGGCAGCGGCTGCACACCGTACGGTCCCTGCTGGAGAGCGACCGTATCGCCGTGTTCCGCCCCGAGCTGCCCCCGCTCGGCCTCGCCGTCCTGGCCCGCCAGCTGCGGCAGCTGGCCTCGTGCGACCTCAGCCCCGGCGTCCTCGCCTCGGCCGGCCGGCTGCTCACCCACTACCTCCACGCCGGGGCGCTCCTCGGCTCCGTCGCCAAGCTCGACCGGGTCCCTGTCGGCCTGAAGTCGCACGCCAAGTCCTGGGTGCCCGGCAGCCAGTTCGGCGTGCTCGCCCACCCGGCCCCGCAGCTGGTCCGGATCGCCCCCGGAGTCACCCTCCCCGGCCCCGAGTTCGGCACGTCGATGCTGGTCGCCCAGGGGCAGCTCCAGTCCGACTGGGTCACCGTCACCCTGGCCAAGTCCTGGAACGCGCAGGGCCTGAGAGAGGTGGTCCTGCCCGCCGAGTCGACGGCCTGGTGGGGGACGGCGAAGCTGATCGAGTTCTGCGCCTTTCTGCCCGACCTGCCGGTGCTTTACCAGCTCGTCACCTCCGTACGGCAGAACACCTGTCATTGGTGCGGCATCGACGTCATCGGCGACCGCTGCGTCTTCTGCTCCGCCGTCCCGCCCACCCACGAGCAGCCGGCCCGTGCGGGCTGACCGGAACCCGGCAGCCCTCCAGGCCGGTCCGACCCCATCCGACCGCTCCCGACCGATTCCCCCAATGAGGTTGCACGGCTCATGAACTCCCGTCAGCGCCGCGGCGTGATACTCCTGCTCCTGTCGGTCGTCTGCGCCCTCGGCGCCTTCGCCGGTGTCCTGTCCGTCATCAGCGACGTGAAGTCCCAGGTCGGCCCCAAGGTCGTCGCGTACGAGCTCAAGGCGGACGTGGCGCCCTACACGCCCCTCAACGCGGGCCAGTTCAAGCAGGTCCAGATGCCCGACCGGTGGCTGTCTGACAACGCGGTGACCAACATCCGTGAGATCCAGGGCAAGATCGCCGTCACGACCCTGCGCCAGGGCTCCCTGCTCCAGAGCGACATGATCGTCGACCAGCCCGCCCTGCGGACGGGCGAGCAGGAGGTCGCCATCATGATCGACGCGGCGACCGGCGTGGCCGGCAAGATCACCCCGGGCTCCACGGTCAACGTCTACGCCACCTTCGAGGGGCAGCGCGACGGCGATCCCGACCAGTCCAAGCTCATCGTGGAGAACGCCAGGGTCATCGACGTGGGCCGGCTGACCGCGCTCAAGCCCGACGCCGACGACCGCGACCGGCAGCCCACCGACGCCGTCCCGATCACCTTCGCGCTGAGGACCGTCGACGCCCAGCGCATCACGTACGCCGAGTCGTTCGCCGAGGAGGTCCGGCTCGCCCTGGTGGCACCCGGCGCCGACTCCGACGTCGCCGCGACGGACCGCACGTACGAACTCGCCAAGGACAAGTGAGAGGCCCCCATGCCCACGAGGATCCTCCCGGCCGTCGGCGACGCGGACGCGGTCCGTTCTCTCACGACGCTGCTCAGCCAGCTCCCCGACGCCGAGCCCGTCGCCCCGGTGGCCGACTCCACCCAGCTCGTCGACACCCTCGCCCGCCTGGCCGCCGAGTCCATCGACGAACTCCCCGAGGTCGTCGTCGTCCATGAGCGCATCGGCCCCGTCCCGGCCCTGGAACTCATCCGCGAGGTCGCCCTGCGCTTCCCCGCGGTGGGCGTCATCCTCGTGACCTCCGACGCCGGCCCCGGCCTCTTCCAGGCCGCCATGGACTACGGCGCCCGCGGCCTGGTCACCCTGCCCCTGCACTACGAGGAGCTGGCCAGCCGCGTCAACGCGGTGGCCCAGTGGTCCGTGGGCGTACGGCGCCACCTGGGCGCCGGAGGCGACGTGTTCAGCGGCGTCGGCGGCACGGTCGTGACGGTGAGCGGCGCGAAGGGAGGCGTCGGCGCCACCCTCACCGCCATCCAGCTGGCCCTCGCCGCCCAGGCGTCGGGCCGTGGCACCGCCCTGCTCGACATGGACCTGCAGACCGGGGACATCGCCTCCTACCTGGACATCCAGTTCCGCCGCTCGGTCGTCGACCTCGCCGCCATCAGCGACATCTCGCCGCGCGTACTGGCGGACGCGGTCTTCCGGCACGACACAGGGGTCGCGCTGCTCCTCGCCCCCGGCGACGGCGAACGCGGCGAGGAGGTCACCGACCGCGCCGCCCGGCACATCGTCAGCGCCCTGCGTTCCCGCTACGAGGTCGTCGTCATCGACTGCGGCGCCCAGCTGAGCGGCGCGAGCGCGGCCGCCGTGGAGATGGCCGACACGGCGCTCCTCGTCACCACCCCGGACGTGGTCGCCGTCCGGGGAGCCAAGCGCACGGTACGCATGTGGGACCGCCTCCAGATCCGCAAGGCGGAGGAGACCACGATCGTCGTCAACCGCCACTCGCGCGGTACGGAGATCCAGCCCGCCCTGATCCAGCGGATCACCGGCACGGCGGTCGCGGCCACCGCGATCCCGGCCAACTTCAAGGAACTCCAGGGCGCCGTCGACGCCGGCCGGGTGCACGAGCTGGACGCCAAGGGAACCGTCAAGCAGGCCCTTTGGGCCCTCGCGGGGGAGCTGGGCCTGGTCAAGGGCACCGAGGGAGCCGCCGCCCCGCGCCGAGGCGGCAGGGCGGCGCGGGGCGGGGACCGGGCGGCGCTGACGTTCCGGCGGCGCAAGGAGATAGGGCGGTGAACCGGCGGGTGAGGCGGCGCCGGCTCGGAACCGACCGCGGTCAGGTGACCATCGAGTTCCTCGGCATGACCCCGCTCATCGTCCTGACGCTGGTGCTGCTGTGGCAGTTCGTGCTGCTGGGGTACACGTTCACGCTCGCGGGGAATGCTGCGGACGAGGCGGCCCGCGCCGCGACCGCGTCGGAGGGACAGTCGGCCTGCCAGGAGGCGGGGCTTCGGCATCTGCCGGCTGCCTGGGAGGGCGGAGCGAGCGTCGAGTGCGGAGTAGCCGGTGACTACGTCACGGCCGATGTGCACCTTCAGGTGCCCGTCCTCTTCCCCGGCTCGATCGGCTTCCCCTTCACGGTCGATGGCCACGCGGGGGCCGTGCTGGAGGAGAAGGACTGAGATGCCGTACGCCGGTGAGGGCGCCCGTAGGAGGGCCCGCGAGCGCGGTCAGGTCGCCATCGAGTACCTCGGGTTCATCCCGATCCTGATCCTCGTCGCCATGGCGGGAGTACAGGTCGGCCTCATCGCCTACACCGCGCAGCAGGCCGGAACGGCGGCCCGGGCGGGAGCGCGTGCCGCCTCCCTCGAACCCGGATCGGCCCAGGAGGGGTGCCAGATGGCGGTCAGCGGCTGGCTCGCCGACGGGACCGACTGCGCGGAGGCGCCCGGCGGCGACGTGGTCACGGTCACCGCCACCGTCCAGATCCCGTCCATCGTTCCCGGCTGGGACTTCGGCGACGCCCAGAAGACCGCGACCATGCCGCTCGACTCGACCACCGACTGACGCAGGAACAAGGAGCACCGACGATGAGCCTGCGCGCACGCATCAACTCCCCCGAGGAGAACAACGGCCGGGGCGAGGACGGCCACCTGGTCGCCTCCTACCGGGCCAAACTCCTGGAGGAGATCGACCTCGCGGAGATGAGCTCGCTGGCCGCGGCCGAGCGCCGGGCCCGCCTCGAGCGGGTGCTCGGGCACATCATCAGCCGCGAGGGGCCGGTGCTGTCCACGGGCGAGCGCTCGCAGCTGATCCGCCGGGTCGTCGACGAGGCCCTCGGCCTGGGCATCCTGGAGCCGCTGCTGGAGGACGCCTCGATCACCGAGATCATGGTGAACGGGCCGGACGCGATCTTCGTGGAACGCGCGGGCCGCGTCGAGCAGTTGCCGCTCCGCTTCCCGTCCCACGACCAGCTGATGCAGACCATCGAGCGGATCGTCTCGACGGTGAACCGGCGCGTGGACGAGTCCAACCCGATGGTGGACGCCCGCCTGCCGTCCGGCGAACGCGTGAACGTCATCATCCCGCCCCTGTCCCTGACCGGCGCGACCCTGACGATCCGCCGCTTCCCGCGCTCCTTCACCCTGCACGAGATGACCGGCCTCGGCTCGCTCGACGAGCCCATGGTGTATCTGCTGGCCGGGCTGGTGCAGGCGAAGTTCAACATCATCGTCTCGGGCGCGACGGGCACGGGGAAGACCACGCTGCTCAACGCGCTGTCGGGGCTGATCCCCGAGCACGAGCGCATCATCACCATCGAGGACTCGGCCGAACTCCAGCTCCAGCAGTCCCATGTGATCCGTCTGGAGTCGCGCCCGCCGAACGTGGAGGGCAAGGGGCAGGTGTCGATCCGCGACCTGGTCCGCAACTCCCTCCGCATGCGCCCCGACCGCATCGTCGTCGGCGAGGTCCGCGGCGGCGAGTCCCTGGACATGCTCCAGGCGATGTCGACCGGCCACGACGGCTCCCTCGCCACCGTGCACGCCAACAGCACGGAGGACGCCCTGATGCGTCTGAAGACCCTCGCGTCCATGTCCGACGTGTCGGTCCCCTTCGAGGCGCTGCACGACCAGATCAACAGCGCGGTGGACGTGATCATCCAGCTGACCCGCTTCCCGGACGGCGCCCGCAGGATCACCGAGATCGCGCTCCTGGACAGCCACGGGGCGGAGCCGTACCGGGTGGCGACGGTGGCCCGCTTCAACGCCCAGCCCATGACGCCGGACGGCCGCGTGCACGGCGCCTTCGCCTACTTCCCTCTCCCGCGCCGCACCGCGGACCGCCTCTACATGGCGAGCCAGCCGATACCCCAGGCCTTCGGCGTCGCCCAGTCACCGCTCGAGCTCGCCACCCGAGAAGCCAGGTAGGACCCCACCCATGGACCTCCAGACCCGCATCACGCTCACCACCGGCGTCGCCCTGCTCACCTGCGCGCTGGCCGTCGTGGGCGTCCACGCACACGCCTCCGGCCGGGCGCAGCGCCAGGCCCTGGTCGACCGTCTGACGTCCGCCGGCCAGATCACCGGAGCCGGCGGCCGCCGACGCCGCTTCACCGACCTGGACCGCCGACTGCGCCGTACGAAAGCGGGCAAGCGGCTGGAACTGCGCCTGGCGGCCACCGGCCTGGACGTCACCCCCGGTGAGTTCTTCGCCTACATGCTGGCGACGGTGGCCGGCCTGTGGCTGATCGGCCAGGCGGCGCTGGCCCCGTTCTTCGGCCCGATCGCGGGCCTGCTGGGCGTGGGGGCCGCGGTCCAGTTCCTGAACTGGCAACGCCAGAAGCGCATCGAGCGGTTCATCAACCAACTCCCCGAACTGGCCCGCATCCTGGCCAACGCCGCCCACGCGGGCCTCGCCCTGCGGACCGCCATCGGCATGGCGGCGGAGGAACTGGAGGCCCCGGCGGGCGAGGAACTGGCCAAGGTCTCCAACCAGTTGGCCCTGGGCGCCTCGATGGACGACGCCCTGGGGGAGCTGGCGGAGCGCCTGCCGTCCCGCGAACTGGTCGTCCTGGTCACCACGCTGGTGCTGTCCAACCGGGCCGGCGGCCAGGTGGTGAGCGCCCTGCGGAACCTGACGGAGACGCTGGAGGAGCGCAAGGAGACCCGGCGCGAGGTCCGTACGCAGCTCTCGCAGGTGAGCATGACGTCGTACGCGGTCCCCGCGCTGGGCATCGGCTCGCTGTTCCTGATGAACGGCGTGAAGGACGGAGCCCTGGACCGTATGACGGGTTCACCGGCGGGGCAGGCGGCGGTGCTGATCGCGTTCGGGCTGTACGCGGTGGGGTTCGTGCTCATCCGGCGTCTGTCGCGGATCGACGTCTGAGGCGCGGACGGGAAGGAGGACGACGATCATGGGACTGGGACTCGGGGTGGGACCACTGGGCCTGCTTCTGGCGCTGGTGACGGGCCTCGCCGTGTGGGGGATCTTCGCCGGCGTCCGCATGTACCGCGCGGACGCCAGGCTGCCGAGCGATCTGGCGCTGGCCCTGGAGGTCGGCGCGACCCGCACGGGCGCCGTCGACTCCCTCATCGACCGCATGGGCATGCGCTACGCCCCCGCCGTACTGCGCCTGATGGGCCCGAAGCTGGTCGCCAGGTACCGCCGCAAGATCGACCTCGCGGGCAACCCCGGCGGCCTGACCATCGACCGCTACGCGGCCAGGCGGGCGGTCTACGGCTTCCTGGGCGCGGTCGGCTTCCTGGTGTTCCTGCTCCGGGGACAGGTGCTGGTCGCCCTGCTGTTGCTGGCCTTCGGCGCCTTCTGGACGGAGGTCGGCATCTGGTCGGCCATCCGGATCAGGAAGGACGAGATCGAACGCACCCTGCCGGACTTCCTCGACGTCCTGGCCGTCGTGGTGAGCGCGGGCCTGGGCTTCCGCCAGGCCCTGGACCGGGTGTCCTCCAAGTACGAGGGCCCCTGGGCGGACGAACTCCGGATCACCCTGCGCCAGATGGACCTCGGCATGAGCCGCCGCCAGGCCTTCGCGGAGCTGCGGCGGAGGAACGACTCCGAGCAGGTGGCGATGTTCGTCACGGCCCTCCAGCAGGGCGAGGAACTGGGCGCCCCGATCGTCGAGACGCTGGTGGCCCTGGCCAAGGACATGCGCCGCACCGACGCCCAGAACGCCCGCCGGAAGGCGGCCCGCGCGGTACCGAGGGCCACGCTGATGATCACGACGTTCATGGTCCCGGCGACGATGATTCTGCTGGGGGCGGGGCTGTTGCTGGGTTCGGGGACGGACTTCGGGTCGTTGACCGGGGAGTAGGGGGGAGGGGCGTGGCGGGCATGCCGGTGAGGACGAGGACGAGGACGGGTTCGGGGACGGGTTCGGGGACGAGGACGGGTTCGGGGACGGGGACGGGTTCGGGGACGGGGCTGGGGTCGGCCGGGGGCGAGGAGGAGGCGGGCGCGAGCGTTCCGCGGCGCCTGGTCCCCGGGTTCCTGAGAGCTCCTCGGCTGTCGCGGACCAAGGGCCGGCAGCACGCGGATTCGGACCGGTCAGCGACGATCCCGCTCCAGGTCAACGCCCTTCAGGCGATGTGCCGCCAGGTGTTCGGCTTCCGCCTGGGCATGATCGCCCTCGCGGCACCCTCCGCCCTGCTCAACGCGACCCCAGGCCTCGGCACCCGTCTGATGGGCGCGGCGGTGGTGGTCACCTTCATGGGCTCCTACGCCCTGTTCCGCGACTGGGAACGCTTCGGCCCCCTCCTCCTGCGCCACCCCACCCTCCTGGCGGCGGACACCCTCTTCACCTCCCTCCTCCTCATCTCGGCGGGCCCGGACACCACCCTCGCCTACGTCAGCGTCTGTACGCCCCTGCTGGCCGGCATCGTCTACGGCTACCGGGGCGCGGCGGCGTTCGCGAGCGCGCAGTCCCTGATCCTGCTGCTGGCGTACGCGATCAACAGCGAGGCGCAGGCGGGCAGCGGCCTCGCGGACAAGCTCCTGCTCCCGGGCTTCTGCGTCATAACGGGCGCCCTCGGCTCCTCCCTCCGGGGGCTCATGCTCCGCTTCGGCACGGCCACACAGGCCCTGACCACGATCCAGGCCCGCCTGGCGGTCACGGAGGCGGTCGGCGCGGAACGGGCGCGCCTGGCCCGCGAGATGCACGACTCGGTGGCGAAGACGCTGCACGGAGTGGCGCTGGCGGCGGACGGGTTGGCGGCTTCCGCGGGGTCGGCCCCGAGTGACCCGGCCCGCATCAGGCAACAGGCGGAACTGGTGGCGCGTTCGGCCCGCCGGGCCGCAGCCGAGTCGAGAGAGCTCCTGGCGGACCTGCGCCGCGAGTCCGACCCGGACCACGCCGTGAACATCGCGTCCGAACTGGCCGCCCGGGCCGAGGACTTCACGGCCCGCACCGGCACGCCGGCCACATACGCACCCCTGGGCGAGGCCCCCGCGCCCCCGGTCCCGCCCGCCGTCGCCCGCCAGCTCCTCACCATCACGGAGGAGGCCATGGAGAACGCCCACCGCCACGCGAACGCGACCCGCGTCGAGGTCCGGGCGGGTGTCGAGGGCGAGGTGCTGTGCCTGACCGTCCAGGACGACGGCCGGGGGCTGCCTCCCGACACCACACTGGAACACCTGCGCCGATCAGGCCATTTCGGCCTGTTGGGCATGG
This sequence comes from Streptomyces sp. NPDC057623, assembly GCF_042800355.1. NCBI lineage: Bacteria > Bacillati > Actinomycetota > Actinomycetes > Kitasatosporales > Streptomycetaceae > Streptomyces > Streptomyces sp. NPDC057623. Next base: position 58,083 of record NZ_JBHVGZ010000044.1, read on the forward strand.
CGGAACGAGCGGCTTCGACCGGCGCCCGTATCCACATCGGCAAGGGCGGGCAGGCGCGCGGCACGGAGGTCCGGCTGGAACTCCCGCTGGCGGCCCTGACGACGACAGAGGCGACCACATGAACACTCCTCTCCGGCTGGTGGTGGCGGACGACAACCCGGTGGTCCGGGCGGGCCTTGCGGCCCTTCTCTCCACACACGTGGACATAAGGGTCGTGGCCGAGGCGACGAACGGCCACGAGGCGCAGGAGGCGGCCCGCCGGCACCGCCCCGACGTGATCCTCCTGGACGTGCGGATGCCGGGCATGGACGGCATCACGGCACTCCCGCACCTCGTCCGCATCGCCCCGGTGCTGATGCTGACGTACAGCGCGGAGTCGGAGACGGTCCGTGAGGCGCTGCGGCGAGGGGCGGCCGGCTACCTGGTGCACGGCGAGTTCACGGCGGACGAACTGGTGGAGGCGGTACGCGACATCAAGCGGGGCCTGTCCCGCCTCACGCCCACGGCAGCGGCATCACTCGCGCAAGCAAACACTCAACTCCCAACTCCCGCTGGGAATTTCGCAGAAGCGCTTTCGCAAGTGCAACCAAATGTGGGACAGTCGTCGTCGTACCGGTCAGGGTTCCGGCTGAGCAGGAGGGAGGCGGAGATCATGGACCTCATCGCATCGGGCATGAACAACCAGCAGATCGCCGCCACCTGCTTCATCAGCGAGAAGACGGTCAAGAACCACATCAACCGGATCTTCGCCAAGCTCCACAGCACCAGCCGCGTGGAGGCCGCCGCCAAGTGGCTGGGCACGGCTCCGGGTTCCCCGGGTTCACCTCCAGGACGGGGCTGACCGGCGATGACCCGACGACGGTTTTCGGCCGAGGCCCGGAATTGGGCCCAGGGACCCTCTGGTGTTCCGGCTTTTCACCCTTACGTTTCTCCTGTGCACGAGCATGAGCCAAGCGCTCAGCGATCGCCGGACACCGGAGGGGAACACCATGAGCAACTGGATCAACACCACCGTCGAGCACCTGCGCTCCCGTGCCGCGCGCGACGACAGGGGACAGACGGCGGTGGAGTATCTGGGGATCATCGCGGTGGTGGTGGCGATCGTGTTGGCCATTACGGGGACGGACATCGGCAGCACGATCTACGACGCGATCACGGACAAGATCACCGAAGTGACGGGCGGTTGACGCGGCCAACCCGGTACGGCGGCGACGCAGGGCAGGCTTTCCCCATCTACATCACGGTGGTGGCGGGCCTGCTCTTTCTCGCGTTCGCGTACCTCGCGGTCGGCCAGGCCGCGGCAAACCGGAACGGCGCCCAGACCGCGGCGGACGCGGCGGCTCTGGCGGCGGCGCAGGACACCCGGGACCAACTCGCCGGCAGGTGGGCGGAAGACGTACTCGACCCGGCGAAGTGGCAGGACGTCTTCGACGGAATCGGCGTGGAGTTCGACGGCTGCTGGCGGGCGGAGGAGCTGGCGGCGCAGAACGACGCCGCTGTCGACGGCTGCGGAATGGCGGAGCCACTGGGCTACACGGTTACCGTCACTTCCACGAAACCCGTCGGTGACTCGATCGTCCCCGGCACGGAGGACGTGAAGTCGAAGGCATCCGCCACCGCCGTGATCGAGTCCCGCTGTACGTTCGAACTCCCCGGTGAGGAGGGCGGGGACGAGAACGAGCCGGGTGACGGAAACGACGTACTGCCGCTCCCGCGGCTCACCTGCGGGGACGAGAACTGGGACCCGGACCCGGAGGATCCGACCACCCTTCCGGACCCCGAGGACCTCTTCGACGTCCATCTGGCCGACTCACCAGCGAACGACGAGTGACTAAGGAAGCAGAGGCATGAGCATGCGGTTCACGGCGAAGGCCCACAGGGGGATGGTCGCGCTGACCGTTGCGGCTGGACTGGCCCTCGGCGTGGCCGGCTGCGGCAGTGGCGGGGACGACGGCAACAAGCCGGAGGCTTCGGCGCCCGCCACCACGGATCGTGGATCCGACCCGAGCGCCCAGGAGGGGCAGGCGGACGAACTCCTGGCTGAGTTGAAGGGGGCGGACGGACTTCTCCTACAGATCACCTCTGCCCAGCGTGACTCCGGTGGCTTCATCACCGTGAACGGCAGTATGAAGAACGATGGTGCCAAGACCGTCACCGTCCCAGCGGTGCTCAGAGGGGACGAGACCGAGATCGTCCGGCACGGCAGGTCGCTGGGGGGTGCCACATTGGTGGACCCCAAGGGGAAGAAGCGCTACTACGTTCTTCGCGACACGGATGGACGTCCACTGACCACGACGGACCTCACGTCGATCAAGTCCGGTGAGTCTGTGCCGGTCTTCATGCAGTTCCCCGCGCCGCCGACCAGCACGACCGAGGTCACCTTCCAGCTCCCATCCTTCGCCGCCGCCACCATCCAGATCTCCGGGTGAGGCCCGCCATGACCCGCAGCCCCCGCCTCACCCTGACCCTCACCGCGGCCACGGTCATGGTCGCGACGAACCTGCTCGGTGCCACGACGGCCGACGCGGCCGACGACCCCAGTGTCCCGCCCGGTACGGAGGCGCAGGCCGCCGCGCCGGTCGAAGTGGACGCCAACGACCCCGACCTCAAACTCCCCGAAGGCGCGACGCTCGCCCAGGCCAAGGTTCTGGACATCAAGCAGGTGGTCGAGGACCAGGCCGGTGAGGAACGCCGCGAAGACACCAACGCGGACGTGAAGTTCGCCCTTCAGGCGGAGGTCCTCTTCCCTAAGGACAGCGCGAAGCTGACCGGCGAGGCGAAGGCCCGTATCGCGGAGATCGCCGAGGAGATCAACACCCAGAACGCCACGCGGATCCGTGTCTTCGGCTTCACCGACAACCTGGGCTCCTCCGCCCACGGCGACGTCCTGTCCCGCAAGCGCGCGAACGCCGTGCAAGGCGTCCTGGAAGCGGAGCTGAACGACTCGACGGTCACCTACGAGGTACGGGGCTACGGCGAGCAGTACCCGATCTCCTCGAACGCGACGGAGGCGGGCCGTAAGAAGAACCGACGGGTGGAGGTGTCGTTCCCGCGCACCGAGGGGTGACGGGGACGAGGACGGGACAAAGGCCCCGGTCCGCTCACGGCGTGCTGCACACCGTCTCCAGCGCCGCGTCTCTGTCGGGCTGTGCGTCCTGCACCTTCTGCAGATCGGTGAGGAGGCCCGTCATGCCGAGGTCCGCCCCCGCCGCGGCCCGGGCGATGGTCAGCAGGGCGGCCTCGTAGAAGGTGTCCCGCACGGCGGGTGCCATGACGTCCGAGGCGTCCAGGCAGCGAGGGTGCTCCCCGGTGAGCCGGTCGGCGATCGTCCGCCCGACGGGGTCGTCCTTTGCCGGCACCCGCTGATTCGCGGAGAAGACGTTCGAGAAACCGGCCCACGCCTGCTGGCCCTCCCGGGAGGCGAGTTTCCTGATCAGGTTCCGGGCCTGGGGGCGGTCGCTGAACAGCGCGGCGAAGTCGCCCGTCACCTCGTGGGCCCGGACCGGGTAGGGGCCTTCGGGCAGCAGTGGAGCGGAGTCGGTCAGGCGGGCGGGGTCGCGTCCGTAGAAGGAGCGGGCGAACGAGCCCTGGTGCTCCAGGGCGCACCCGCCCCGGCCCGAGAACAGCAGCCCGTGTTTGCCGGGGACGCCACGGTGATCGGTGAGCAGGGCGCGCCCGGCCGCCTTCCTGTTCTGCTGGAGCAGACGGGCCCACGCCTCCCAGGCCGAACGCACCGCCTCCCCGGTCCACTTCACGTCGTCGTCGCCGAGCGCCCACTTCCCGTAGACGTCCGGGCCCTCCCGTTGCAGTACGAGGTCCTCGATCCAGTCGCTGCCGGGCCAGCCGGAGGCGCCGTCGTCACCCATGCCGATGCACCAGCTCTTCAGCGGTGCCGGTGAGCCGCCGGGTTCGTCGCCCTCGCGGTACCAGACGACGCTCTTCAGGTCCGCCTTGACCGGGACCCAGTAGACGCCCTGGGCGGTTTCGCCCGCCGACTTCCAGGGTGCGGCGTACTCCTCCTCGTCGTAGAGGCCGTCCAGTCGGCCGAGGAGTTCCTGGTCGGCGTACTCGGCGAGTTCGCCGACGCCCGGCATGATCGCGATGTCCGGGGGTTCCCCCGACTGCACCTGGGAGAGCAGCACCTCCCGTTGGGCCGCGGTGCCCTGGTAGTCGAAGGGGATGCCGAAGCTCCGCAGCACCTGCTCGAACTGCTCTGCCTGGGTGTCCGTCCATGGCCCGAGGATGGTCACCGGCTCGGTGCGGTCACGCTGCGCCCAGACCGTCACCAGGCCGCCGCCGGAGATCAGCAGCAGCACCACGAGGAACACCAGGACCTTGAACGGCCGGGTCACCGTCGCCTCCAGTAGTCGTTGTCGAGCCGTAGACCGAGCCCCACCGCGGGCAGGACGACGACCAGCAGGCCGCCGATCAGGGCGCCCTGGTGCACCCTGCCGGTCCAGGTGTCGTCGGCCAGCGCCCGCCGGACCTCCTCGGACCTCTCCGTGACCGCCCGCTGCGCCTCGGCCGGGTCCGTGTCGCCGGAGTGCTGCTGGGAGATCTCGGTGATCCACTGCAGATCCGCGCGCACGCTGTCGAGGTCGTCCTGGGCGGAGAACGCCGTCAGCAGCGGGACGACCGCGAGCAGCACGGTGAGAGCGAAGGCGGCGAGCAGGTACGGGTTCCAGTCCCGGCCGCAGCGGTCGCGCAGCACGAACTGTGCCGAGAGCAGGGCCAGCGCCAGCGCCGCCAGGGCGAGTTCGGCGAGCCACCAGCCGCCGCGCTGCCACCACCCCATGGTGGCGGTGGCCGCGGCGCGCCGCGTCTGGCTCTGCTGAAGCTGGTCCAGCCGGGGCACCAGTCCGACCCGTGAGCGGGTGAGCAGCGAGTCCGCCTCGGCCAGCTTCTGGTCCCGCATGAGTGACTGGTCGCGGTACATCGCCGTGCCGAGGGTGATCGAGTTGCCGTAGGAGGCGAGCAGCCCGTTGACGGTGCCGAGGTCCTGGTCCGTCCGGTCCGCGATCCGGGACAGACCCTGGTCGGCCGCGGAGAGCTGGGCCCGGTACGTCTCGCCCGAGCCGGCGACGTCGGCGAGTCCCCGGTTCACCAGCACACGGGCCTCCCAGTCGGCACGCAGCACCGCGAGCCGGGTGGCGGCGAGGCCCTGCACGGCGGGTGCCTCCCGGGACGCGACCGCCTGGGCGGCCTGCGGGGTCTGGCGGTAGGAGACGAGCAGCGAACTCACCGCGACGCCGGCGCACACCGTCAGGACCAGCAGGTGTACCTCCAGCAGCCGGCGGGTCCGCCAGGGGCGCAGGCGCCGCCGCCAGAGGGCGGCAGGGGAGTGCGTGCGCCAGGAGACGGTGCGTCCGGTCGTCACAGCAGCTTCTCCCCGCAGTGGATGCAGTAACGGGCCTCGCTCCCGGCCGGGGTGTCGCAGTGCCCGCAGCGCGGGCCGGGCCGCGGGTCGGCGATGTCGGTGAGGGTGCCGCCCGGACGGGACCCGGCGCGCAGGATCATCGGGGCGAGCGTGTCGGCGTCCACGGCGGGGCGCAGCCGGACCCGGCCCGCGGACGCGTCCACGACGACGGCCACCGTCAGGATCTCGTCCAGCACCCAGTCCTGGCCGCCCAGCCGCACCGCCAGGCGGGCGGCCTCCCCCAAGAGGCGTTCGGCGTCGTCCCGTCGGGATTCCCCGAAGGCGACCAGGCCCTTGCGCAGGGCGGACCGCATCAGCGTGGTGGTCTTCATGGACGGCACGCCGCCGCCCTGCGCGCCCTGGGGCGGCCGCTCGGGCCGGTGCCAGCGGGCGGTGACGGGTACATGGACATCGCCGACGGAGACCATGGCGAACTGAAGGTCGGTCTCCAGCGGGTCGGCGTCGGCGTCGGCGACGAGGGTGAGCAGATAGTCGCGTGAGCCCGGCTCCCACTGGTACGTGGGAAAGCACCACAGATGTGGCCGGCCGGGCTGGGGCAGCCCGCCGAGCCGGTGCGGCCGGGGCGCCTTCTCGTTCAGGGCGACCTGGCGGACGGCGGGCCGCACGGTCACCTCGATGGGCAGTTGGGGGGTGTGCACCCGGCGCAGCCGCCGGACGGCGCCGGTGATCGCCGAGCTGAGCCCGTCGGCCACGAACTCGGCGGTGCCGTGCAGCCGCTCGGCGAGGGTCAGCAGGGGGTCCGGGGGCCAGTCGGTGCCCACGGCGAGCACATCGCAGGTGAACTGCCCCGCGCAGACGTCCAGTTCCTCGTCGAGCCGCGTCTCGCCCTCGGCGCTGCTGCCGTCGGTGATCAGGAGCAGATGCCGTACGGACAGCGGGCGGGCGGCGAGCAGGGCGCGGGCCCGTGCCGCCCAGGCGGCGTATCCGGCGGGGCGCGGACCGTCCCGGTGCAGCGGGACGGCGCCCGCGGCGAAGGCGGCCCGGCGTCTGTGCTGCTGGTCGGCGACGGCCCACTCGGCACCGCCCAGCGGATAGCAGGGGGCGGGCTCGGGGCCGCCGCCGAGCACGGTGAAGGAGATGTCGTCGGGCAGGGCGCGCAGTGCGGCGGGCAGGGCGCGCTGGAGGGCCGGCCGGTGGGTCTCGGCGACGTCCACCGCGATGATCACGGCGAGTTCGACGGCCGGCAGTTCGGCGGCGGCGCCGGTGGCGGTCACGTCGACCCGCAGATGCGCCTCGATCTTGGCGCTGCGGTGCGGGTGCAGGTGGCGGTCGAGGTCGACGTACAGCTGAATTCCCAGATGCGGCGGCCGGGTGGGGCTGCTCATGTCGTACGTCACCGCTCCTTCGCCTTCGTCGCCGTTCGTACCGGGGTGGTGCCGTTGCGGTCCGTTGCCGTGCGGGTGGCGTGCCGTGCGCTCAGATCGCGGTCTGTGGCCGGACCGCGTGGGAGAGGTCCACCAGGAGTTCGTGGGCGGCGGCCGACTCCCGGTGATGTGCGGCCAGTTGCCGGTAGTGCCGCTCCATCTGCGCACGCACCTCGCGCTCCTGGGGGTGCGGGTGTCTGCGGCCGTGGGCGCCGAACCGTCCGGAGCCCACCGCCGCGGGGGCTGCGTCGGCTCGGGGTCCGGCCGCGGGACCGCGAGGCGGTGGGGCCGCAGAGGGCACGGCCCCGAGCCCGTCGTCGCGGCTGCTGAGCGCGTCCAGCTTCCACTCGAGCAGTTCCGTGCTCAGGCGCAGCGCCTCGTCCTCGGACAGGCTCGGCTCGCCGAAGCCCGGGTTGCGGCGCATGAGGCCGCGCAGCTCGGTCAGCGCCGCGTCGGCCTCGGCGGGCGCGGGCAGCGGATCACCGCCGCCCGGCAGTCGGGCCGTACGGATGCGGAGGGAGGCGATCCGGGCGACGTTGTGGTCCAGGGAGCCGGCGCGGACGCGGCCGAGGACGTCCAGGGCCGCCTCGCGGTCGCCCTCCCGGAGCGCGAGCCGGGCCAGGCCGAGGGCGGCTCCGCCGTGCGAGGCGTTGCGGGCGAACACCGCCTCGTACAGCTCCTTGGCGGTGGGTCCGGCCGTGTCGTCGCCGAGCAGTTCCCCGCAGTAGGCGAGGGCCAGTTTGGGCGCGTACTCGCCGGGCAGGTCGAGGCGGACCAGCGTGAAGTGACGCTTGGCGTCGGCGACTTGGCGCAGGTCGGAGTCGAGGTCGGCGCGGCGCAGCGCGACCAGGGCGCGGTGCCATTCGAGCCGCCATCGACGCACGGCACGCGGCCCGGGAATGGAGTCGGCGGTGTCGAGCTCGTCCTGGGCACGTTCCAGGTCCTCCCGCGTGTTCCGGCTGAGCAGGACGCGCACGTTGTGCAGGCAGATCTCCACCGAGGTGGGCTGTTCGCCGTCCTGGCCGAGGAGCCGGTTCGGGTCGTAGCCACCGCTCACCTCGAACCGTGCGGTCTGCGGATCGCCCGGATAGTGCACGGGCACCGGCAGACAGCGGGCGATCTCCGTGGGCGTGGGCGCGCCGAGGTCGAGGGAGGGTGTGGCGGGCGGCTCGTACCGGTCGCGGCGTGGGCGGTCGAGCCAGTGCTCGATGCCCGGCACCGTACCGAGCCGGGCGCCGAGCAGCCGTGGGGACGGCCGGAAGTACTGGGAGGGCTCGGGCGGGTCGCTCTTGCCGCGCAGGGCCCGGATCTCCCGCAGGGCGCCCCGCAGTTGGCCGGCCATGTCCTGGGCGCCGGCGAAGCGCAGGTCCGGGTCCGGGCGGGTGGCGCGCTCGACGACCCACCAGAAGGAGGCGGCACCGAGGCCGGGCACCTCGTCGACGGCCCAGCCGGCGAGGCGGCGCAGGGTGGCGCCGACGGTGTGCAGGTCATGGGCGACGGTGGGCAGGCCGGAGGACTCGGTCTCGGGTGCCATGTAGCCGGGCGTGACATGGGCGGGAGGCTCGCTCTGGCCCTGTTCGCGCATGCCGCCGAGGTCGATGACCTTGACGCCGTCCCTGTGGTGCACGACGTTCGAGGGCTTCAGGTCCCCGTACACGAAGACCGGTTCGCCGCCCGCGTGCAGATGGCCGAGGGCCTCGAGGATCTGGCAGCCGTACGCCGCGACGTCCTCGATGTCGAGGACCCGCTCCCCGCGCCGGGTCTCCTCGACGACCTTCTCCAGGGTGCCGTCGCCGACGTCGTCCATGACGACGTAGCCGCCGGTCACCTGGCCGGTGTCGGCACGCCGGGCGACGAAGTCACGGATCTGGACTATCCGGGGGTGGCGGATGGCGACGAGGTTGCGGCGTTCGACGTCGGCGAGCCGGGCGCCGTCCCGCTCGTAGCGGTTGAGCAGCCCTTTGACGGCGACCACGTCACCGAGGTGGGTGTCCTCGGCGAGATAGACCCAGCCCTGGCCGCCGTGCGCGATGGGCCCCATGATCCGGTACTGGTCGCGCAGCACGTCGCCCTCGGCGAGTTCGGGCCGGTACGAGTACGGCTCGCCGCAGGCCGGGCAGTACCCCTCGACCGGCACCGGGCCCTCGGTGTACGGAGGGGCGAAGACGACCCCGCACTCGGGGGCCGAGCAGCCCATGTGCACGCGCAGCGGTGCCTCGGGATCGATGAGGCGGGCCTGCTCGGAGCGCGGTTCGCGCTCGGGCAGCGCGAGGAGTTCCCTGGGGCCGAGGTGCCGCGGGTCCGCGGGCAGCGGCGGCAGCCCGGGACCGCTCTCGTGACGGCCGCACTCGGCACAGTGACCGGTCGGCAGGAGAGAGCCGCCGCAGGACGCTCCCGTGAACCGCCGATGCGGGCAGTACGTCATCGTCCCCTCGCCCTCCTCCCTCACGCCGCCCGTCCGGCGACTCATACCGACGCCACGCGGCCCGCCCGCGGTGACGAGATGCCCTCTACGGCGTCCGGATCGATGCGCCGGGCCGATCTACTGGGCCGATCTGCTGGACAGCTTTGCTGGACAGGTCCGCCGAGCCGATCTGCGGGGCTGGTCCGTTGGACCGATCCGTCGGCGGATCTGCCGGGCCGATCCGTCGGCATGCCTGTCCGGCCGATCTGCCGCCAGGTCCGCCGGGCTGGTCCCCGCTGGACCGGTCCGCCGGACAGATCCGCCCGGCCGATCCGCCGCAGGACTGCCCGACCGATCCGCCGGGCCGCCCGCCGGGCCGCCCGCTGGGCCGCCCGCTGGGCCGCCTGCTGAGCCGCCCGCTGGGCCGATCTGTGGGGATCGGTTGGCAGATCCGTCGGACAGGCCGTGGCGTCGGGCGCGCGGGACGCTTCATGGCCGGCCTCCCTGGCGGCGCAGGTCGGTCCGCAGTGTGCCGATCAGTTCGCGCAGGGCGGTGAGTTGCTGCTGCGGATCCGTCAGTTCGTCGATCAGGCGGCGTTCGGCCTGGCGCAGGTCGGCCGTCTCGGTCGCGGAGACGAGCGAATTCTCGTCGACGACGCCGAGCTGGACCGTGCGGCTGAACTCCGCACGCCGGGCCCTCGCGAGCAGCGCGTCCGCGTGGCCGAGGAGCGCCGGCCGCAGGAGTTCCTCGTAGGCAGCGGTCCAGCCGGTGCCGCCCGCGTGACGGAAGACGAGCAACAGCCGGCAGCCGCACTCCCGCAGCCGGGCGAGGAGTTCGATCAGGGGGCCGGGCTCGGCCTCCTCGTCGAGCCCCTCGACGAGGACCGTGGGGGGCGGCCGGCCGGCGGCGAGGACGGGTGCCCGCGCGGGGCGGCGCCTGGTTCCCAGCAGCCAGTCCCAGTACGCCAGGTACTGGCCGGGCGGGAAGGCGATGTGCTCCAGGGCGTGGTCGGCGAGGTCCGGTCTGCTGGAGCCGCCGCCGCGGTACACGAGCTGGGCGCGGTGCCGCAGATGGCTCAGCGAGCGGTCCTTGCCGCTGCCGGGAGCCACCACGGTGATCTTCACCGGCTCCTCGTCCGGGTCCTCGAACCACCGGGTCAGCCGCTCCTCGAAGCCGTGGTCCCAGGCGTAGGGGCTGCTCAACTCCTTGACCTGCGGCGAGAGTTCGGCGATACGGTCGACCGGGATCAGATACGAGAACGCGAGCCGGTTGTCCTCCGGGAGCAGCTCGCCCATGTCGCCGCGCCAGCTGACGACGAGGCCGACCACCCGCGCGGGCCGCCCTTCGCCCGGCCGCGTGCACACGGCGGCGCCACTGAAGCCCGCGCGCACCACGTCCGCCTTGGTGACGGCGTCGAGCTGTACCCGTTCGCCGCTGGCCCCGCTGACGCGACCCCACAGGGTCATGCCGTCGTCGAAGCCCTGCGCGTATCCGGTCGCCGACACCTCCATGCCGCCCCGCAGCCTCGGTTCCAGCGGCGCGGGTCGCGCCTGCGGGCGCGGGCTGTCCAGGCGCAGTACGGCGATGTCCTCACCGCCCTCGGCCTCCGGCAGCCACCCCCCGGGCAGGACCCGTGCGGCCACCGGTTCGAGGTCACGGTTCTCCGCGAACTCCAGCCACATCACGGCGTCCGGATGGCGCACCACGTGCGCACAGGTCAGCGCCGTGTTCTGGTCGACGAGCACGCCGGCGCCGGCGATGGGGCCGCGCGCGCCCCCGCGCCGCAACCTGAGCCTCCAGTCTGCGCGTAACTCCCCCATAACGCTTCACACTACGCGTGGAGCATGGTGCGTCCCTAGACTCATGACCAGGTTGGATCGGCCAATCAAGGCAAGCCGAGGGTGAGTTGGCGGGGTGGACGACATGGCGGACGGCTTGGGGGACGGCATGAGGGACCCGAAACCGGTCGGGCTCGCGGAGGCCATCGGCACGGTCCGTGCGGAGCTGGCACGGGCCCAGGCCGAGGGCGTGGCGAGCGACTGGCGGTTCAGCGTGGAGCAGGTCAGCCTGGAGTTCTCGGTCCAGTTCCACCGGGCCGGTGAGGGCGGGGCGGGACTGCGCCTCGGCGTGGTCGAGGCCCGGCTCGGCGGCTCGGTGAGCCGTGACGCCACCCACCGCATCCAGGTCGACCTCAAGCCCCTGCCGCGGCCCGACGGGGGTCACCACGAGGTGAGCCGGGAGGACGCCGGGCACCGTCACGAGCTGAGCCGGGACGCCGGGGGCCATGGGTCGCCGGGGGCCGACGGGGGCACCGTGTCCCGCGGTTGAGCGCGCGTCGGCCGACGGGGGAGCCCGTGGGTGCGGACGGGGCTCAGGAGAGGGGACGAGCGGCGCCGGTGACCGTCACCCGCGCTCCCGTCACCAGCCCCCACTCCGCCATCGCCCCGGCCTCCGCCTCCAGCACGTGCCGCGACCGCAGCCGGGGACGGCCCAGCCGCCCCGGCTTCATGGTGCGTACGGCGATGACGTTCAGCCCACGGTCGAGGTAGGCGACGTCGATGGCGATGCGCATGCGGAAGGTGTGCACGCCGCCGGCGGGCGTGAGCAGCATCGCCCCGTCGACGGAGTCACGCCGCAGGAGCCCCCGCGTGCGGGCACGGTACGACGAGGCGATCTCCAGGGGGACCGGGACGTCACCCCGCTCCCCGTGCACGACCAGCGCCCCGCGGCCGTCACGCCACTGCCGTCCCATCCGCAGTCACCTCCAGGACTCCGTTTCCGAACTCGGGTTGTCCGGCGAGTGCTACCCGGGTAGGAAAGATCGCATGACCGGACTCGGCGCAGTATTCCGTCCCCAGCTGGCCCCCGAACGACTCCGGTCCGTCGCCCGGCTCGCCGACAGCGCGGGTCTCGAAGAGCTCTGGCTCTGGGAGGACTGCTTCCGGGAGGGCGGGATCTCCGCCGCGGCGGCCGCCCTCGCCTGGACCGAGCGGATCAGGATCGGTGTGGGACTGCTGCCCGTGCCGTTGCGGAACGTCGCCGTCACCGCGATGGAGGCCGCGACCCTGCACCGGATGTTCCCGGGGCGGCCGATCCTCGCGGTCGGGCACGGCGTGCAGGACTGGATGGGGTCGGTCGGGGCGCGGGTCGAGTCGCCGGTGACCCTGTTGCGGGAGCACCTCGACGTGCTGCGGACCCTGCTGCGCGGGGAGCGGGTGACCGTCGAGGGGCGGTATGTGATGCTCGACGACGTCGCCCTGGACTGGCCGCCCGCCGAGCCGGTGCCCGTCATCGCCGGGGCCACCGGGCCCCGCTCGCTGCGACTCGCCGGGGAGGCGGCCGACGGGACGTTGCTCACCGCCTCGACCCCGCCCGACGGGGTACGGCGGGCACGGCAACTCATCGACGAGGGGCGGGAGTCGGCAGGACGTACCCAGGACGCGCCGCACCAGGTCGTCGTCTACCTCCTGACCGCCACCGGCGCCGACGGGCCTGCCCGTCTGCGGGCCGAGCTCGCGGAGGAGGGGCTGGAATCCGTGCCCGACCTCGGTGTCGCCGGTGACGCGCGCACCGTCGCGCGGGCCGTGCGGCGCCTCGCGGACGCGGGTGCGGACACCGTGGTCCTCCAGCCGACGGGGGACGAGCCCGATCCGGAGGGGTTCATCCGGTTCACGGCGGAGGAAGTGCGGCCGCTGGTGCCGTGAGCCGCAGGGTCCGCGGGCCGTACGGCCCCGCCCCGGCCGACGGGAAGCGGCGTTGTCAGTGGCTCCTGCCACACTCCTGGACATGACGGACGCGAGCGATGAGCAGGGCGACGACCACGCCGCCGTACGCCTGCGAGAGGTGCTGGACGCCGACCTCGAGGCGTTCCTCTCCTACGAGCACGATCCGGAGGCCGTCCGCCGGTCGAGATTCACGCCCCGGCCGCGCGACGCCTTCATGAAGCACTGGCGGACGGGCGTGCTCGGGGACGAGAGCTGCCTCGTGCGCACGGTCGTGGTCGGGGACGACGCGGCCGGCAGCGTCGTCTCCTGGTGGGACGGCGACCGCCGCTTCCTCGGCTACTGGCTCGGGCGGCCGTACTGGGGCCGGGGCATCGGCACCAGGGCCCTCGCCCTCTTCCTCGAACTCGACGGGACCCGCCCCCTGTACGCCGACCCCTTCCACGGCAACACCGCGTCCGTACGGGTCCTCGAACGGCACGGCTTCCAGCACGCCGGTACGGTCCGCCACGGCGACGACGAACACATGCTGCTCGTTCTCCCCGGCGCCGCGGAAAATCAGGGGCGCCCACCGACGGCCCCCTGAGACGATCACCGTATGAAGGAGTCGCAGCCCACCCGTACCTTCGAGGACCTGGTCGCGGAAGGCGCCGCCGTGCCCACCGAGGGCTGGGACTTCTCCTGGTTCGAGGGACGCGCCACCGAGGCCCGGCCGTCATGGGGATACGCCACCTCGCTCGCCGGGCGGCTGTCCCGCGTGAGCGCCGCCCTCGACATCCAGACCGGGGGAGGAGAGGTACTCGACTTCGCCCTGCGCCGCGCCGCTCCCGAGCAACCCGTCCTCGCCGTCGCCACCGAGGGCTGGCCGCCGAACGTCGCCAAGGCCACCGCCCTTCTGCGGCCGCACGGCGTCGCCGTCGTGGCCGCCCCCGAGGACGTCCCGCTGCCCTTCGCCGACGACACCTTCGACCTCGTCGTCAGCCGGCACCCGGTCAGCCCGCACTGGGACGAGATCGCCCGCGTCCTTTCGCCCGGCGGCGGCTACTTCGCCCAGCATGTCGGGCCCCGCAGCGCTTTCGAACTCGTCGAGTACTTCCTCGGGCCCCTCCCGGCGGAGCAGAGCGGCGCCCGCCACCCCGACCGCGAGCGCGCCGGCTCCGAGGCGGCCGGACTGGAGGTCGTCGACGTGCGGGCCGAGCGGCTGCGCATGGAGTTCCACGACATCGCCGCCGTGGTTCATTTTCTGCGGAAGGTCATCTGGATGGTTCCCGGCTTCACCGTCGAGGCGTACCGACCCCAGCTCCGCGCCCTGCACGAGCGGATCGAGACCGAGGGCCCCTTCGTCGCGTACAGCACCCGCCACCTCTTCGAGGCCCGCAAGCCCGACGCCGACGCCTGAGCCGCCTCCCCCCTACGCGTGCGGACCGACCGTCACCTTCCCGACCACCAACTCCGCCCGCGCCTCCAGCACCTCCCCGACCCGCTCCGCCTGCTCACCCAGCTCCCGCTCCTGCCGTGCCGTCAGTCCCCGCCCGATCAGCTCCACCGTCACCGTCGTACGACGTCCCTGGCGCCGCTGATGCCAGACCCCCGCCACCACTCCGTCCACCAACAGCACCGGAAAGTTCCCCGCCTGGCCGCCCGCCAGGCCCCGTCGGTACGCCTCCCCGGGGAAGAGGGACTCCCGGGGCTGCGCGGCGATGGCGTACGCGTCGAAGTACGGCAGCAGCCGCACGCCACGCACCTGCCCCTCCGGGAACCCGGCGTCACCCGCCACCACCCAGGCCGCCTCTCCCTCGAACGCGACCTCCTCGACCTCACCGGCCTCCGCCAGCTCCCTGAACAGGGAAACCGCCCACCCCGCGGGCGCCGCCAGCCACTTGGCGAAGTGCCGAGGCGCCGCCGGGCCGTACGCGCTCAGGTACCGCCGTACGAGTTCACGCAGGGCCGTCTGCCCCGACACCGCTCCCGGCTCGAACGCCGGCGGCCGCGTGTACGTCACCTTTCGCCCCCGGTTCGGGCCGAAGCACAGCGCGCCCGACTGGCCGGCCCGGTGCACTACCTGCCGCCAGCGCGGCCACAGGTCCTGGAAGGCGGGCATCACCCGGTCACCGGCCCATGGACCGGTGCGCGCCACGACCTCCTCGCCGAGCTCCTCCACGGTCAGGCACACTCCGTCGAGGGCGTCCCCGATCGCCGCCACGATCTGCTCCGCCTGTTCCTCCGTCACCCGGACATCCGGGGGGAACGCGCTCGGACCCGTCGGAATCGCGGTGAGCGCACCGCACCACAGGGGCAGTTCGGCGGCGGGGAGCAGATGCACGGTTCCGCGCGGGCCGAACGTCTTCACCAGGGAGTGGTCGTCCCAGAGCGCGGCCCGTACGTCCGCCCGGGTCAGCCCGGCGGCCCTCACCCCCACCGACACCTCGGCCGCGGACAGCACCTGCGCATGCGCGCCCAGCATCGCCCCGGCCACCTCGGCCACGGGTGTGCCGCGCTCGGCGGGACGGGCCAGGAACTGCCGCTCCATCCGCCGCGCACTCGCCTCGTCCCACGTGATCGTCCTGCTCGTGTGTGCGGTCATGGGACGACGGTAGGCCGCATACAGGTCAGGCACGGGCGCTGGACACCGCCTGGTGCAAACCGTGCATCCGCACGCGAAGGCCCCCAGGGCCCCTGCGCATCCAAGGAACCCTCACCTTTCCCACATTGTTATGGAGGCTGACTCGCTTTCCCTTTACCCCTCACGTAAGTTCGGACCAAGGTAATTCGCGTAAGCAAAGCTGCGCGGCGGCACCGCGCGGCGGAGGGGGCTGCGCGGTGCCGCGCCCCGACACATGCCCCAGCTGGACGCGCGTCGCATCGAAATCGCTTTCGCCCCGCGAGTCCCGAGCCCCGTCAAGTCGACGTTCGCGGTCGGGGTCACCCGGGGGAGGGAAGCGCGGACAAGTCGCCGAGCGGTGCTCAAGATGCGGCAAACCCACCGCATCCAGCCGCTTCCCGCCCGTTTCCCCTGGGAAAACGCCCCACTCCAGCCATGAATCAGCCACAAAGAGGCCCTCTCGCGGCTACCGGGCCGTCGCCGAGCGATTTCGGAGAGTAGTTGTGGCACGCCGATGCACGCAGCATCACTTACGAAGGGTTATGGTGGAAACCCCCCCTCGGGCCGGTCCGTCTCCCCCCCCACGGACCGGCCCGTTTTTTGTCCCCGGACCAGGGGGCGTCGACGCCCACCGGACACCTCCCTCGCCCAAGGCGCCGACAACCCGCCCGCACCTCCGAAGACGCGCCGACCGCAAACCCCGGTACGCTCCATGCGCGGGGACCGCATTCGTACGGAGGGGCTGACAATCACGTGAACCTGCGCGACAAGCTGCGGGGCCTGCTGGTCAGGCTGTACGCACGCCGGGTGGAAGGTCACCTGGACCACGCTCAGGTGCCCAAGCACATCGGCGTGATCATGGACGGCAACCGGCGCTGGGCGAAGGCCTCCGGCTCCACCACCGTCCACGGTCACCGCGCCGGTGCGGAGAAGATCGAGGAGTTCCTCGGCTGGTGCTCCGAGACGGACGTCGAGGTCGTCACCCTCTGGCTGCTGTCGACGGACAACTTCGACCGGCCGCAGGACGAGCTCGGCCCGCTCCTCGGGATCATCGAGGACGTCGTCCGCACCCTCGCCGCCGACGGCCGCTGGCGCGTGCACCACGTCGGCACGCCGGATCTGTTGCCGTCCGGAATGCAGACCACCCTCAAGGAAGCCGAGGAAACCACCGCGCACGTCGACGGGATACTGGTCAACGTCGCCATCGGCTACGGCGGCCGCCAGGAGATCGCCGACGCCGTGCGCTCGATGATCGTCGACGCCCACGACAAGGGCACCTCGATGGAAGACCTCGCCGAGTCCGTCAGCGTCGACCTGATCGGCAGCCACCTCTACACCGGCGACCAGCCCGACCCCGACCTCGTCATCCGGACCAGCGGCGAGCAGCGGTTGTCCGGATTCATGCTGTGGCAGACGGCCCATTCGGAGTACTACTTCTGCGAGGTCTTCTGGCCGGCCTTCCGCAAGGTGGACTTCCTGCGCGCCCTGCGTGACTACGCGGCGCGCCACCGGCGTTACGGCGGCTGAAACACCGCTTGCCCAGCTCGGGCGTGAGTACCGCATTTGGGGCGGAAGTAACGAGGAGTTCACCAGGGCGCCGTCATATGCGTAAGCATGGCGGCGCATGTTCGAGGGCATAAGCCAAGCAGGTCGACACCCGAACCACGGGTGTCGTATCTCAGCGGACGGCACGGGGCCGTCCGCCCGGGAGGCCCTTTGCACCAGCCCCACCGTGCGGTCACGGCACGGAAGAAGACGCGGGGGGCCGGTTTTCGGCCCGTGCAGAGCGGCCGACGACCGGTCCAGCTCCACTCCGTCGCTCCCCGACCTCATCCGAGGGGGTACGTCCTTCCGTGGTGACCAGCACAAAGCGCCGTATGCCTGACCGGCGCACCTACGTTCTCGACACCAGCGTCCTGCTGGCCGACCCGAACGCCCTGAACCGCTTCGACGAGCACGAGGTCGTGCTCCCCATCGTCGTGGTGACGGAACTGGAGGCCAAGCGGCACCATCCCGAACTCGGCTACTTCGCCCGGCAGGCACTGCGGCTGCTGGACGAGTTCCGGGTGAGGTTCGGCCGTCTCGACGCCCCCATCCCGATCGGGGACCTCGGCGGGACCGTCCGTGTCGAGCTCAACCACTCGGACCCCAGCGTGCTGCCGACCGGCTACCGCCTGGGGGACAACGACTCCCGCATCCTCGCGGTCGCTCGTAATCTCCAGGCCGAGGGATTCGACGTCACCGTCGTGTCGAAGGACCTCCCGCTCAGGATCAAGGCCTCGTCCGTCGGGCTCCTCGCCGAGGAGTACCGCGCCGAGCTCGCCATCACGGACTCGTCCGGCTGGACCGGAATGTCCGAACTGACCCTGCCGGGCGAACAGGTGGACATCCTCTTCGAGGAAGGTCACATCTATGTCCCCGAAGCCTCCGACATTCCCGTGCACACCGGACTGACGATCCACTCCGAGCGCGGCAAGGCGCTGGGCCGGATCACGCCCGAGGGCAACGTCCGTCTGGTGCGCGGCGATCGGGAGGCGTTCGGCATCAAGGGGCGCAGCGCCGAGCAGCGGATCGCGCTCGACCTGCTGCTGGACCCGGACGTCGGGATCGTGTCCATGGGCGGCCGGGCCGGCACGGGCAAGTCGGCACTCGCGCTGTGCGCCGGCCTGGAGGCGGTGCTCGAACGCCGTCAGCACCAGAAGGTGATGGTCTTCCGGCCGCTGTACGCGGTGGGCGGGCAGGAACTCGGCTATCTGCCCGGCTCCGAGGCCGAGAAGATGAGCCCCTGGGCGCAGGCGGTCTTCGACACGCTGTCCGCGGTCACCAGCCGCGAGGTCATCGAAGAGGTCACCGCGCGGGGAATGCTGGAGGTGCTGCCACTCACCCACATCCGCGGGCGCTCGCTCCATGACGCGTTTGTGATCGTGGACGAGGCACAGTCACTGGAAAGGAATGTCCTGCTGACTGTTCTGTCCCGAATTGGTGCTAACTCGCGGGTCGTTCTGACCCATGACGTGGCCCAGCGGGACAACCTCAGGGTCGGGCGCTACGACGGTGTCGTCGCCGTCGTGGAGAAGCTGAAGGGACATCCCCTCTTCGCCCACGTCACGCTGACGCGGTCCGAGAGGTCCCAGATCGCCGCCCTTGTGACCGAAATGCTGGAGGACGGGCAGATCTGACCCAAGTGCTCAACTTGCGGTAGCTACTCGTTGGTTGGCGCCGTTCGGAAAAGGCAGTGAGCCTATCCGGGCGGCGCCTCGGCGTGTGCGGCTTTCCGTAAAACCCCTGGGACAAACGAGGTGTGAGCTTTCACACGCAACACGGAATTGCCTTGCGGCGTCGGGGTACGGCAGAGTCTCACTCCTGTCAGGCCCCGCATACGACACACCTGTACCCCCAGCGGTACGGCACCACAGCAGCATCACAGCCAACTCCATAGCGTCGTCGTATGCCGCCCGAGTTCACCACGCGGCGCTCTCCTCGAGGGAGTTGCCCACCGGGTCCGCGCCTCCCGTGACCCCGCAGTTGGGAGGCCAGCGCCAGGGGCACGATTGCGTCCGCCAGGGTCACCGAAGCGGACGATGCTGGAAGGAAACCGTGTGAGTCCGATTTCGGTCAGGGGATTCGCAGTGGCCTCTGCCACCGCGGTCACCGCTGTCGGAAGCGTCGTCGGCGTTGCCTCGGGCAGCACCGCGCAGAACAACGACGCCGAAGCGACGGCTGCCGATTCGACGCTTCTCGCGGACATACCCGCGGGCCAGCAGGCCCAGGTGCAGACCGAGTCCCTGACGGCGCAGGCCAGCGTCCAGGCCATCGCCGCGGACGCGACCGCCAAGAAGGACGCGGAGGAGTCGGCCCGCAAGGCAGCCGCTCAGTCCGCGATCGAGAAGAAGGAACAGGCCGAGAAGGCCGCGCAGGAAGCCAAGGAGCGCGAAGAGGCCGAGGCGAAGGCCTCCCGGTCCTCCGCCGGCGACTTCCCCATTCAGAGCTCGTACAGCATCTCGCAGATCCAGTCGATGGCGCGATCGATCGTGCCGAGCGACCAGTTCCAGTGCTTCAGCAACATCGTGGACCACGAGTCCGACTGGAACTACCAGGCGGTGAACCCCTCGTCGGGCGCCTACGGACTTTTCCAGGCCCTGCCCGGTTCGAAGATGTCGTCCGTCGGCTCGGACTGGCAGACGAACCCGGCCACCCAGATCAAGTGGGGCCTGAACTACATGAACGACCGCTACGACAGCCCGTGCGGTGCCTGGTCCTTCTGGCAGGCCAACCACTGGTACTAGGCCCTCGCCGCGGTTCCCCGCGCCCCTTCGGGGCGCGCTTCTCAACCCTGCGTCGCCCCTCACCGTCCATTGGTGAGGGGCTGTCGCGCTTGTGAGCCCCCGGACATGTACGGTCGGACGGACGACTCCGGGGGGAGTGGTGAGGAGAGACGGGGGAAGAGGACGGATCATGTCGCGAGTGCCAGGGTGGCTCGGTCGGCTCGGGGCCGGACTGACCGAGATGAGTGAGCGGTTGAACGAGCGCCGGGCCGCGGTCGAACGGGAGGCCGACGAGCTCCAGCCGGCGCGACGGCCCGCCGCCGACGCCGTGACCGAGTCCGCCGCCGTCGCGCCCGCGCCGGCCGCCGACCACGTCCCAAGGCCCCCCGACTACGCGCCCATGGCTCCGCCACCCCGGCCCGACCCCGCGCAGGTCGTGCCGTGGGGTGTCCGGGTCGCGGCCGAGGCCGGCTGGCGGCTGCTGGTGCTGGCCGGCACGGTCTGGGTGCTGATGCGGGTCATCAGCGCCGTTCAACTCGTCGTGTTCGCCTTCGTCATCGCGCTGCTGCTCACCGCGCTGATGCAGCCCTCGGTGGCCTGGCTGACGCGGCGTGGGGTGCCGCACGGGCTCGCCACCGCCCTGACCGCGATCCTCGGGTTCGTCATCATCGGGCTGATGGGCTGGTTCGTGACCTGGCAGGTCATGGAGAACATCGACAACCTCTCCGACCAGGTCCAGGACGGCATCGACGAGCTGCGCAACTGGCTGCTCAACAGCCCCTTCCACGTCACCGACAAACAGATCAACGAGATCGCCGAGAACCTCCGGGAGGCGATCGGCGCCAACACCGACGAGATCACCTCGGCCGGGCTGGAAGGCGTCACGGTCGTCGTCGAGGCACTCACCGGCATCCTGCTGGCCGCCTTCTCGACGCTCTTCCTGCTCTACGACGGCAAGCGCATCTGGGAGTGGACGCTGAAGCTGGTGCCCGCCGCGGCCCGGCCGGGCGTCGCCGGTGCCGGCCCGCGCGCTTGGGCGACGCTCACGGCGTATGTACGCGGCACGGTCCTGGTCGCCCTCATCGACGCCGTCTTCATCGGTATCGGCATCTATTTCCTCGACGTCCCGATGGCCGTCCCGCTGGCCGTCTTCATCTTCCTCTTCTCCTTCATCCCGCTCGTCGGCGCGGTGGCGTCCGGGGCCCTTGCCGTGGTCGTGGCGCTGGTGACACAGGGCATCTTCACCGCGGTCATGACCCTCGTGGTGGTGCTGGCGGTCCAGCAGATCGAGGGCCACATCCTCCAGCCGTTCATCCTCGGACGCGCGGTCCGTGTGCACCCCCTGGCGGTGGTGCTGTCGGTCGCGGCCGGGGGCATGGTCGCCGGGATCGGTGGCGCGGTGGTCGCCGTACCGCTGGTGGCGGTGACGAACACGATCGTGGGGTATCTGCGGGCGTACTCGCAGGAGGCGGTGCTGAGGCATCCAGCCCGTCCGGCGGTCGAGGACGGGGACGTTCAGGCCGAAGAGGGGGCTGAGGGCGCGGCCCCCAGGAGCGAGGGTGAGGGCACCGCGGCGGACCCCGCCCACGCGGGGTGAGCGGGGTCCGCGGAGCGACGGGGACTACTCGACGTCGGCCAGCACGGCCTCGGCTTCCAGGGTGGAGCCAACCGCCTGGATCACCGACGCGATCTTGAACGCTTCCTGAACCGTCTCGCGGTCCACGCCCGCCTTGCGCAGCACCTGCTCGTGCGAGTCGAGGCACAGACCGCAGCCGTTGATGGCGGACACGGCGAACGACCACAGCTCGAAGTCGACCTTGTCGACACCCGGGTTGCCGATGACGTTCATACGGAGCCCCGCGCGCAGGTTGCCGTACTCGTGGTCGGACAGCAGATGCCGGGTCCGGTAGAAGACGTTGTTCATCGCCATCACGGCGGCCGCGGACTTCGCCGCCCTGTACGCCTCCGGCGAGAGGTTCGCCTTCGCCTCCGGCGCCAGCTCGCGCAGCACGATCGGGGAACGCGCGGCGATCGCCGTGGCGAGCACCGTGCCCCACAGCTGCTGCGCCGGGAGGTCCGAATTGCCGATGACCGAGCCCAGGTTGAGCTTCAGGTCCTTGGCGTAGTCCGGAATGCGGGACTTGAGGGAGTCGAGGGACATGTCACTCACTCTCCGGCAAGCAGCTTGACCGGGTCCAGGGTGTCCTCGCCCTTGCTCCAGTTGCACGGGCAGAGCTCGTCCGTCTGGAGGGCGTCCAGGACCCGCAGGACCTCCTTGGGGTTACGGCCGACGGAGCCGGCGGTCACCATGGAGAACTGGATCTCGTTGTTCTGGTCGACGATGAAGACGGCGCGCTTGGCGAAGCCGTCCTCGCCCTCGATGCCGAGGTCGCGCATCAGCTCGTGCTTGGAGTCGGCCATCATCGGGAACGGCAGGTCGCGCAGGTCGTCGTGGTCCTTGCGCCAGGCGTGGTGGACGAACTCCGAGTCACCGGAGAAGCCGAGGACCTGGGCGTCGCGGTCGGCGAACTCCTCGTTCAGCTTGCCGAAGGCCGCGATCTCGGTCGGGCAGACGAAAGTGAAATCCTTCGGCCAGGCGAAGACCACTGAACAACCTTTCTTTTCTCGACTGACCTTAGACCACTCGGCGCCAGACAGAGAAGGGCCCTCTCCCAAGGCACATCGTGGTGGGAGGGGCCCTTGTCGTGCAGGGGGTTAGAGCGAGTCGACGAACGCAGCCCAAGCCGAGCGGCTCACGGTCAGGGCGGCGCCCTCCTTGTTCTTCGAGTCACGGACGGGCACGACGGGCAGACCGTCAACAACCTCGACGCACGCTCCGCCGTTGTCGCCGCTGTAGCTGCTCTTGCGCCATGCCGCCTCGGGCAGACTGTTTGCGCGGATCACGTTGTTTCCTTCACGACGTCGGCGATCAGATCGATCGACGCTTGCACGGACAGGGCATCGCCCATGAGCAGATCATAGGCCCGGTCCGCCGCTTTGAAATCTGCCGGATCCGCCAAAAGCTGACCCCTCAAGAAGCCGTCGACATGGACGATTGGGAGCGCCGGGGCGCCCTTGACGCCTTCTTTGAAGGTGAGGGTATGGAAGGCTCCGTTGATACCGGCGTGGGCGCCGACGCTGGAAGGAACGACCTGAATCACAATGGACGGCCGTTCGGACATGTCCAGCAGATGGTTCAGCTGCTCGCGCATCACCCTGGCGTCACCCACCCTCAGCCGCAACGCGTTTTCATGTACGACGGCCCACAGCTCAGGCGGGTCGCCGCGTTCGAGGATGGTCTGTCGCTCCATGCGAGCATCAAGCAGCGTGTCAACGTCGTTGTTACGGCGGACCGTCAGAGTCGCTCTGGCGTAGTCCCTGGTCTGTAGCAGTCCGGGGACGAGGGTGTGCTCGAACGTACGGATGACCGCTGCCTGTTTCTCCAGCTCGACGAACGGTCGGAACCAGCTCGGGTACGCGTAGAGGATGACGAGCGGCCACAGCCGACTCAAGTGTCCCTCAGCGTCAAGGAATTCGTCGGCGTACTTGGCGAAGTCCTTCGACGGCACCCTGACCGCGTTCTCGATCTTGTTGACCAGGGTTCTCGTGCAGTGAGTTGCCTTGGCCAGCGCATCCTGAGACACCCCCTTCCTGCCCCGCAACCGCTGCACCTCGGACCCGAAGAACGTCAGCATCGAGTCCTTTTCCTTGAGGTCCTGTTCTTCGACCGTCATCCCCAAGCCTCCGTGTGACAGGGCGCGTTGTCACGGTGACCAGCGCATCTGTCACCGCGAAGCCTCTGTTGATCGTAGCGCCGCAGGGACACGCTGAACCTACTTAGTAGTGGAAGCGCTACGGAGAGGAGCGGTCGTGTCCGATCAAGAGACAGCTTCGGCCCCGGCTGGCGACGTGGCGGAGTTGGCTGCACTCATAGAAGCCGGGGGCTTCTGGCGACTCGCCCCGGAGTGGGTGCCTCGCAGCGGCTACGTGACGTCAACTCCCGCTTTATTAAGGGCAGTTGAGACAGGTCTTAAGGGGAGGTTGTAGGCGTGGCCACCAACTATGTGGGGGTTGACGACATGACACGTACAGCCAGATTTCCACGTTGCGCCAGTGGATGGGGGTGAGCACATGACCTTGCCCAGGACCTACCCGAGTCCGCCCGTTGAACTGCCGCTGAGGCTCGATGGTGACCCTGAGCCTGTGGTGGATTGCGATGTGTGCCAAGCGTTGGACAGTCAGCGTTCGGAAGCACGAGCGAAGTGTGACATGTCCAAGGTCTCGGATCTCAATATCGAGATCCGGAATCATCCGCACCGGGGCAGGGGGCGGTGCTCGTGATTCCGATGGAGGTCTACAAGAGCAGCAAGAGGGCTGCTGCTGATGCGCATGAGGTGTTGGTCCGGGCCTTGCTGGCGGTCGGGGTTCCGAGGCGGGATCTTCGCTGGCTGGCTCCGCGTGTGGCGCCGGACGGTCGTCCGATGGTGGCCATGGGGACGTGGAACGCCGATGTGGTGCAGAAGGTGGCGGCGCATCTGCTGGCGTCGCCTGCGCACGTCCGGACGACCCCGGACGGCGTTGTCGCGGCCGATCACGCCCGTGTGACGCGGGACGACTGATGCGTCAGTGCACCGCCACGGCCGAAGTGCCGATTGCCGAACTGACGATAGCCATTCTCGCCGGACAGGGCCTTGTCACCGGCCACCAACTTGAAGAAGCCCCCGGCGCTGTTCGGTGCGAACTCGGCCTGTGGCATGGAGACGAACATGCCGCCTTCGCGTGGGACTGGGAGCACAAGCCGGAAGAAGCATTGTGGGTGCGATGGGCACCGGACGGCGGAACCATGCGGTTCGAGTCGCTGACGCACTGCGAGATCGAGGGCGGAGCGGACGGCGACGCGTGCTGGCTCTACCTGGACCACCCCCGCGACCACTCATGGAACGTGAGTGACCCCGAGGTGGAAGCCTTCCGTCGCAGGGTCCTGGCGGAGAACGCTGGATTGCTGGCGTGGCTTACCAGGAAGCGGGAGTAGTCGCCGTGGCGCTCGTGGCCCCTGAGGAATGACCCCGGCTCGCTGAGCGATGGTGAAGCAGTACCCAGCGCGTCGGCTACCCCGTCTGTGCGTACGTCCCCCGTGACGCATGGGCGGGGCTCTGCTGTCTGCGGGCGTGGGCCGCTGTGATGGCGCGCGTGGGCACGCCGCCGGCCGTAGAGGCTTTGGGCGGGAGCTGCCATGGAGCGAGTGAACAGGGGGCCTTACGCTGCCCTGCGGATCGGGCAGTCTTTGGGACCTGCCCGCAATAGCCCGATCGGCCCCCTGTTCTTAGAGGCTCGCTCCATGGTGGCTGCCTAAAGCCTCGTAGGCCGTCGGCCCCAGCCCAAGAGGGTTGAACCCCGGGCAAGTTCGGCCGGTGGTCTCCGGCGGGGCTGGGTTGCCTGATGCCGGGCGGGGCTGGGTCTTGGAGCTGGCCGGTGAGACGTCCGAGTGCGGATCGGTAGCTGAGGTGCTGGAGGCCGTGAGCACGGGCCAGAGTCCACCGGCGAGGACAGACCAGGTGGGCTGTGGTGAATCGGCTCACTTTCTGGCGTCGCCTGCTCCGCGCGCCGGGGCGGCGGCGCCCCGGACCGGACCGGCCGAAGGCCGCATGCCGGGCCGGGGTGCGGCAAGCCGCATCCGGCGGCGCGCCGAAGGCGC
>NZ_JBHVGZ010000045.1:0-83497 GCF_042800355.1 Streptomyces sp. NPDC057623
GCGCCGGTCCATGTGGCGCCGGCGACCACCGACATCGACACGGCCCAGGGATGGTTCGAGCAGTACGAGGGCGCCGGTCTGGACGGTGTCATCGCCAAGCCGCTCACCTTGCGCTACCGCCAGGACGAGCGGGCCATGTTCAAGATCAAGCACGAGCGGACCGCGGACGTCGTCGTCGCGGGCTACCGCCTCCACAAGAGCGGGCCGATCGTGGGCTCCCTGCTGCTCGGTCTCTACGACGACCGGGGCGCACTCCAGCACGTGGGTGTGTCGGCGGCCTTCCCCATGAAGCGGCGTGCCGAACTGATCGAGGAGCTGGAGCCGCTGCGCATGGCGGATGTCGCGGGGCACCCGTGGGGGGCATGGGCCGACGAGGCGGCCCATGAGTCGGCCCGGCTGCCGGGCGCGCCGAGCCGCTGGTCGGGCAAGAAGGACCTGTCCTGGGTGCCGCTGCGACCGGAGTGGGTGGCCGAGGTGGCGTACGACCACATGGAGAACGGTGCCCGCTTCCGGCACACGGCCCGCTTCCGCCGCTGGCGCCCGGACCGGACCCCCGAGAGCTGCACCTACGCGCAGTTGGAGGAGCCGGTCCGCTACGACCTGGCGGAGATCTTCGCGCCGCGGACCTGACGGGCGCCGCAGACCTGACGGGCGTCCGCGTCCGCCGGGCGCGACCGGCAGAGCGGAGCGGGGCTCAGGGCTTCATCAGCACCTTGACCGCGCCCTCCTGCTTGCGCTGGAACATCTCGTACGCGTGCGGGGCGTCACTCAACGGCACGCGGTGGGTGGCGAAGTCGTCGACGCCGAGGGGGTCCTCGTCGGTCAGGAACGGCAGGATGTCGTCGGTCCAGCGGCGCACGTTGGCCTGCCCCATCCGGATCTGGATCTGCTTGTCGAACAGGGTGAGCAGCGGGATCGGGTCCGCCATGCCGCCGTACACGCCGGACAGGGAGATCGTGCCGCCGCGCCGCACCAGGTCGATGGCGGTGTGGAGGGCGGCGAGCCGGTCGACGCTGAAGCGTTCGGCGAACGGACCGCTGATCTTGCGGGGCAGCATCGCCGAGGCCGACTGGGCCAGCCTGGCGGCGGCACTGCCGTGGGCCTCGGTGCCGACCGCGTCGATCACGGCGTCGGGGCCGCGGCCGTCCGTCATGTCGCGGATGGCGGCCACGAGTTCCTTCTCGTCGTCGAAGCTCCTCAGGTCGTACGTCTCGACACCCCGCGCGCGTGCCCGTCGCAGTCGCTCGGGCACCAGGTCCACGCCGAACACCTGCTCGGCGCCCTGCAACCGGGCGACCCGGCAGGCCATGTCGCCGATGGGACCGAGGCCGAGCACGGCGACGCTGCCGCCTTCCGGGACCTCGGCGTAGCGGACCGCCTGCCAGGCGGTGGGCAGCACGTCGGAGAGGTAGACGAACCGGTCGTCGTCCGGCCCTTCCGGGATCTTGATCGGGCCGTACTGCGCCTGGGGGACGCGCAGGTACTCGGCCTGGGCGCCCGGCACCGCGCCGTACAGACGGGTGTAGCCGAACAGGGCGGCGCCCATGCCCTCGCCGGTGACCTGGGTGGTCTCGCACTGGGTCGGCAGTCCGGTCAGGCACATCCAGCAGTTGCCGCAGGCGATCTGGAACGGCACCACGACCCGGTCGCCCGCCTGAAGGTCCGGGACCCCGGCGCCGACCTCCTCGACGATGCCCATCGGCTCGTGCCCGAGGATGTCCCCCGGAGTCATGAACGGCGTCAGTACCTCGTACAAGTGCAGGTCGGAGCCGCACAGTCCGGTGGACGTGATGCGGATGACCGCGTCGGTCGGCTCCTGGATCGTCGGATCGGGCACGTTCTCCACGCGCACGTCGCGCTTGCCCTGCCAGGTCACTGCCCTCATCGCCCCGCGCTCCCTCCGTGGCGTGTGCGTCCGCTGGTGCGGTGGGCGCCGGGTACCCCCGCGCTCCCGCGCCGAATCGCTCGTACGGCCGACGGGTCGGCGGTGTGGGCCGATCGGCGGATTCACGGGGCCGGTCGTCACCGAGCGGGTATGTGCACCTATGAACAGATAAGCGCACAATTGATGACACGGACTGGGCGGGTGGCTGCGGGTGGCGACGGTGGGCAGGCGACGAGGGACGCGCACGAGACGCGCCACGACCATGGCGGGGCTGCTGGCCGCCGCACTGACGGCTTCCCTCGCAGCGGGCTGCACGACGTCCGACGGGCGGCGTGACGACGGCCGCGGCAAGACACCTGCGCCCTCGTCGTCGAACCAGAGCGGGGACAGGAACGAGAGCCGCGCGGACAGCCCCTCGGTGCTCGCCGTGAAGATCGACAACGCCCGTGCCGCCCGGTCCCACACGGGCCTGAACGCCGCCGACGTCGTGTACGTCGAGGAGGTCGAGGGCGGACTGAGCCGCCTGATGGCGGTGTACGCGACGAAGCTGCCCGAGTCCATCGGGCCGGTGCGCAGCGCACGTGAGAGCGATCTGGAGCTGCTGCGCCAGTTCAACCGGCCGACGCTCGCCTTCTCCGGGGCGCAGGGCAAGCTACTGCCCCTGATCGACAAGGCTCCTTTGCAGGCGGTGCCACCCGAGAAGGCGGCCGGCGCGTACTTCCGCGGCAAGTACCGTCCCTCGCCGCACAACCTGTATCTGCGGCCCCACCGGCTGATGGCCTCCGCCCCCGGGGCGCAGGCCCTGACGACCGGCTTCCGCTTCGGCGCCGCCCCGGCCGGCGGCAAGGCCACCACCTCGCAGACGGTGCGCTACTTCGCGGCCCGGCACACCTTCACCTGGTCCGAGAGCCGGCACCGCTGGCTCGTCGCCATGGACGGCAAGGCCGCCGAGACGACGGACGGGAAGCCGGTCGCGGCCGGGACGGTCGTCGTGCAGTACGTGAAGGTGCGCAAGTCCACCTTCCACGACTCCCTGGGCAAGAACACGCCGTACACCGAGACGGTGGGCTCCGGGAAGGCGCGGGTGCTGCGCGACGGGCGCGCCTACGACGTCGACTGGAAGCGTCCGAAGGCCACGGACGGCACGACGTTCACGACCAACGACGGGAAGCCGGTGAACTTCCAGCACGGTCAGGTGTGGGTGGTGTTCGCGAACGCGTCCTGAGCGACGGGCGCGAGCGGGCCGACGAACCGGCCGACGAACGGGCGCGTGACCGTCCGGACCGAGGATCAGGATTGTGCGACGAGGGGTTCCGAGGGGTTGCGGAGCCCCTCGGCCGCGTCCGCGACGCGCCGGATCAGATCGAAGAAGAGTGCCTGCTCATCGGTGGCGAGCGGGGCCAGGAAGACCTGGTTCATCCGAGCCGTGCGCACGGTCAGCTTCTTGTGCGTGCGCAGCCCCTCGTCCGTGAGGCGCAGCAGGAAGCGGCGGCCGTCCTGCGGATCGCGGACCTTGTCGAGCAGCCCGCGGCGGCCGAGCCGGCTGATCACCTCGGCGATCGTGGACCGGTCGAGCCCCACCCGCTCCCCCACCGTCCGCTGGTCCAGGCCCGGCTCGGCGACGAGCGCGTTGAGGACGGCGAACTGGGGCGAGGTGATCTCCTCGGAGACCATCGTGTTCCACAGCAGGTAGTGCGCCTGCTGGAGCCGCCGGGCCAGATGCCCGGGGTGGGTGGTGAGGTCCACGGCGCCCATGCGCGCTCCCTGGTCGTAATCGTCGGTGCACTGAACAATACCGGACCGAGGTGGGGCTGTCTTCGGGATGAACGGGTCATGGGTTTCGCATTTACCGAGGTCTTGACGGCTTCTCGCTCCAGTGGCAGCGTGAGGGCCAACCTCGTATAAATAATCAGTGCCCTGACTATTCCGGGTGCTGAGAGCTCGGAAGGGATGGGGCTTCTCGGATGGACAAGGTGGTCGCCACGGCCCTAGAGGCGGTGGCCGATGTGGGTGACGGCACGTCGCTGGCGGTGGGTGGTTTCGGGCTGAGCGGTGTGCCGAACGTGCTGATCCAGGCGCTGTACCAGCGCGGCGTGTCCGGGCTGTCGGTCGTCTCCAACAACTGCGGGGCGATGGAGTCCGGCCTGGCCGTGCTGCTCGCGGCAGGGCGCATCGCCCGGGTGACCGGCTCCTACATCGGCGCGAACAAGGAGTTCGCCCGCCAGTACCTGTCCGGGGAGCTGGAGGTCGAGATGATCCCGCAGGGCACGCTCGCCGAGCGGCTGCGGGCCGGCGGCGCCGGCATCCCCGCCTTCTACACCCCCGCCGGAGTGGGCACACAGGTCGCCGACGGCGGACTGCCCTGGCGCTACGACGGCTCCGGCGGGATCGCGCTCGCCTCACCGCCGAAGGAGGTACGGGAGTTCGACGGCACCGAGTACGTGCTGGAGCGCGGCATCCGTACCGACTTCGCCCTGGTGCGGGCGGCCAAGGGGGACCGGCACGGGAACCTGGTGTTCAACAAGTCCTCCCGCAACTTCAACCCCCTCGCGGCGATGGCGGGCAAGGTCACGATCGCCGAGGTCGAGGAACTCGTGGAGCCCGGTGAGATCGATCCGGACGCGGTGCATCTGCCGGGGATCTTCGTGCAGCATGTCGTCGCGCTCACCCCGGAGCAGGCGGCGGACAAGGGCATCGAACGGCGCACGGTTTCCGCGCCCGAGGCACGAGGGACGGTGGGCTAGCCATGGCGTGGACACGGGAAGAGATGGCGGCGCGGGCCGCGCGCGAACTCCAGGACGGGCAGTACGTCAATCTCGGCATCGGTCTGCCGACGCTGATCCCGAACTACCTCCCCGAGGGTGTGGAGGTGATCCTGGAGTCGGAGAACGGCATCCTGGGCACCGGCCCCTACCCCACCGAGGACCAGGTCGACCCGGACCTGATCAACGCCGGGAAGGAGACCGTCACCGTCCTGCCGGGCGCGTCCTTCTTCGACTCGGCGCTCTCCTTCTCGATGATCCGCGGCGGGCACATCGATGTCGCCGTGCTCGGCGCCATGCAGGTCTCCGCCTCCGGTGACCTGGCGAACTGGGCCATCCCCGGCAAGATGATCACCGGGATCGGCGGCGCGATGGACCTCGTGCACGGGGCCCGCACGGTCATCGTGGTGATGACCCACAACGCCAAGGACGGCTCGGCGAAGATCCTCACCGAGTGCGCGCTGCCGCTCACGGGCAAGGCGTGTGTGAACCGGGTCATCACCGACCTCGGCGTCATCGACGTGACACAGGACGGGCTGGTTCTCGTCGAGACCGCTCCAGGCGTGGCCGTTGACGAGATCATCGCCAAGACCGACGCAAAACTCACCGTCGCGGAGAATCTGCTGTGAACACCGTTTACATCGTGGACGCGGTCCGCTCCCCGATCGGACGCTACAACGGCACCCTCGCCTCCGTCCGCCCGGACGACCTGGCCGCCCACGCCCTGCGTGAACTCCTCGTCCGCACCCCCGACCTGGACCCGGCCCTCATCGAGGACGTCTACTTCGGCAACGCCAACGGCGCCGGCGAGGAGAACCGCAACGTGGGCAGGATGGCCGCGCTCCTCGCCGGCCTTCCCACCTCCGTGCCCGGCGTCACCGTCAACCGGCTGTGCGCCTCCGGCCTGGAGGCAGTCATCCAGGCGGCCCGCGCCATCGCCGCCGGCGACGCGCACATCGCCGTGGCCGGCGGCGTCGAGTCGATGACCCGGGCGCCGTACGTGCTGCCCAAGTCCGACAAGCCCTTCCCCGCCGCTCACACGGAGCTGTACTCCACCACCCTGGGCTGGCGCATGGTCAACCCGCGGATGGCACCGCAATGGACCGTCCCGCTGGGCGAGTCGGCCGAACTCATCGCCGAGAAGCACAAGATCAGCCGCGAGCAGCAGGACGAGTACGCGCTGGCCTCGCACCAGAAGGCGGCCGCGGCCCAGCAGCGGGGTCTCTTCGATGCCGAGCTCGCCCCCGTGTCCATCCCGCAGCGCAAGGGCGACCCGCTCCTCTTCGCCGCCGACGAGTCCGTACGGGCCGACGCCTCCCGCGCGGCGATGGCGAAGCTCAAGCCGTCCTTCCGCGAGGAGAACGGCACGGTCACCGCGGGCAACGCCTCGCCCCTCAACGACGGAGCCGCCGCCCTGCTCCTCGTCGACGAGGAGGGACTGAAGGCCACCGGCCGCGAACCGCTCGCCCGGATCTCCACCACCGGCGTGCACGCCCTCGACCCCGACTACTTCGGCCTCGCCCCCGTCGAAGCCGTCAACCGAGCCCTCACCAAGGCGGGCAGGACGTTCGACGACCTGTCGGTCCTGGAACTGAACGAGGCCTTCGCCGCCCAGGTGCTGGGCTGTGTCGCCGAATGGCCCGAGTTCGACCCGGCGATCCTCAACCCCCAGGGCGGTGCCATCGCCCTGGGTCACCCCCTCGGCGCCTCCGGAGCCCGCCTCGCCGGCACCGTCGCCCACCAACTAGCCCGCAAGGGCAGCGGCGTCGGCGTCGCAACCCTCTGCATCGGCGTCGGCCAGGGCCTCGCCCTCGTCCTCGAACGTTAAGGAAACGCGGGATCCCCCATGACTCTCACTCAGCACGACATCGACCAGGAGATCGCGGCCGAGCGCGCCGCCTACGAGAAGCGCGTCGCCGACGGTGGCCCCGTCGAGCACCAGCCGCGCCGCGACTACACGCCCTACCGCTCCTCGGTGCTGCGCCACCCCAAGCAGCCGCCGATCGCGATCGACGTCAGCAAGGACCCGGAGCTGGTGGAGCTGCACTCCCCCGCCTTCGGCGAGCGGGACATCACCGAGATCGACAACGACCTCACCCGGCAGCACAACGGCGAGCCGGTCGGCGAGCGCATCACCGTCGAGGGCCGGCTCCTCGACCGTGACGGCCGTCCGCTGCGCGGCCAGCTGATCGAGGTCTGGCAGGCGAACTCGGCCGGCCGCTACGCCCACCAGCGCGAGCAGCACGACGCCCCGCTGGACCCGAACTTCACGGGCGTCGGCCGCACGCTGACCGACGACAGCGGCTTCTACCGCTTCACCACCGTCCAGCCGGGCCCGTACCCGTGGCGCCAGCACGTCAACGCCTGGCGGCCGGCCCACATCCACTTCTCACTCTTCGGTACAGCGTTCACCCAGCGGCTGGTGACACAGATGTACTTCCCGAGCGACCCGCTGTTCCCGTACGACCCGATCATCCAGTCGGTGACGGACGACGCGGCCCGGCAGCGGCTGGTCGCGACGTACGACCACAGCCTGTCGGTGCCGGAGTTCTCGATGGGCTACCACTGGGACATCGTCCTCGACGGACCGACCGCCACCTGGATCGAAGAGGGACGCTGACCTGCTATGACGAAGATCGACACGAGCCGCCCGGAGACCGTGCTCCCGACCCCGTCGCACACGGTCGGCCCCTTCTACGGGCACGCCCTGCCCTTCCCCGGCGGCGGCGACATCGCGCCCCTCGGACACCCGGACGGCATCGCCCTCCAGGGCTACGTCCACGACGGCGAGGGAAACCCGCTTCCCGACGCGTTCGTGGAGCTGTGGAGCGCCGACCCCGACGGCAACGTCCCGCAGGTCGACGGCTCGATCCGGCGCGACCCGGCGACCGGCGGCTACCTGGGCCGCAACGGCGTGGAGTTCACCGGGTGGGGCCGCGTCCAGACCGACGCCAACGGGCACTGGACGGCGCGGACGCTGCGGCCGGGCGCGCGCGGGCGGAGCGCCCCGTACATCAGCGTGTGCGTGTTCGCGCGCGGCCTGCTGGTGCATCTGTACACACGGATCTACCTGCCGGGCGACGACGCGGCCCTCACCGCGGACCCGCTGCTCGCCCGGGTGCCGGCGGAGCGGCGCGACACGCTGATCGCGCGGGAGCAGCGCGATGGCACCTACCGTTTCGACATCCGCCTTCAGGGCGAAGGCGAGACGGTCTTCCTGGAGTTCCAGTGACTTCTCCCGATCCGGACACCGGCCTGCTCGCCCCCGGGTGGGCAGGCTCCCCCGCCGCCTCCGCGACCGGCGACGGCGCCTACCTCCAGGCGCTGCTGGACGCGGAGGCCGCGCTCACCCGGGCGCAGTCCGCGCTGGGCCTGGCCCCGGCCGAGGCGGCGACCGCGGTCACCGAGGCCGCCGACGCCGGCCGCTTCGCCGTACGGTCCCTCGCCGAGCGTGCGCGCTGCGGCGGCAACCCCGTCATCCCCCTGGTCGCCGATCTGACCGGGGCCGTCGGTGCGGAGTACGGCCCGTATGTCCACCGGGGTGCGACCAGCCAGGACATCCTGGACACGGCCACGATGCTGGTCGCGCGTCGCACGCTGGACGTCGTACTGGCCGACCTCGACCGCACCCAGCGGGCCCTGGCCCGGCTCGCCGCCGACCACCGCGACACCGCGATGGCGGGCCGGACGCTCACCCAGCACGCCGTACCGACGACGTTCGGGCTGAAGGCGGCCGGATGGCGGTCGCTGGTGCTGGACGCGCGGGACCGGGTGACGGCCGTACGGGACTCGCTGCCCGCCCAACTGGGCGGCGCGGCAGGGACGCTGGCCGCGTTCGGGGCGTACGGCGCGAGCGAGCCGACCGCGCTGCCGGCGGCGTACGCCCGCGAGCTCGGCCTGCGGACGCCCGAGCTGCCCTGGCACACCCTGCGGACGCCGATCGCGGATCTCGCCGGATGCCTCGCCGTCACGGCGGGCGCGCTCGGCAAGGTCGCCGTGGACGTCCTGATCCTGGCCCGCACCGAGATCGCCGAGGTCGCGGAGGGCAGCGGCGGGGGTTCGTCCGCCATGCCGCACAAGTCCAATCCCGTACGGGCCACCCTGATCGACTCCGCGGCACGGCGGGCGCCTCAGCTGGCGGCCACCCTGTACGGGTCGCTGGCCGCGCAGGACGAGCGGCCGGCCGGCGCCTGGCACGCCGAGTGGGAGCCGCTCAGGGACCTGCTGCGGCTGGCCGGCGGGGCCGCCCGGGACGCCGCGGAGCTGACCGAGGGGCTGCGGGTGAGGCCCGACGTCATGCGGGAGCACCTCGACCTCACCCACGGACTGGTCGTCTCCGAGCGGCTGTCCGCCGAGCTGGCCCCCGTGCTGGGCCGGGCCCGCGCCAAGGCCCTGCTCACGGACCTCGCCCAGCGGACCTACGCCGAAGGGCGCAGTCTGCGTGAACTGCTCGCCGAAGAGCCCGAGTTGAAGAACGTCGACCTCGACGAACTCGCCGACCCCGCCCGATACACCGGCTCCGCCGGAACCCTCACCGACCGTGCTCTGGAGCGACGTTGACCGAGAAACTCCTCAACCACCGTGCCGAGGGCTCCGCTTCCGCTCCGCCGCTGCTTCTCGGCCCCTCGCTCGGCACCTCGTACGCCCTGTGGGACAAGGTCGCGCCCGAGCTGTCGATCACCCATCGGGTGGTCCGCTGGGATCTGCCGGGGCACGGGGGTTCGGCGGCCGATCTCATCGGCGCGGGCGCGACGGTCGGCGACCTCGCCGACCTGGTCCTCGCGCTCGCCGACTCGCTCGGCATCGGGCGGTTCGCGTACGCGGGGGTGTCGCTGGGTGGTGCGGTGGGGCTGCACCTGGCCGTGCACCATCCCGAGCGGGTCTCCTCGCTGGCCGTGATCTGTTCATCGGCGCACTTCAACGGCGCCAAGCCGTGGGAGGAGCGGGCCGCGGTGGTGCGCGGTCACGGGCTGGCGAGGCTCGCCGCGGGCGCGAACGACCGCTGGTTCACCTCCGGCTTCACCGTGCCGGAGCTGGTCCGGGACCACCGCGACGCCGATCCGGACGCGTACGCCGCCTGCTGCGACGCGCTGGCCGCCTTCGACCTGCGCGAACGGCTGGCCGAGATCTCAGCGCCCACGCTGCTGATCGCGGGACGGGAGGATCCGGCGACGCCGCCGCCGCATCTGCGGGAGATCGCGGACGCCGTTCCCGGTGCCGCGCTCGTCGAGCTCCCGGGGGCCTCGCATCTGGCCCCGGCGCAGTGCCCGCAGGCCGTGCTGAGCGCCCTGCGCGCGCACCTCGGCGAGGGCGCCAAGCGGGGCATGGAGGTGCGGCGCGAGGTGCTCGGTGACGCCCACGTCGACCGGGCACAGGCCCGCCAGACGCCGTTCACGGCACGCTTCCAGGACTTCATCTCGCGCTACGCCTGGGGCGAGATCTGGACCGACCCGACGCTCAGCCGCCGCGAGCGCAGCATGATCACCCTGACGGCGCTGGTGGCCCACGGCCACTACGACGAGCTGGCCATGCATGTCCGGGCGGCCCGGCGCAACGGGCTGACCCCTGAGGAGATCGGGGCCGTACTGCTCCAGACGGCCGTGTACTGCGGGGTTCCGGCGGCGAACTCGGCCTTCGCGGCGGCCCAGCGCGTCCTTGCGGAAGAGGAAGGGTGACTCTGCCGGCCCCGTACCCGGCCTGCGAGCAGCCGTCTCACACCACGCCCGACAGCAACGCCGCCTCCGCCTGGGCAACCAGCCCGTCCGCCCCGCACGACCGCGCCAGCGTCAGCCCGCGCTGGAGTTCCGCGGTCGAGCGGGCGGCGATGCCGTACTCGACGCGGGCGGCCGCGTGTTCGTACTGGCAGGGCGATGCCTCCAGGTAGGTGACGGCCTGCTCGGCGAGGCGTACCGCACGCTGGCCGGTCTCCAGGGCGGCGGCGCAGCGCAGGGCCTCGCCGATGGCGGTGTCGGTGCCGAGCCGCTCGGCGTGCCGGCGGACGTCGGTGGCCAGCCGGGCGGCGCGCGGCGGGTCCTCGTTGGCCAGGGCACGGGCCAGGTCCACGGCCCAGGGGACCAGCACCGGGTTGTGGTGGCCCCGTACGGCGGCCGCCTTCTCCGCCGCCTCCAGCTCGTTGATGCCGTCCTTGGTGCGGCCGACAGCCAGGAGCAGGCGGCCGCGGACCGAGCGCGGGTCCGGCAGGACGATGGTGGACGGGTAGGGCGGGGCGAAGCCGTACTGCTCGGCGATCTCCCAGGCCGCGTCGACGTGCCCGCGGGCGAGCAGCGTGTCGACGAGGTTGCAGGTCGCGGACCAGTGCAGGGGCAGTCGGCGGCCGACGCGCTCGGCGAGCGCCAGCGACTTGCGCAGGGATGCCTCGGCCTCGCGGAGCCGGCCGCGCCTGCGGTGTCCCACGCCGACGTAGGCGTGGGCCAGGGCGAGGTGGCCGCCGCTCCAGCCGGCGGACTCGTAGGCGCGCAGTGCCTCGTTGTAGAGGGACTCGGCCCGGTCCAGGCGGTCGGTGAAGGCGTAGGAGTTGGCCAGCATCATCAGCAGCTCGATGCCCCACTCCGGGTCGGTCCAGCCGAGTCCGGGGGCGAGGCGGCCGTTGACGAGGGCTCGGTCGCAGAGTTCGGCGACCTCCTCGGCGCTCTCGCCGCGGGCCATGACGTCGAAGCCGCGCAGGATGAGCAGGGCGCGCTCGGAGTTGTCACGGCCGGCGCAGGTCCCGGCGAGTTCGGCGAGGCGTGCGGAGCGCTCCGGGGAGGTGGCCTCGCCCGCGTGGATGCCCTCCCACATGAACTGCACGGCCTGGAGCCGGAGCCTGGCGGGGCCGGCCTGGTGCCGGGCGGCCTCCGCCTCGACGGTGCGGACGGCCTCTTCCAGCTGGTCGTTGTGGAGCAGGGCCTGGGAGAGGCGGTAGACGGCGTCGACGCGTTCGCCGCCGTCGAGACCGGGCATGGCGAGGGCGGTCTGGAGGTGGTCGATGGTGGTGGCGGGCGCGGTGAGGAGGGTGGCGCAGCCCAGTTCGTGGAGCACGCGGGCGTGGGCCTCGGGCAGGGGCGGTTCCAGCAGGGCGCGCTCCAGACAGCGGCGGGCCGCGTCGGGGGCGCCGACGGCGAGGTGTTCGCGGGCCGCCTCGCGCAGCTGCTCGACGAGTTCCTCGTCGTTGTCCGGGTGGACCTCCAGGAGGTGGCGGGCGGCGACCGCGGCGCCGCGGCCGTTGTCGGTGACGACTCGGGCGGCGATGCCGTGCATCGCGGTGCGCAGTGCGTCGGGGATGGAGTTGTAGACGGCGGTGGCGATCAGCGGGTGGACGAACTCCAGCTCGCCGTCGTGCGGTTGGGCGCCGGCCGGGTCGGGCACGGTGAGGATGCGGGCGGTGCGCAGCAGGTCGGCGCAGCGCACTGCCTCGTCCACGCTCATGGTGGCGAGCTCGGCCACCAGGTCGACGGAGATGCCGGTGCCGAGGATCGCGGCCGCCCAGGCGAACCGGGTGGCCTCGATGCCGAGCGTCTCCAGGCGGGCGACCAGGCCGCCGCCGCGCGCCGCGCGGTTCAGGGCGCGCAGCTCGCCGGCGGCGGACTCGGTCGGCTCGAACTCGCTGTCCTGCACCTTGGCGAGGAGTTCGACGGTCTCGTACGGGTTGCCGCCGGTCACCGCCCAGACCTCGCGGCAGAAGGGGGCGTCGGCGTGCGCGCCCAGGGTGGTGCGGGTGAGACCGGCGGTGGCGTCCGGGGTGAGGGCGCTCAGGGTGGCGACGGAGCCGCCCGCGGCGGCGACCGCGTCGAGGTGGCGGGCGCTGTCGCCGCTCACCTCGCCGGGGCGGCGGGCCACCACGACCAGGACGTTCTGCTCGCCGAGGCGCTCGGCGAAGGCGGCGAGCCAGCGCAGGGTCTCCTGGTCGGCCCAGTGGGCGTCGTCGACCATCAGCACCAGCGGCCAGTCGCGCCGGGCCAGCCGGCGTACCGCCGCCACCAGCCCGTCGCACACGCCCTGCGGGTCGGCCTGGCGCTCGCCGGGTTCCGTGATGCCGAGGGCGGGTCCGGCGATGTCGTACCAGTCGCCGAGGTACTCGCGTGCCTCTTCGGGCATCAGTGACAGCAGGGCGGGCTGGAGCAGCTGCCGGACGACGTTGAAGGGAACGGAACTCAGGGTCTCGCTGCCCCGGGCGGACCACACCTGGCAGCCGCGGGCCTCCGCGATACGGCGTGTTTCGGCCAGCAGCGCGGTCTTGCCGATTCCGGCCTCGCCCCGAAGCACCAGGAGACTGCCCGAGGAGGACCTGTCCGCGCACAGGGTGTCGAGTGCCCGCTCGACGGCGGCGACTTCCTCGTCGCGCTCCCACAGGGAGGCCGAGGCGGCCTGTGTGGGCCGTACCTCCGTCATCCCGCTACCTCCCCAAGTCGCCCGAACGACGTACAGACCTCGAGCGTAGCCGTCCTATTGGCTAAGTGGAGGCGGGTCCGGGCAGCTGTTGCCGTGATGGGTGACAACGGGTGCGCGCGGGCGACGCGCAGGGCCCGCAACCAGCCCGGGCGAAACTGACTGACAGTCAAAATCCAGCCGCTCAACCGCTCTTCGAGACAGGAGCCACGGACATGGCGCCGACATTCTCCGACCGGGTCCCGGCCCGGCCCCGCAAGGCACTCGTCGCGGGTTCGGTCGGCAACTTCATCGAGTGGTACGAGTTCGGCGTCTACGGCTACTTCGCGACGATCATCGCGGCGCGCTTCTTCACACCCGAGGGCGGCAGCGAGGCCGAGGCACTGGTGAGGACGTACGCGTCGTTCGCGCTGGCGTTCTTCTTCCGGCCGGTCGGAGCGGCCGTGTTCGGCCGGCTCGGCGACCGGATCGGCCGGCGTCCGGTGCTGATCCTGGTGATCGCGCTGATGACCGGGGCGACGACACTGATCGGCGCGCTGCCCACGTACGACACGGTCGGCGCTCTCGCCCCGTGGCTGCTGACGTTCCTGAGGGCGCTCCAAGGTCTGTCGGCGGGTGGGGAGTTCGGGGGCGCGGTGTCGGTGATGACCGAGTTCGCGCCACCCGGGCGACGGGGTCTGTACGGCTCGTGGCAGTCGTTCACGGTGGCTCTGGGGCTGCTGGCCGGCGCGGGGGCGGCGGCACTGCTGGCCACGGTGCTCACCGAGGCCCAACTGGGCGACTGGGGCTGGCGGTTGCCGTTCCTGCTGACGTTGCCGCTGGGACTGGGCGCTCTGTGGCTGCGGCTGCGGCTGGACGAGACGCCGGTGTTCCGCGAGGAGCGGGCGGCCGAGCGGCCGAGGGGGTCCGAGGTCGCGGCGGCGATCGCGCTGGGCGCCGGGCGGATCATGGGATGGGCGGCGGCCGGGTACACCTTCCTGGTCGTGCTGCCGTCGTACCTCCAGTCCACGCTGGACGCGTCCTTCCAGCAGGCGCTGGTCGCCACGGTGCTGGCCAACCTCGGTTTCGCGGTGACGATCCTGCCGGCTGGGTGGCTCAGCGACCGGATCGGACGGCGGGCGGTGATGCTGACGGGGGCGGTGCTGGTGGTGGTGCTCGCGGTGCCGCTGCTCAACCTTCTCCAGGACCCCGGCGTTTCCCTCACCGTGAAGGGTGCGGCAGTGTGGGGCGCGGGTGCCGTGGTGGGGCTGATGGCGGGACCGGGTCCGGCGATGCTCGCGGAACTGTTCCCGACGAACGTCCGTCACACCGGGCTGGGACTCGCCTACGCCCTGTCCAATGCGGTGTTCTCGGGCTGTGCCGGACTCATCATCACGGAGACGGTCGAACGGACCGGGAACGTGGACATCCCCGCGTACTACGCGGCCGCGACCTGCGCGGTGAGCGTCCTCGCGCTCGCCACCGTACCGAAGGCGTGGGTGCGGGAGCCGACGGCCGCGGCCGAGGGGGCGCGGAAGGCGACGCGAGCGAAGGAAGCGAAGGGAAAGGCGGGTTGAGCGAATGCGGGTGATCGGTCTGATGTCGGGCACCTCGTACGACGCCGTCGACGCCGCGGCCGCCGATCTGAGCCTCGTCGGCGACGGCCTGGTCCTCAAGCCGCTGGGGCTGGTGAGCGAGGTGTACGACGAGGCGCTGCGGGAGGAGCTCGGGGCGGCGCTGCCGCCGGGGACGACCTCGATGGCCGAGGTGTGCCGGCTCGACACGCGGATCGGGCAGGCCCTCGCGTCGGCGGCCGTCCGCGCCGACCGTGAACTGTGCGACGGGCGCGCCGAGTTGGTCGCCTCGCACGGGCAGACGGTCTACCACTGGGCCGAGGAGGGGAAGGTCCACGGCACTCTGCAACTCGGGCAGCCCGCGTGGATCGCCGAGGCGACCGGGCTGCCCGTGGTCGCCGACTTCCGGCCACGCGACATCACGGCCGGCGGACAGGGCGCCCCGCTGGTCAGCCTGGTCGACCTGCTGTGGCTGCGCGGCCGGCCCGGCACCCCCGTCGCCCTCAACATCGGCGGGATCGCCAACCTCACCGCACCCGACGGCACGGCCTTCGACACCGGGCCGGGCTGCGCGCTGATCGACGCGGCGGCGCGGGGGTTCAGCGGCGGACGGCTGGCGTACGACGTGGACGGGGCGCTGGCCGGTCGCGGCACGGTCCATGAACCGCTGCTGCGGCGCCTTCTGGAGGAGCCCTACTACGCGCTGCCCGCCCCGAAGACGACCGGCAAGGAGCTGTTCCACCTGGGCCATCTGCGAGACGCGCTGGCCGGGTTCGCGACCCTGCCCGCCGAGGACGTCGTCGCCACGCTGACCATGCTCACCGCGTGGACGGTCGCCGACGCCGTGCGCGCGGCGGGCGCCACCGAGGTGGTCGCCTCGGGTGGCGGCACCCGTAACCCCGTCCTGATGACGATGCTCGGACAACGGCTGCCCGGGGTCGTGCTGCGCACGTCCGACGCGCTGGGGCTGCCGGCCGCGGCGAAAGAGGCGTACGCCTTCGCCGTACTGGGCTTCCTGACCGCACACGGGCTCCCCGGAACCGCACCGTCGGCCACGGGCGCCCGCCACGCGCGCGTGCTCGGCTCCATCACCCCGGGCCGGGACGGGCTGCGGCTTCCCCCGCCCGCCGAAAGGCTCCCGGTACGGCTCGTCCTGGAGTGAGCCCGGCCGAAAGCGCGGGTGCGGGGCCGGATTCCGTGGGTCCGGGGCCGGTTCCTCTCATCCGACTTTCACCGACACCTCATACGGTGGGCGCATGACGCAGGTGACTCCTCCCGGCTGGTACCCCGACCCGGGGCAGAAAAGTGATGGTCCGCCCACCGAGCGCTGGTGGGACGGCAAGGCATGGACGGACCAGGTCCGGCCCGCGGGGTCGACCGACGTATGGGGTCCTCCGGAGCAGTTGGCGGCCGGCGGGGCGTATCCGGTGCATCCCGGTTATCCCGGCCGGCCACAGTCCGGCGGGCGGCGCGGTCTGCGCACCGGGATAGCCGTGGGAGTGGCCGCGGTGGTCCTCGCGAGCATCGGCGTCGGCGTGTACGCGCTGACCGCCGACGACGGCTCGGGCGGCGGCAGCGCCAACTCCCAGCAGCAGGGGCAGGGCGGCTCGGGCGGACAAGGTGGTCAGGGCGGCCAGGGCGGGCCCGGAGGAGGTCAGGGCGGCCCCTTCGGCGACTCCGGTGGTGGCAACGGCGGCTCCGGGGGCGGCGAGGGCGGTTCCGGCGGACAGTCGCCCGCACCCGACCAGTCCGAGGCGCCGAAGGTGGACAGCGGTTCGGTGACCGACGCCGTGAGCGGGATCAGCCTCCCCATCCCGGACGGCTGGTACGGCCAGCAGATCAACTGGGGTGCGCATGTCGGGTCGGACGAGACGTACAAGTGCCCTTCCGACACCTCCCAGACCTGTATGAAGGGCGGCGCCTACTCGGCACCCGCGCTCGCGCACGGCACCAAGGGCGACACGGCCGAGGAAGTCGCCAAGGCGGACATCGCGGCCAACGCCGACGAGTCGTACGGCAAGGGGTACGGCGAGATCACCTCGCACGAGGTGCTGGCCTCGAAGGCGGTCACCGTGGCCGGTCAGAAGGGCTACATGGTCCGCTGGAAGGCGGTGACGAGCAAGGGATCCGACGGCTACGTCGAGTCGCTCGCCTTCCCCTCGCCGGTCAGTGAGCGGCAGATCGTCGTGGTCCGACTCGGCGTCGACGTGAGCGAGGGACAGTCGGTCCTCGACGAGATCGCCAAGGGCATCAAGGTGTCCACCGGCGGCGGCAACGGCCAGGACGTCTGACGCGCCCTCTGTCCCACGCACCCCGGACATGATGCGGCCGGGTGGGGCGCCTCTCCGCTCAAGAGGAACCCCACCCGGCCGGGGGGTGCGCGCCGCCCCCGTCCCCACGGTGCGGCGCGGAACAGGTCGCCGTCCAGTCATCCCGTGGACGGCGGCCTGAGTCTCAGGTGAGGCCCAGTGCCGGCAGCACGGCGGCCTCCACGAAGCGGACGAGATAGTCGGGGTCGGCGTCCTCGCCCTCCAGTACGGGCCGGGCGCGCAGCACTCCGAAGATCTGGACCGGGATGTACTCCAGCGCGGGATGATCGGCGGCGACCTCCCCGCGTTCCACCCCACGCCGGAGAACCTGGCGCAGCGCGTCGATCTCGGGGTCGACGAGGGCCTCGCGCAGCGCGCACTTGAGTTCCGGGTCCTCCATCACGGCGTGTCCCAGCGCCTGGAACAGCCGCGTGTCCTTGCCGGACCACGCCCCTGCGGCCCGCGCCGCCTCGCGCAGGTCACCGGCGAGCGTGCCGGTGTCGATGCCCTCGAAGCGGGTGAGCCGGCTCGCGCGCAGGGCCGCCGCCACGAACTGGGGCTTGGTCTTCCACTGCCGGTACAGCGTGGACTTGCTGCATCGCGTGCTGCTGGCGACGCCCTCCATGGTGACGGCGTCGTAGCCGCACGCGCGGATCTGTTCGAGCACGGCGTCGAAGAACTCCTGCTCACGCTGGGGCGTGATCTTGGAGCGGCGCGAGGCGGCGACCGTCTCCGGTCCGTCCGCGGCCTGCGACGTCATCGGCTCTCCTCCTCACTCGCTGCGGCGGCCCCGCGGTGTGTCCGAGGCCGCGCTTCCAGTGTGTCGCACGTCTATCGATACGCCACTGTACCGGAACGCCGCCGTATCGGTACAGTGGCGTATCGGTACACCAGCGTTTCGGTACCGAGACGTATCGGTACGCTGCCGTACCGATGCTCCAGCACCACCCACCGTTCAGCGAAAGGGCCGGGGGAATGAATGGCCGCACCGAGCCTTCTCAGGCGGATACCGACGCGATAGCGCGGCCTCCGCTCGTCCGGGAGCTCCTGCTCGTCGTAGGGCTCTTCCTCGTCTACAAGTTCGGCCGGCAGCTCGCCACGGGCCACACCGGCGAGGCGTTCCGCAACGCCGACCGCGTATGGGACCTGGAACGAGCCGTCCATCTGCCCGGCGAGGGCTCGGTGCAGCGCCTCCTGCTGCACGGCGACACGCTCGTACACGTCGCGAACACCTACTACGCGACCGTTCACTTCCCGGCCACCGCGGCCTTCCTGGTCTGGCTGTATCTGCGCCGCCCCGCCCACTACGTCTGGGCCCGCCGCGTCCTCGCCGCGGTCACCGCCGCCGCCCTGGTGGTGCATCTGGCGTTCCCGCTGGCCCCGCCGCGCATGCTCGCCGCGACCGGCCTGATCGACACCGGGCAGGTCTTCGGCCCCTCCGTGTACGGCTCACCCGAGACCGACCACCTCTCGAACCAGTTCGCGGCGATGCCCTCGCTGCACTTCGGCTGGGCCCTGCTGGTGGCGATCGGCCTGATCGTGGCGACCCGCTCACGGTGGCGTTGGCTGTGGCTGCTGCACCCGCTGCTGACCCTGCTGGTCATCGTCGGCACGGCCAACCACTACTGGCTCGACGCGATCGTGGCGACGGCCATGCTCGGCATCGCGCTCGCGGTGATCAACCTGCCGCGGCGCACCGCGACCACAGCCGGACGCGGCGCCGACCAGCTCGTACCGGCAGCCCGGGACGAGGAATCCGTACTCGTGGGAGCGGGCCGATGAACGCCACCCTTGTCGCCGTCGTCCTGTCCCTGTTCTCCGCCGCCGCCTACGCCGCCGCGGCCGTCGCACAGGAGCGACTGGCCGCCCGCGCACCCGGGTCGGGGCTGCGCCGGCTGGTGGGCTCCGGCGCCTGGTGGGGATCGGTCCTCCTCAACGGCTCCGGCGCC
Source organism: Streptomyces sp. NPDC057623 (assembly GCF_042800355.1). Taxonomy (NCBI): domain Bacteria; kingdom Bacillati; phylum Actinomycetota; class Actinomycetes; order Kitasatosporales; family Streptomycetaceae; genus Streptomyces; species Streptomyces sp. NPDC057623. Next base: position 18,844 of record NZ_JBHVGZ010000045.1, read on the forward strand.
CTGCTGCACGTCGTGGCCCTGAAGTACGGTCCGCTGACCGTGGTGCAACCGCTCGGTGCGCTCACCCTGGTGGCCGCGGTGCCGCTGGGCGCGCGCATCGCGGGGCGGCGGGTCAGCGCGGTCGAGTGGCGCGGCACGGCGCTGACGCTGCTCGGCCTGGCGGCGATCCTCGTCACGGCGTCCGCGCACGCGCCCGACGAGGTACTGAGCACGTCCGAGGCCCTGGCGGTGGCCGCGGTGACGGTGATGCTGATCGGCATGCTGTCGCGGGGGGGGGGAGGGGGGGGAGGGGGGGGAGAGGAAGAGTCCGGCTTCGCCTCCGGGGTCGGCTCGGCGCTCACACAGACCGTGACGGTGGCCGTGACGGACCACTCCGCCCCGCTGCTCAGCCTCCAGGTGGCCGGGGTGGCGCTGCTGGTCGCGGCCCTCGCGGCGAGCGGACTGCTGCTGTCGCAGACCGCCTACCGGGGTGGCCTGGGCGCCCCGCTGGCCGTGGTGACGCTGGCCAACCCGCTGGCCGCCGCGGTGATCGGGCTCGTCCTGCTCGGCGAGCGGCTGCAGGGCGGCGCGGCGGGCATCCTGCTGGCGCTGGCCGGGGCGGGGCTGGCGTCCTGGGGCGTGGTGCTGCTCAGCCGGGCGACGCCCGAGCCCGGCGTCACGCACTCCCCAGTCCCGGACGTCACGCACTCCCACGCGACCGGCGACGAGCACCCGGTGGCCGCCGTACTGGCCCTGGAGCCCGAGTCGGCGGCACAGGAGCCGGCGTTGATGCCCCGCCAACCGCGGCCGGGGCATCTCACACCGCTGTGAACCCGGCTACTCCGTGATGATCGCCGGGTCGCTCACACCCGGCCGCCCGTTCTCGACGTGCCCGGCGAACCGCCGCAGGAACGCCGGGTCGGCGTCGGCGGTGACGGTCAGGTCGTACCAGCGCCGGCTCCCGGCGAGGTCGACCGTGCGGCACACGGTGGCGCCGGGCCGCACGGTCACCGTCGTGGCGCGACCGCCGTACCCGTTGGCGACCTTCAGACGAACGCTCGCCGCCCCCTTGTTGGTGAAGGTCAGCTCGACGTCGTCACCCGAGTGCCGGGCGGTGACCTCGGCGCCCGCCGCCTTGTTCGACCCCTTGAACCAGCGCACGAAGCCGGCCGGGCCGTGCACGGTCAGGTCGTACGAGCCGTTCGAGTACGCCGAGTTCCAGGTGTCCGCGATGCTCTTGCCGGCCTCCGTGGTGTACGTCCAGGGGCCGTCGGTGCGGTTGCCGGACGTGACGTGGAAGGCGGCACCGGCCTTGGCCCCCGAGGCGAAGGCGAGCGTGAACCTGCCGGCCGCGGCGTCGACGGAGCCGTCCACGTGCGGGGCGTACTTGAGCGGCCGGGTGGGGCGCGGGCCGCGCTCCTGGCGGGGCATGTCCGGGTCGGCCGGCGGTGTCGGCTTGTAGTCGGGGTGCCGCTCGCGGTCCTGCGGCTCGTACTCGTCCGTCTCCGGCAGCGCGGCGGGGCGGCTGTCCTTGCGGGAGAAGTCGAAGGCCGAGGTCAGGTCGCCGCAGATGGCCCGGCGCCAGGGCGAGATGTTCGTCTCCTTGACGCCGAAGCGGCGCTCCATGAACCGCAGGATCGAGGTGTGGTCGAGGGTCTCGGAGTTGACGTACCCGCCCTTGCTCCACGGGGAGACGACCAGCATCGGCACCCGCGGACCGAGGCCGTAGGGGCCGGCCGGGCGGTTGCTGTCGCCCTTGTAGAGGTCGAGCGAGACGTCGACGGTGGACTTGCCCCGCGAGGCGTCCTTCGGCGGGAGCGGCGGCACCACGTGGTCGAAGAATCCGTCGTTCTCGTCGAAGGTGACGAACAGGGCCGTCTTCGACCAGACCTCCGGGTTGGAGGTGAGGGCGTCCAGGACCTGGGCGATGTACCAGGCGCCGTAGTTGGAGGGCCAGTTCGAGTGCTCGGAGAAGGCCTCGGGGGCGGCGATCCAGGAGATCTTCGGCAGCTTCCCGGCCTTGACGTCGGCCTTCAGCAGGTCGAAGTAGCCGTCGCCGTTCTTGGCGTCGGTGCCGGTGCGGGCCTTGTCGTACCAGGGCTCACCGGCCTTGGCGTCGCGGTACTTGTTGAAGTACAGCAGCGAGTTGTCGCCGTAGTTGCCGCGGTAGGCGTCCTGGATCCAGCCCCAGGAGCCGGCCGCGTCCAGGCCGTCGCCGATGTCCTGGTAGATCTTCCAGGAGACGCCCGCCTGCTCCAGGCGCTCGGGGTAGGTCGTCCAGCCGTAGCCGAGCTCGTCGTTGCCGAGGACCGGGCCGCCGCCGGTACCGTCGTTGCCCGTGTGGCCCGTCCACATGTAGTAGCGGTTCGGGTCGGTCGAGCCGATGAAGGAGCAGTGGTAGGCGTCGCAGACGGTGAAGGCGTCGGCGAGGGCGTAGTGGAAGGGGATGTCCTCACGGGTCAGGTACGCCATGGTCGTGGTGCCCTTGGCGGGGATCCACTTGTCGTACTTGCCGCCGTTGTAGGCCTGCTGGCCGTCGGTCCAGCCGTGCGGGAGGCCCTCCAGGAACTGCATGCCCAGGTCGTCGGCGTCCGGGTGGAACGGCAGGATGTCCTTGGTGCCGTCCGACTGGTGCCAGTTCGACCTGCCGTTGTCCAGCTTCACCGGGCGCGGGTCACCGAAGCCGCGGACGCCGCGCAGCTTGCCGAAGTAGTGATCGAAGGAACGGTTCTCCTGCATCAGGACGACGATGTGCTCGACGTCCTCGATCGACCCCGTGCGGTGGTTCGCCGGGATGGCGGCGGCCCGCTGGATGCTGCTCGACAGAGCGGTGAACGCCGTGGTCGCGCCCGCGAGTTGGAGGAATCTGCGGCGATTGACTTCGGGCATGAGTGTGGGACCTCTTCCCATAGGGGGGATTTGACCGGCCGGCTGGTGACGGAAGCCGCGCGGAAGGAGTGTTCCAGGAGCACCAAACGTCAGGGAAGGGTCCGGTGGCGCTCGTGTGAAAGTCGTCGGTACGGGAGGTGTGCCGGGGCCGGGGTGCGGGGATGGTCGCGATCATGACAGAGACGACGCGCACGGATTCCCCGCCGACCTCACGGCCCGTACGCCAGCTCCTCGCCGCCTCGGTCGGCAACGCCGTGGAGTGGTACGACTGGTACGCCTACACCTTCCTCGCCACCTACATCGCGGCCGAGGTCTTCCCCAAGAGCGCGGACAACTCCCTGGTGCCGCTGCTGTCGACGTTCGCGGTCTTCGCGGTGGGCTTCTTCATGCGGCCGGTGGGCGGACTGCTCATGGGCGCGATCGCGGACCGCCGCGGCCGGCGCTCCGCCCTGACGGTCACCATCCTGCTGATGGGCGGCAGCAGCCTCCTGGTCGGCCTGACCCCGGCCTACGAGACGGCCGGCGTCCTCGCTCCGGTGGTCCTGGTCCTCGCGCGGCTGCTCCAAGGGCTGTCGGTGGGCGGTGAGTTCGCGGCGTCGACGACCTTCCTGGTCGAGTCGGCGGGACCGGGCCGGCGCGGGCTGTTCTCCAGCTTCCAGTACGTGTCGACGACCGTCGGGCAGCTGGTCGCGTCCGGCATCGCGACCCTGCTCGTGGACACGTTGAACGACGGGCAGATGAACGGCTGGGGCTGGCGGGTGCCGTTCGTCCTCGGTGCCGTGCTCAGCCTGGTCGGCTTCTGGATCCGCCAGGGCGCCGAGGAGACGAGGAGCACCGAGCAGCGACAGGCGCCGCGCCCCGGCCTGTTGGAGGCGCTGCGCCGCCACCCGCGCCAGTCCCTGCTGATCTGCGGCATCACCGCGGGCGGCACCATCGCGTACTACACCTGGACGTCGTACCTGCCGACCTACGCCGAACTCAACGCGGGCATCGAGAAGTCGGACGCGCTGCTCGCGGGCACGATCTCGCTGGCTTTCTTCGCCCTGCTCCAGCCCCTCGGCGGCCTCCTCTCCGACCGCTTCGGCCGCCGTCCCCTCCTGCTCTTCTTCGGCCTCGGCTTCACCCTCCTCACCGTCCCGCTGCTGCACGCCCTGCACGACTCCTTCGCGGTGCTGCTGCTCGTGCAGTGCGCGGGCATGGTGCTGCTGACCGGGTTCACCTCGGTCAGCGCGGCCGTGAACGCCGAGGTGTTCCCGCCCCGGGTGCGGGCGGCGGGCATCGGGTTCCCCTACTCGCTGACGGTCGCGATGTTCGGGGGTACGGCGCCGTACGTCGGGACGCTGTTCAAGGAGCTGGGTCACGCGGACCTCTTCCCCTGGTACGTCGCCGCACTGTGCCTGTGCTCGTCGCTGGTGTACCTGCGCCTTCCGGAGACCGCGCACAAGCCGCTTCAGCGGTGAGCCTGGCAGGATGCCCGTATGGCGCACACCCAGGCGGTTTCCGCTGTTTCCCATGTCCGGATAGCCGAAGTCCTCACCGGCCTCGGAATGATCACCGAGGACGAGGCCCGGAGCGTCCTGGACGAGGCCGCCGCCTACGCGGCCGAGCCGATCGGGCGACGTCACGAAATCGCCGAAGCCCTCGAATCCTTCGGAGTGGCCGTGTCCATCCACTCCGAGGACGTCGACTTCGCCGACGAGCACTACGAGTGGCTGCTGAACGAGGCCGCGGCGCTCACCGGCGGCAAGGTCACCGTCTCCGACTACCGCTTCGAGAAGTCCCACCCGGACGACGAGGACTGCGGCCTGGGCCGGATGCACTTCGTGTGCAACGGCAAGCAGTTCTCCTTCGGCATCGAGCAGGAGTCGAACGACTACCTCGACATGGGAGCGGCGCAGCAGGCCATCGAAGCGCTCAGCCCCGACGACGACCCCAGGGACTTCCGCTGTGTCGAGCAGGAAGGCCCGCACCTGGACGACGACTTCATGGTCCTGGCCACCGCCGAGCAGCGTGAAGGTCTCCGCCGCCACCTGGGCCTCAGCTTCGAGGCTCCTTCGGGGTGAGCCGAGGCTGAACCGAAGCCGAGCCGAACATGACCTCGCGTGGTCAGCCGTCGCGCGGCCCGGCGATGGTCCCGCGCACGACGAGCCGCGGGATGAGGACCACCCCTCGGGGCTCGGTGCGGTTCTCGTCCAGGCGCTCCACGCGGCGGCGACCGCGTGCCGGGCCTGCTCCCGGGCCTCCTGGCTGACTGTCCGCACGACCGGACCCTCACCGACGCGCTCGACATCCGCAAGGAGAACGGTCTGACCTCGGTGGAGGTCAACACCGGCGGTCGATGAAGTCGGCCTTCGAGCGGGATTCCGGCGGCCCCCTGGAGGAGTCGGCTCTCTCGGCCCCGGCGTCCGCGATGACGGCGTCCCCCACGACAACGCTCCCTTCAACCTTGGCGTGTCGCCGCGAGGAGACGCTCGGCCAGGCCGGGGGCCAGCCGGATCGTCTTCGGGGGCTGGGGAGAGGCGGTCCAAGTCGGCAGCCGCACGGAGTGCTCGTCGTGCAGGCGTTGCATGTGGTGTTCCATGCGGTCCGCGGATCCCGGGAACGTGGCCGGGGACAGGCACAGGACGAACACGCCGATGCCGGGCGGATCGGATCCATGGTCGAAGGGGGCCGCGTCGATCGAGAAGGCGGCCCCGGCCAGGGTGGCCAGCAGCTCGCCGAGCAGCGCGATGTTGCCTCCCCGGTGACCGCCGAACGGCAGCAGCGCACCCCGCAGTGCCTCGTCCGGGTCGGTGGTCGCGGCTCCGTCCGGTCCGACGGCCCAGCCCGCGGGAAGGGAAGTCCCGGCCTGTGCCGCCTGACGCACATTGACGTACGCGGTCTGGGAGGACGCCTGGTCGATGACGAACGGCCCGCGGCCGGCGCGCGGTACGGCGTAGGCGGTCGGGTTGGTCCCGAGCACCCGTGTGGCGGAGCCCCCGAGTGCCATCAACGCGGGACTGTTGGCGCACGCCACGGCGATCAGTCCCGCTTCGGCCAGCCGGCGCGGGTAGTGGCCGAGCTCTCCGCAGGTGTAGGAGTTGCGGATCCACAGAGTCGCCGTCCCGAGGCGCGCCGTCGTCTCCACCAGATCCGTGAAGGCGTCGTCGAAGGCGACCTGGGCGAGACCGTCACGGGCGTCGGCCACGAGGCAGGCCGGCGCGGGTCGGAGCACCTCCGGTGCGACACCGACGGCGATCCGACCGGCCTCGTAGGACTCGAGGTAGTCAAACAGGTGTGCGACACCGACGGCCGTGTTGCCCGCGCCCTCGGCGGCGACGGTGGCCCGGGCGAGTGCCCGTGCGGCACGCGGATCGGCGCCCGCGGCTGCCGCGGCCCGCGTGCAGAGTTCGACCAGCCGATCGTGGTCGACCGTCACGGTCTCGGCATCGCCCCGGGCGATGCCACGTGTCTGTTGTGCCATGCGCGTTCGTTTCCTTGTGATCGGCCGTGACAGACGACCCAGCCGCTCTCCGGCGGGTTTCAGATCGTCCGGCAGAGGCGGGCGGCGTCCAGCATCGCGGCGTGGACGTTTCTGCTCGCCACCGCGTCACCTATGCGGAACAGTTGGAACGAGCCGTTCTCGTCGTGCGTCACCGATTGGGGCCTGCGCGCGAGGAGGTCCGCGAGGTCGACGGCTCCCGCGTTGGTCGAGGAACCGAGCAGCTCGTCATAGAGCTCCTGGACCGGGTCGGTGCCCATCTCGGCCACGACGGCGTCGACCGTGCGCCGCTCGCGGAACCCGAAGCCGTCCAGGCCGAGTTCCACCTCCAGACCCTCCTGTGTCCTGGTGACCCCGCGCAGCCGTCGCAGGACGGTGACGGCGACGCCGTTCTCCGCCAGGGAGTTGAAGTAGCCGGACGCCGTGAGCGAGCCGACGTCGGGTGAGAGGGTTCGCTCGGGTGTGACGACCTCGACCGAGGCGCCCCCTCGGACGAGGGCCTCCACCGCGTCGAGCGCCTGGTTGCCACCGTGGTCGTCGTAGACCAGCACGCGCCCCGGCGGCCGTCGCGCCCCGGCGAGCACGTCCCAGGTGTCATGGACCAGATGTGCCCCCGGTACGCGGGGTGCCGCGGGGGTGCCGCCGGTCGCGACGATCACCACGTCCCAGGACTGCTGGAGGAGCGTTCGGCCGTCGACGTATGTGTTCAACGAGATCGGAACGCCGAGGCGGGCAAGCTCCTCGGTCCGCCAGTCGATGATGCCGCGCAGGTCGCGGCGGCGTGGGGCCAGCGAGGCCAGGAGCAGCTGGCCGCCGGCCCTGTCCGCCGCCTCGAAGAGCCGCACCTCGTGACCGCGTTCCGCGAGGACACGTGCCGCCTCCAGCCCGGCGGGTCCGGCTCCGACCACCGCCACGCGTCTGACCCGGCCGGCCCGGTCGATGCGCTGGGGCACCTCCGACTCGCGCCCGGTGGACGGGTTGTGCATACAGAACGCCGCACCCGAGGCGTAGATGCCGTCGATGCACATGTTCGCGCCGACGCACGGACGGATCCGGTCCGGGCGGCCGTCGCGGACCTTGTTGGGCAGCTCGGGGTCGGCCATCAGCGCCCTGGTCATGCCGACCAGATCGAGCAGGCCCTCGGCGATGGCGTACCGCGCGGTGGCCACGTCGCTGATGCGGGCGGCGTGCATCACGGGGACCGAGAGCTTCTGCCTGACCCGCCCGGCGAACTCCAGGTGGGGCGAGGCCGGCGTGGACATCGGCGGGATGGTGCGCGCCAGGTCGGCGTCGGTGCCGATCGAGCCCTTGATCAGGCTGATGAAGTCGATGCCGGCCTCGGTGACGTCCTCGGCGATGCGCAGGGCCTCGGGCGTCTTGAGGCCGCCCTCACGTTCCTCGTCGAAGGTCATGCGCGCGCCGATGACGAAGTCGGGGCCGACCGCTTCGCGTACGGCGCGGATGACCTGGAGCGGCCAGCGCATCCGGTTCTCGTAGGAGCCGCCGTACTCGTCGTCGCGGTGGTTCCAGAACGGCGTCCAGAACGAGTCCAGGAGATGGCCCCAGGCCATGAGCTCGATGCCGTCGAGCCCCGCTGCTCGGCAGCGTTGCGCCACGTCGACGAAGTCCCGCAGCACCCGGTCGAGGTCCCACTGCTCGGCCGCCTTCGCGAACGCCCGGTGTGCCGGTTCGCGGACGTTGCTCGCCGAGATCGCCGGGAGCCAGTTGTCGGTGTAGTTGCTGGTGCGGTGTCCGAGGTGGGTGAGCTGGGTCATCACGGCCGCGCCCTGCTCGTGGACCTCGTCGGCGAGCCGCCGCAGCCAGGGTTCCGCCTCGTCCTTCCAGAGCTGGAGATTGCCGAAGGCGGGTGCGCTGTCGCGGCTGACGAGAGCACTGCCGCCGATCATGGTCAACGCGACGCCGCCGCGGGCCTTTTCCACGTGGTAGGCGCGGTAGCGGTCCTTGGGCAGACCGTCCTCGCTGTAGGCCGGTTCGTGGGAGGTGCTCACGATGCGGTTGCGCAGCGTCAGGTTCTTCAGGACGAACGGGGTCATCAGGGGGTCGTCGGCGGTCACTGCGCGTCTCCTAGGAGGTTCTCGAGGGCTGCCGGGTCGGCCGAGGCGATGCCGTGGCCGACCGCCCGGGACTTGCGGCACTCGCGCACTGTGTCTGCCTCCTGAGCGGTCGGTGACGGTCACCCCGTGCGTCCGGGGAAGGACGGGGTCAGCGCTCGTGGTTGTGCATGACGTGCTTGGTGCGCGAGTAGTCGTCCAGCGCGTAGAGGGACAGGTCGCGTCCGTAGCCGGATCCCTTGAAGCCGCCCCAGGGGACCTCGCCGGCCAGCACCAGGTGGGAGTTGACCCAGACGGTGCCGAAGTCGAGGCGCGCCGCGATGTCGTGGCTGCGGCGGGCGTTCTCGGTCCACACCGACGCCGAGAGCCCGAGCGGGACGCCGTTGGCCCGCCGTACGGCCTCCTCCTCGTCGGAGAAGGTCTCGACCGTGATCACCGGGCCGAAGATCTCCTCACGGGCGACCTCGGCTCCTTCGGGGACGTCGACCAGCACGGTCGGGGCCACGAAGTAGCCGGGACCGTCGAGGGCCCCGCCTCCGGTCGCCACCCGGACGCCCTCCTTCGGCGCCCGCTCCAGGTAGCCCGTGACACGGTCGAAGTGCGCCTTGGAGACCATGGGGCCGACCTCGACGTCGTCACCCGCCTGGGGCTCACCGACGGACAACGCCCTTACCTCGCCGACGAGTTGCTCGACGAATCGGTCGGCGACGGATTCGTGGACGAGGACGCGGCAGGCGGCCCCGCACTCCTGGCCCGAGTTCCAGAAGCCGGCCACGCGCAGGGACGAAGCGGCAGCCGCGAGATCGGCGTCCTCGAAGATCACCACCGGCGCCTTGCCGCCGAGTTCGAGGTGTACCCGCTTGAGGCTGTCGGCGGCGCCCCGGGCGACGGCGCGACCACTGTTGACCGAGCCGGTCAGGGCGATCATGTTCACGTCCGGGTGCTCGGCGAGTCGGGCACCCGCGCCCGCGCCGTAGCCGTTCACGACGTTCAGCACGCCGGGCGGCAGGAAGTCCTCGACGAGTTCGGCGAACTTCAGGGTGCTCAGCGGGGTCTGCTCGGACGGCTTGATGACCAGGGTGTTGCCCGCGGCGAGGATGGGGGCGATCTTCCAGGCCGCCATCAGCAGGGGGTAGTTCCACGGGGTGACGACGCCGATCACGCCGAGCGGTTCCCGCAGGATGAGCGACAGGTGGTTCTCGGCGTAGTCACCGGCGGCTATGGACGTGGTCGCGCGCACGGCGCCGGCCATGAAGCGGAAGGTGTCGACGGTCATGTCGACGTCGTCCCGCGACACCGCGAGCGGCTTACCGGTGTTCGCCGACTCCAGCCTGCTGAGGAGATCGGCGTTGTCGGCCACGCGGCCGGCGATGGCGTGCAGCAGCTCGGAGCGCTTCCTGGGGGTCATCCGGCCCCACTGCCCCTTGGCCGCCACCGCGGCGGCGACCGCTCGGTCGATGTCCTCGGCGGTTCCCTCGGGAATCCGGGCGATGACGTTCTCCGTACACGGGTCGACCACGTCGATGACGCGGCCGGTCGACGGGTCCACGAAGGTTCCGTCGATGAAGTGCCGGGCCGGAGGAAGGTCGTCCTCGGTGATCAGGGACGGTGCGTCGGCCGCGCGTCGAACCGTCGTCGTGGTGCCGGCTGCGATGGTCATGATCAGTGACTCCTCTACTGTGCGGCCGACAGCTGCGGCAGCGCCTCGACAAGGGCGGAGATCCTGGCGTTCGTGGCTGCGTCGAGACCGAGCAGGGGTTCGCGGACCTCGCCGACGGGAACCCCGGCCGCGTTGAGGGCGGCCTTGACCGCCTGGATGAACGGAGCGGACATGATGGCGTCCAGCAGCGGGTGGACGCGGGCCCATTCGGCCTGTGCGCGGGCGAGGTCGCCGGAGGTCAACGCGCGGTGGATCGAGACGAGTTCGGCGGGCAGGACGTTCGCGGTGCCGGCCATGACGCCTGCGGCCCCTTCGGAGATCGCCTGGAGCAGGAGGCTGTCCCAGCCGATGAACGTGGAGATCACGTCGCCGTGACGGTGGATCAGCTGCCCGGCCTGGGCCATGTCGGCGCTGGTGTCCTTGATGTACTGGATGTTCTCGACCTCGCGGGCGAGCTGTCCGACGGTGTCCGGGTCGAGGTTGAGGCCGGTGGCCCCGGGCAGGTTGTAGAGCATGACCGGGATGCCCACGGAGCCGGCGACGGTGCGCAGGTAGTGCAGCGTCTCGTCCAGGGTGAGCGTCTCGTAGTAGGGGGCGACCACCATCAGGACCGAGGCTCCGGCGGCCTCCGCGTGGCGGGACAGCTCGACCGCCTCCTTGGCGGTCATCGCACCGGTCTGCGCGACGACCGGCACCCGTCCGGCCGTCTGGTCGAGGACGGTCTCGACGATCAGCCGCCGCTCCGCGCCGCTCATCGACGCGAACTCACCGGTGGAGCCACAGGCGACGACGCCGTCGACCCCGCCGTCGATGCTGCGGTCGACCACACGGCGCAGGATCTTCTCGTCGATCCGGCCGCCCGACGCGAAGGGTGTGGCAAGTGCGGTCAGGACGCCGCTCAGCTGTGCCGACATTCTGGAATCTCCTAGGGTTCGGGTGAAGCTGGGCCAGGTGAGGGGGTCGTGGTCCCGGAGCGGCCCGGACTCGGGACGTGGCGGTGCGGTTACGACGCCGTCCGCGCCGGTGTCCGCTCGCGCGCCGCGGCCTGGCGTTCGGTGGCCAGCAGGCTCCGCACCTCGTGCGCCGCGGACAGGCCGGTCCGGATCGCGGTCTCGGTGTAGAAGGTGCCGAGATAGTCACCGGCCAGGAACACCCGGCCGCTGCGGCGCGTCAGCGTCCGCTGGAGCTTGCCGCGGCCGGGGAAGCAGTACGGCGCGCCCGTGGGCCAGCGCTGCACCTCGGCCTCCACGACGTGGTCGGCGAAGCCGGGCAGGACCTGGTCCAGGTCGTCGAGGTAGATCCGGCGGATCTTGTCGTCGTCGTGTTCCAGCAGTTCGCGCGCCAGACTCCCCGGGGAGAAGGTCATGATGCTGCTGCCCGGGCGGCGCTCGCGCTCGTAGCCGTGCACGACGTTCGACATGTTCAGCGCGACGTTGAAGGAACGCTTCGGCGTCGCGATGCCGTAGGCGTCGTCCCAGACCTGGCGGCGGGTCTCGTCGCTGAGGAACGCGGCGCTGACGTAGGGGCCGTAGACGATCTTCGACAGGGCCTCGCGGATGTCGCTTTCGAGATCGACCGCGATCCGGTGGCTGACGGTCGCGGGCGTGGCCAGGACCACGCAGCGCGCCTCGACCTCCCGCTCGGTGCCGTCCTGCCGGTAACGGACGACGACCGAGCCGCTCTTGTGGACGATCTCGTCGACGGTCGCATTGGTCCGCACCCGGTCCGACAGGGACGCGGCGATGCTCTCGGTGAGGGTGGACGGACCGCCGAGGATGCTCTGCGAGAGGCCGCCGCCGATGCCCCAGACCAGGCTGAAGTAGCCGACGCCCGCGCCGGCCGAGAGCTGGTCGATGTCGGCGGCGGAGCGGGTCACCGTGGGCTTGAACAGGGCTTCCGCGTCCTCGGGCAGGTCGCCGATGAAGTCCTTGAAGGAGCGGTCGTTCATGAAGTCGTAGATGCGCTGCTGATGCTGCGCCGCGGACTCGCCCGCCCGCCGCTGCACGATGCGCGCGTAGCGGGCCACGTGCAGGGCGACCCTGGCACCCGCCTTGACCATGCCGACCCGCGACCGCATCGGCATCGGAATGCGGAACGGGTAGGTCTCCACCCGGCCCTTGAGCAGCAGCTTGCCGTTCATCGACAGCCCGGCCAGCGAGCCGGGCACCGGCACCGACTCGACACCGGTGTTGGTCAGCAGCCAGGACGTGGCCGAGTTCCCGCCGGCGTAGACGTGCCCGCCCCAGTTGAGCCAGTACGGTCCGCGTCGCTCCGACCGGATGCGCCCGCCGACCCGTCCCTCGGATTCGAGCAGGAGCGTGTCCCAATGCCGCAATCGCCAGCCGGCGGCCAGTCCCGCGATGCCGCCTCCGACGATCACTACATCTTTCATGGGTAACCTCCTGCGGATCCACGGGTGAGGATGTCGGCTGCTCGAAGTGCCCAGCCGTGCGATGTCCCGGACATGCCGTGCCGTACGGCAGCCGGGGCCGCCCGGGCCCCCAGCCGGTGGGGGCCCGTTTCGACGGTGACGGTCAGACAGCGGCGGGTCGGCCGGCGGGCTCCGACCTGGGTGACAGTGCGGCGGCCTCGTGCAGGGCCATGCCGCGGGTCTCGGGCGCCCACAGGACGGAGACGACGGCGCCAACGAGACTGATGGCGGCGGCCGCGAGCATGGTGCCGCCGACGCCCCAGCCGGTCAGCGCCATCGGGACGAGGTACGTGCCGACGGCGGCGCCGATACGGCTGGCGGAGGAGGCGAGGCCCACCGCGGAGCCGCGTACCTCGGTCGGGAACAGCTCGTTGGGGTAGATCCACTGGAGGATCTGGGTGCCGCCGATGATGAGCGCGTACAGGGCGAACAGGGTCATGATCACGCCCGAGGGGGCGTCGGGGAAGATGCCGAGCAGCAGCAGGGCCAGTCCCGACCAGACGAAGCTGTGGATGACCAGCGGGCGTCGGCCCATGCGGTTCACGAAGAGCAGGGCGACCACACACCCGATGAGGAACATCACCGTGATCATGGCCTCGCCGATGTTGGCCAGACCGCCCTCCAGCTTCAGGGCGTCCAGGATCTTCGGGCCGAAGGCGTAGATGGCGAAGAGGGGCACGATGGAACAGGTCCAGAAGACGGTGATGTAGAGCATCCGTCCGCCGTAGCCGGACCGCAGGATCGCCTTGATGTCGACGTTCTCGCGCTCCTCCGCCTCGTCCGGCATGTCGGCGACCGTCACGTCGGGGCCGTAGACCTTCCGCAGGACGGCGTCGGCCTCGTCGGTGCGGCCCTTGTTGGCCAGCCAGCGCGGGGACTCGGGGGTGCCGTGGCGCAGCAGCACGATGATCGTGGCGGGCAGCGTGGCGCTCGCCAGCATCCACCGCCACGCGTCGTCGCCGAGCGACGACAGCATGACCTCGCCGACGATGTACGCCGCGGCGGCGCCCACGAACCACATGACGACCAGTGCGCCCAGCAGCGGGCCCCGGTAGCGGCGCGGTGTGAACTCGGCCAGCAGCGAGGTGGCGATGGGGTAGTCCGCGCCGACCGCCATGCCGATCAGCAGGCGCAGGATGAACAGCCACACCGGGTCGGTGGCCCAGAACTGCGCGACGGAGCAGACGATGATGGCGATCAGGTCGATGGTGTAGAGGAGCTGCCGGCCGAACCTGTCGGTCAGCCAGCCGCCCACGAACGCGCCGAGGAAGATGCCGATCAAGGCGGACGCGCCGATGAGGCCCTGGGCGGAGTCGGAGAGGTCGAGCTGCGGCGAGATCTGCACCATGGCGACGCCGATGATGCTCAGGACGTAGCCGTCGAGGAACGGGCCTCCGGAGGAGTACATCGCCAGTTTCTTGTGGAAGCGCGACAGGGGCGCGTCTTCCAGTTTGTTTCCTGCGTCTTCGGTCATCACGGCCTCCGGGAGCGGGCCCGGACATACCTGTTGAGGGGATATGTCCGTTCCAGGGTCGAGGTTGATGTCTTGTCGTCGGTACCGGACGCCCGGCCGCCGTCTTGGTTCGGCGGGCCGGGCCAGGAACACTGCGTTCCGATGTGGCGAGTGCTGCCGGGTGAGCGTTGTCGGCTCGGGCTCGTGGGGAGGCGAACTCGCGGTTTCTCGGGGACACCGGCGGCATGGCCACCTGATGGCACCGAAGTATGTGAAGGCCGCCGCCGACCAACAATGCCCTCGCTGCCGCATCGACCAGGGGGGTGTGGACGAGTCAGAAGTTCGGCTACGTTTGACGGCATGGCCGGCCGTCCACGAGGCGCCGTGGTCCTCACCGAGGACGAACGGGCCGCACTCCTGCTGTTGACCCGCAGTCGCACCTGCTCCCAGGCCCGGGCGCTGCGTGCACGGATCGTGCTGGCCTGCGAGAACGAGCCCACCAACACCGCCGTGGCCGAACGCCTCGGTGTCTCCCGCGACATGGTCGGCAAGTGGCGCTCCCGCTTCCTGGCCGACCGGATGGACGGCCTGGACGAGCAGCCCCGCCCCGGCCGGCCTCCCACGGCCGACGACGACGCCGTGGCGCACGTCCTCGTCCGCACCCTCACGCCACCGCCGCCCGATGCCCGGCGGGGCTGGTCGACCCGTTCCATGGCGGCCGAGACCGGCCTGAGCCAGAGCACGGTGAGCCGGATCTGGCGGACCTACCGCACCCGGCCGGGCGAGCGGGTCACGGCCGGAGCGCGCCCGGCCTGGTCCCTGCCGGATCACGCCGACGAGGTGGTCGGCCTGTTCATCGCCCCACCGGTGTGCGTGCTCGCCGTGACGGCCAGGGCGGGACGCGGTGGTTCCGTGCGGACCTCGGGAGCAACGGCCGCGGGACGGCTGTTCGGCCAGGACCACGACTCGGCCCATGTGCTGGCCGTGGCCTCCGCCTTCGCCGCTCTGCGGGGCAAGCCGCACCTCCACGACCCGCCCGGGACCGACGACGGGGTCCTGTCCGCGTTCCTGGAGCAGGTGAGGTCGGCGACGGGCGCCGGGGCGAGCGTCCACCTGCTGGCGTACGGCGTGACGACGGAGAGCTGCGACGACTCCGGGCGACCGGACACCGCCGCGCCGCCGAGCCCGCGCTGGCACCGCGCACCGAGCCCCGAAGCGTGGACCGCCGAGGCTCGGCGCTTCCTCGCCGCCGACGACCGGCTCCCGCACGAGGCATCCGACCCGCCCCGCCTGCGTGACGCGCTGCTCAGCTGGTCCACCACCTGGACCCCGACCGCGGCACCCTTCACCCGGGTCGCCGCTCCGCGACCGTCGTACGCGACCCCGGCCATCTGCGGCCCTGGCAACGACTCGAACGGCCAGGACCCGCGCGCACTGGACGGTCAGGCACGGTTCGGCGCGGCGCAGGTCACCGTCGCGGACGCGTCCCCCGGTGCTCCGGTCACCACCGATCCCGTCGTCGGCCTGCTGCGTGCAGCGCTCCTCGCCGGTGGCTACCGGTCCGGCGACCGGATCCGGGAGGCGCCGCTCGCGATGCGCCTCGACCTCTCCCGTCGGGTCGTTCGCGCGGGGCTGCACACGCTGGCCGAGGAGGGCATGCTCGAACCGCTCCCGGGTGGTGCGACCGCGATCCCCGTCATCACCGCGAAGGACGTGCTCGACCTCTACGCCCTGCGCGCGAGTCTCGGTGCGCTGCTCATGCGCCGGATCGCCATGCTCGGCCCCGACAACCTCTCCCCCGCCTCGGCCGCCCTCGCCGAGGTGCGTGCGGCAGCCCGGGACAACGACCATCTCCGCATCCGCGAGGTCGACTTGAGGTATCAGGACGCCCTCGCCCGGATCGCGGACCTTCCGCAGGCCGCGGGTACCTTCGAGCGCCTGACGGCCCGTCTGCGCATGTTCGTCGCGGTCCTGGACATGAACTACAGCCAGGCCTGCGACACCATCGCGAACGAGGACGTGGCCGTCCACGAAGCGTTGCTCGACGCCGACGGGAACGAGGCGGCACGTCTGTGGCGGGTCAAGATCGAGCGGTGCGTCCGCTACATGATCGCCCAGCTGTCGGAGGACGACGTCGCCCCGTACCTGTGGACCACTCTGGCGGGCAGGCCCCGCATGCGTCCTGCGGACTCACGGGGCGCCGCGCACTGAGACGGGGAACCCGGCGCGTCACATGGCCGGCCCGTCACATGGCCGTTCCTTCAGATGGCGGCGCGCACGGCCCGCTCGAAGCCCGTGACGTGGTTGCGAGCCAGCTGTGCCGCCCGCTCGGGATCACCGGCGACGATCGCCTCGATCAACGGTCCGTGCTCCCCGACGTGGCCGGCCATGTCGGGGAGGCGGTCGATGAACAGGCACCAGATGCGGGTGGCCAGGTTGTCGTAGCGGACGAGGGTGTCGTCCAGATACGGGTTGTGCGTGGCGGCGTAGACGGCGCGGTGGACCTGGAGGTCCAGGTGCAGGAGCTCGGTGGCGTTCTGTCGCCGGGGGTCCGCGCGGTCGAGTTCCCCTCGTAGCGCCGTCAGGGTCTCCCGGTCCGCCGCCGTGGCGCGCCGCGCGGCCTGGGCTGCGGCCAGTGGCTCCAGTTCCTGGCGCACTTCGGAGATGTGGGCCAGGTCGGTGATGTTGACCTCGGTGGCGAAGGTGCCGCGCCGGGGGTACGTCGCGATCAGGCGCTCGTACTGCAGTCGCTTGAGTGCCTCGCGCACCGGCGTCCGCCCGACGCCGAGGGACTGCCCCAGCTGCTCCTCGTTGATCGGAGCGCCCGGACGGATCTCCAACAGGACGAGCCGGTCGCGGATGGCGCGGTAGGCGCGCTCGGCGAGGGAGAACTCCTCGTTCCTGGGCTCGGTCGCCACCTGCTGCATGAGGCCCCCTTGACCTGTCCGGCGAGCTCACATACTTTACCGCAGGGGCTGATATATCAGTCGCCTTTCAGTCGTCTCCCAGGATGGTGTGCAGATGGCAACCACCCCGTCGACCACGGTCACGCCCGCCCTCTCCGTCCCGCTCAGCGAACTCGACCCGGACGTCGCCACGGCGGTGAACGCCGAGCTGCACCGCCAGCAGTCGACGCTCGAGATGATCGCGTCGGAGAACTTCGCCCCGGCCGCGGTCATGGAGGCCCAGGGCTCGGTCCTGACCAACAAGTACGCCGAGGGCTACCCGGGCCGCCGCTACTACGGCGGCTGCGAACACGTCGACGTCGTCGAGCGGTTGGCCATCGACCGGGTGAGGGAACTCTTCGGCGCCGAGGCCGCGAACGTCCAGCCGCACTCGGGTGCCCAGGCCAACGCGGCCGCGATGTTCGCGCTGCTGCAGCCCGGCGACACGATCCTCGGCCTGGACCTGGCCCACGGCGGTCATCTGACCCACGGCATGCGCATCAACTACTCCGGCAAGCTGTACAACGTCGTGCCCTACCACGTGCGCGAGTCCGACATGCGGATCGACATGGACGAGGTCGAGCAACTCGCGCTCGCCCACCGGCCCAGGATGATCGTCGCCGGCTGGTCGGCCTACCCGCGCCGGCTGGACTTCGCCGCGTTCCGGCGGATCGCCGACGCGGTGGGCGCGTACCTGATGGTGGACATGGCGCACTTCGCCGGGCTGGTCGCCGCAGGTCTGCACCCGAGCCCGGTGCCGTACGCCGACGTCGTCACGACCACCACCCACAAGACCCTCGGCGGCCCGCGCGGCGGTGTCATCCTCAGCCGCGCCGACCTGGCCAAGAAGATCAACTCCGCGGTCTTCCCGGGCCAGCAGGGCGGCCCGCTGGAGCACGTCATCGCCGCGAAGGCCGTGGCCTTCAAGGTGGCGGCCGGCGAGGAGTTCAAGGAGCGCCAGCGGCGCACGCTCAAGGGCGCGAAGATCCTCGCCGGGCGCCTGCTGGCCGATGACGTGGCGGAGGCCGGGATCACGGTCCTGACCGGCGGCACGGAGGTCCATCTGATCCTCGTCGACCTGCGGAGGTCCGCTCTCGACGGGCAGCAGGCCGAGGACCGGCTGCACCGCATCGGCATCACCGTCAACCGCAACGCGGTGCCGTTCGACCCGCGCCCGCCGATGGTGTCGTCGGGCCTGCGGATCGGCACGCCCGCCCTGGCCACCCGTGGCTTCGGCGAAGCGGAGTTCCGGGAGGTCGCCGACATCATCGCCGAGGCCCTGAAGGGCGAACGACCCGACGACGAACTGCGCGCCCGGGTCGAGAAGCTCGCCGCCGGCTTCCCCCTCTATCCCCACCTGAACGGAGCCGCGGCATGACCGCCACACCGCTCCCGGAGCACCCGGACTGGCTCTGGCGCAATCCCGAGCCGAAGCGCTCCTACGACGTGATCATCGTCGGCGCGGGCGGTCACGGTCTGGCCACCGCCTACTACCTCGCCAAGAACCACGGCATCACCGACGTGGCCGTCCTGGAGAAGGGCTGGCTGGCCGGCGGCAACATGGCCCGCAACACCACGATCATCCGCTCCAACTACCTGTGGGACGAGAGCGCGGCGATCTACGAGCACGCGCTCAAGCTGTGGGAGGGACTCCCGCAGGAGCTGGACTACGACTTCCTGTTCAGCCAGCGCGGTGTCCTGAACCTCGCGCACACCCTCCAGGACGTACGGGAGGGCACGCGCCGGGTAAACGCCAACCGGCTCAACGGAGTCGACGCCGAGTGGCTGGAGCCGGACGAGGTCGCCAAGGTCTGCCCCATCCTCAACGTCTCCTCCCGCACCCGCTATCCGGTCCTGGGCGGCACCTTCCAGCCCCGGGCCGGAATCGCCAAGCACGACCACGTCGCCTGGGCGCTGGCCCGCCGCGCGGACGAGCTGGGCGTGGACCTGATCCAGGGCTGCGAGGTCACCGGCTTCCTCAAGGACGGCGACCGGGTCGTGGGCGTGGAAACCAACCGCGGCCGTGTCCTCGCCGGCCGGGTGGGCCTCGCGGCGGCCGGCCACAGCAGCGTGCTGGCAGAACGGGCGGGCATCCGGCTGCCGGTGCAGTCGCATCCGCTCCAGGCGCTGGTCTCCGAGCTGCACGAGCCGGTCCACCCGACGGTCGTCATGTCGAACCACGTCCATGTGTACGTCTCCCAGGCCCACAAGGGCGAGCTGGTGATGGGCGCGGGCGTGGACTCGTACAACGGCTACGGCCAGCGCGGCTCCTTCCACGTGATCGAGCAGCAGATGGCCGCCGCCATCGAGCTGTTCCCGGTCTTCGCCCGCGCGCATGTGCTGCGGACCTGGGGCGGCATCGTCGACGTCTCCCCGGACGCCTCCCCGATCATCAGCGCGACCCCGGTGGAGAACCTCTACGTCAACTGCGGCTGGGGAACGGGTGGCTTCAAGGCGACCCCGGCCGCCGGCTGGACGTTCGCGCACACCATCGCCACGGGCGAGCCGCATCCCCTGAACGCCCCGTTCGCCCTCTCCCGCTTCGCGACGGGCGCCCTGATCGACGAACACGGCGCGGCAGCCGTGGCCCACTGAAAGCCCGCCTGAGAGAAGGACACCGTGCTGCTGATCCGCTGCCCATGGTGCGGTCCCCGTGACGAGACCGAGTACCACTACGGGGGACAGGCCCATGTCCCCTACCCGCAGAACCCCGCGGACCTCACCGACGAGGAGTGGGCCGAGTACGTCTTCTACCGCGACAACCCCAAGGGCCCCTTCGCCGAGCGGTGGATGCACAGCACCGGCTGCCGCCGCTGGTTCAACGTCCTGCGCGACACCGTCACCAACGAGCTGCTCGCCGCCTACCGGCTCGACGAGCCCCGCCCCGTACTGCCCCAGGCCGGAGGGAACCGATGACCGACCAGCACTTCCGGCTCCCGCAGGGGGGACGCGTCGACCGCGGCACCGTGCTGCGGTTCAGTGTCGACGGACGGGAGCTGACCGGCCACCCCGGCGACACCGTCGCCTCCGCGATGCTGGCGAACGGGATCGTCGAGGTCGCCCCGTCGCTCTACCGCGGCCGTCCGCGCGGCATCGTCTCGGCGGGCGTCGAAGAGCCCAACGCGCTGTTGCAGATAGCCGGTTCCTGCTCGGAGGGCATGCTCCCGGCGACGACCGTCAACCTCTACGACGGCCTGAGCGCCACCACGCTCTCCGGCATGGGCCGGCTCGACCCCGCTCCCGACCCCGCCGCCTACGACAAGAAGTACCTCCACACCGACGTCCTGGTCGTCGGCGCCGGCCCCGCCGGACTCGCGGCCGCCGCCGCTGCCGCCGGGTCCGGCGCGCGGGTGGTCCTCGTCGACGACCAGCCCGAGCCGGGCGGTTCGCTGCTCGCCGGTACGGAGACCGACCTCAGGTGGGTCTCTGACGTGCGGGCGGCGCTCGACTCCGCACCCGAGGTGGTCGTCCTGCAGCGCACCACGGCGTTCGGGTCGTACGACGACAACTACGTACTGGCCGTCCAGCGCCGCACCGACCACCTCGGAGCCGACGCCCCCGGCCCCCGCGAAGGCGTCTCCCGCCAGCGGCTGTGGCACATCCGGGCCCGCCAGGTGATCCTCGCGACCGGCGCTCACGAACGCCCGCTGGTCTTCGCCGGCAACGACCGGCCCGGGGTGATGCTCGCCGGCGCCGTGCGCACCTACCTCAACCGGTACGGCGTGCGGGCGGGTTCGCGGGCCGTGGTGAGCACGACCAACGACAGCGCCTACGACACGGTCGTGGATCTCCATGCCGCCGGGGTCGCGGTGACCGCGGTCGTGGACGCGCGCCCGGAACTGTCCCACAGGGCCTCGGAGGTGGCCGCCGCGACCGGCGTGCGGGTGCTGGCGGGCAGCACCGTCGTCGGCACCACCGGAGACACCCGGATCACCGGCGTCACGGTGCGGGCGCTCGACGCGGACGGTGGACTCACGGGTACCGCCCAGTCGTTGGACTGCGACCTGCTCGCCGTCTCCGGCGGCTGGAGCCCGGTGGTGCATCTGCACAGCCAGCGCCAGGGCAGACTCCGCTGGGACGCCGCGCTGGTCGCCTTCGTCCCCGAGGCCGACGTACGGGACCAGCAGGTCGTCGGCGCGGCGCGCGGGACGTACACCCTCGACGGGTGTGTGGCCGAGGGTGCGCGAGCCGGTGCGCTGGCCGCGACGGAAGCCGGGTTCCCGGTGGCGGTCCCGACGGCGTCGCGCGAGGAAGCACGCTCCGACGTCCGCGCGCTGTGGTGGGTGCCCGGCCAGGAGGACGACTGGGACACCCACTTCGTCGACCTCCAGCGTGATGTCACGGTCGCCGACGTCCGGCGCTCCACGGGCGCGGGCATGCGCGGTGTGGAGCACGTCAAGCGGTACACCTCGCTCGGCACGGCCAACGACCAGGGCAAGACCTCCGGTGTCAATGCGATCGGCGTGATCGCGGAGACCCTCGGCGGTTCCCTGGGGGAGATCGGCACCACGGCGTACCGCGCGCCGTACACGCCGATCGCCTTCGCCGCCCTCGCCGGCCGGGAGCGCGGCGAGCTGTTCGACCCGGAGCGCATGACCTCCCTCCACAGCTGGCATGTGGCGCACGGCGCGGAGTTCGAGGATGTCGGTCAGTGGAAGCGCCCCTGGTACTTCCCCCTGCCCGGTGAGGACATGGACACGGCCGTCGCGCGTGAGTGCCGGGCGGCCCGTGAGGGCGTGGCGGTCATGGACGCCTCCACCCTCGGCAAGATCGAGATCTGGGGCGCCGACGCGGGCGAGTTCCTGAACCGGATCTACACCAACGCCTTCAAGAAGCTGAAGCCCGGCATGGCCCGCTACGGCGTCATGTGCAAGCCCGACGGCATGATCTTCGACGACGGCGTGACCCTGCGCCTCGACGACAACCGCTACTTCATGACCACCACGACCGGCGGCGCCGCCGGCGTCCTTGACTGGTTGGAGGAGTGGCTCCAGACCGAGTGGCCCGAACTCGACGTCCACTGCACCTCGGTGACCGAGCAGTGGGCGACGATCGCCGTCGTCGGCCCGAAGTCCCGCGAGGTCGTCGCCCGACTCGCCCCGGATGTCGACCTGTCCGCCGAGGCGTTCCCCTTCATGGCCTTCCGCGAGACCACCCTGGCCTGCGGCATCCCGGCGCGAATCTGCCGGATCTCCTTCTCCGGCGAACTCGCCTACGAGATCAACGTCTCCGCCTGGTACGGCCTCTCCGTCTGGGAGCAGGTGTACGAGGCCGGGCAGCCGCACGGCATCACCCCGTACGGCACCGAGACCATGCACGTGCTGCGCGCCGAGAAGGGCTACATCATCGTCGGCCAGGACACCGACGGCACCGTCACCCCGCAGGACGCGGGCATGTCGTGGGTGGTCTCCCGGCAGAAGGACTTCATCGGCAAGCGGTCCTACTCCCGCGCCGACACCTCCCGCACCGACCGCAAGCAGCTGGTCGGCCTGCTGCCGGGCGACCGTACGACCCGGCTGCCCGAGGGAACCCAGCTCGTCGCGCCGGACGTCAGCCTGGAGACGGTGCCCGTGCCGATGCTCGGCCACGTCACCTCCAGCTACCACAGCCCGGCCCTCGGCCGACCCTTCGCTCTCGCCCTCGTCGCCGACGGCCGGGCACGGATCGGCCAGACCCTGCTCGCCCCTGTGGGCGAGGACCTCGTCTCCGTCGAGGTGACCGACTTCGTCCTCTACGACCCCGAAGGGACCAGGCGAGATGGCTGAGCCGACCGCCACCGACACCGCAGCCCTGCGCACCAGCCCCCTGGCACATCTGGCGGGACGGATGCGCGCCGCCACCGTCACCGGCGACCGGGGTGTCACGCTGGCCGAGTGGCCGTTCGTCACCATGGTGAACGTGCGCGTCGACGTCCCCTCCGAAGCGGCCGACCGCATCGAGAAGGCCCTGGGGGCGGCGCTCCCGACGGAGTGCGGCAGCACCACCGCGTGCGGCCCCCACACGGTCGTATGGTTCGGTCCCGACGAATGGCTGGTGCTCTCCCAGGCCGAAGCGACCTCTGTGGTGGCGGAGTTGCGGGCGGCACTGGCATCGGCCCCGGGCTCGGTCATCGACGTGTCGGCGAACCGCACCACCCTGGAGCTGAGCGGCCCCGCCGCCCGGCAGGTACTGGAGAAGGGTTGCCCACTCGACCTGCACCCCCGGGCCTTCGGGCCGGGCCGGGCGGTGTCCACCACGGTGGGCCCCGTCCCGGTGCTGCTCTGGCAGACCGACGACGCTCCGACGTACCGGCTCTTGCCGCGCCCCTCGTTCGCCGACTACCTGGCCCGCTGGCTCGTCGACGCGATGAGCGAGTACCGCGGCCCGGAGATCCCCTGACGGCGCCGAGCGCGTCCGGCCTCTGCCCGCCTGTGACGGCTCGCACAAGGAAACCGCCCGTGGCGGCCTCGCCGTCAACGTCATCGAATGCGGACACCATGACTGAACTCCCCCAGGCCCGCGCCACGGCGCCGGCCGAGCACGTCCTCACCCTCGACTGCCCCGAGGCCCCCGGCATCGTCCTCGCCGTCTCGCGGTTCCTGGTCGACCACGGCGGCGACATCATCGACAACCAGCAGTTCGGCGACCGCCGCGACGGCCACTTCTACATGCGGGTGCACTTCGCAGGCTCCGTCGGTGCCGACACCACGCAGACCCTGCGTCGCGAGTTCGCCGCCGTGGCCGCCTCCTTCGCCATGCGGTGGCATCTGGAACCGGTCGCCGCCCGGCGCCGGGTGCTGATCATGGTGTCCCGCTACGGCCACTGCCTCAACGACCTGCTCTACCGCGCCCGCAGCGGCGACCTCCCGATCGACGTGGTCGGGGTGGTCTCCAACCATCGCGACCACGAGGCGCTCGTCGCCTGGCACGGCATCCCGTTCTTCCACGTCCCGGTCACCGCCGCGACCAAGCCCGACGCGGAGGCCCGGCTGCTGGAGTTCGTCGACTCGCTCGACGTCGAACTCGTCGTGCTGGCCCGCTACATGCAGGTGCTCTCGGACGACCTGTGCACCCGGATGGCCGGCCGGGTGATCAACATCCACCACTCGTTCCTGCCCAGCTTCAAGGGCGCCAAGCCCTACCACCAGGCACACGACCGCGGCGTCAAGCTGGTCGGCGCGACGGCCCACTACGTCACCGCCGACCTCGACGAGGGCCCGATCATCGCCCAGGAGGTCATCGACGTCGACCACAGCCACACCGCCGACGGCCTCGCCGCCATCGGCCGCGACGCGGAGTCGGCCGCGCTCGCGCGCGCGGTCCGGTGGCACTGCGAGGGCCGGGTGTTCGTCCAGGGCAGGCGTACGGTCGTGCTCCGCTGAGGCGCGGGAGTGCCAAGCCCGGGTTCTCCTCCCCTGCCTCCCATCGGAATGTCGACTCCCATCACCCCTCTCACCAGGCACTTTCCAGCTGGCCTTCCGTGACACGGAAGCCTTCTTGCGCACCCCCGGAGCCCTTCCCGACGATGACACCACGATCCAGGGACGGGAGCCGAACGCCATGCCTCACACCACCGCCTTCGCCAGGAACCAGTGGTACGTCGCCGCCTACAGCCACGAGGTCGGGCGGGAGTTGCTCGGCCGGACGATCCTCGGTGAGACCCTCGTGCTGTACCGCACGGAGGAGGAGGGGACGCCGGTCGTCCTGCACGACCGCTGTGTGCATCGCCGCTACCCGCTGTCCGAGGCGCCGACCCGGCTCGACGGCGACCGGATCGTGTGCGGGTACCACGGTTTCACGTACGACACGACCGGTACGTGTGTGTATGTCCCCGGACAGAAACGTGTCCCGCGGACGGCGCGCGTGGCCTCCTACCCCGTCGTGGAGCAGGACTCCCTGATCTGGGTGTGGATCGGCGACCCGGCGCTCGCCGATCCGCAGGGCATCCCGCGGGCCAGGCACCTCGACTCCCCCGGCTGGGTCACCGTGCGCGGCATGGAGCCCATCGACTGCGACTACGGCCTGCTCGTCGACAACCTCCTGGACCTGTCCCACGAGACCTACCTCCACGGCGGCTACATCGGCACCCCCGAGGTCGCGGAGACGCCGATCACCACGGAGGTCGACGAGGGCGCCGGCATCGTCCGGGTGAGCCGGCACATGGACGACGCCGAGTGCCCGCCGTTCTACGCCAGGTCGACCGGCATCGAGGGCCGGATCACCCGCTGGCAGGACATCGAGTACCACGCCCCCTGCCTGTATCTGCTGCACAGCCGGATCGCCCCGGTCGGCGTACTGCCCGAGGCGGACGGCAGCGACCCGAACGGCTTCCACACCGAGATCACGTACGCCATCACGCCGTCCGGCGACGGCAAGGTGTACGACTTCTGGGCGGTCTCCCGGGACTGGGCGACGGAAGACGCCGAGGTCACCGAGTTCCTGCGCGGCAACAACCACACCGTCGTCATGCAGGACGTCACCGCCCTCAACCTGCTCCAGCGGACCCTGGGCACCGAGCGGCACGGCTACCAGGAGCTGAGCATCAACATCGACACCGGCGGCCTGGCCGCCCGCCGTATCCTCGCCCGGCTGGTCGAGGAGGGCGACAAGCCCGTGGAGAAGGTCCTGTGAGCGGCAGCCCCACCGGGGAGATCTACCGCATCGACTGGCTGCCGGGCACCGACGTCCTGCACGGCACCTGTCACTGCGGCCGCGAGCACACCTCGCAGGACCCGATCGAGATGTGGGAGTGGATGCTCGCCCACCCCCAGGGACACCGGCCACAAGCACACCAGCCGCAGGGACACGAGCCGCAAGGAAACAGCTCATGACCGTGTACGAAGCCGAACTCGTCGTAGCGCGGCGGGAGTTCGCGGCCGACGGCGTGCTCGCACTGACCCTGCGCCACCCGCTGGGCGAGGAGCTTCCCGCGTGGGAGCCGGGCGCGCACATCGATGTCGTCCTCGGTCCGGAGCTGGAGCGGCAGTACTCGCTGTGCGGCGATCCCCGCGACCGCTCGGCGTGGCGGATCGCCGTGCTGCGGGAGCCGGAGGGGCGGGGCGGATCCGCCCGTGTGCACGAGGAGTTGGGGCAGGGCGACAAGGTTCGGGTGCGCGGGCCGCGCAACCACTTCGCCCTGCGGCCGGCCCCCCGCTACCGCTTCATCGCGGGCGGCATCGGCATCACGCCGATCCTGCCGATGCTGGCGGCGGCGGAGGCCGCGGGGGCCGAGTGGAGCCTGCTGTACGGCGGACGGACGCGCCGGTCCATGGCGTTCGCCGAGGAGTTGAGCCGTTACGGCGCCGACCGCGTCACCGTCGCCCCGCAGGACGAGACCGGCCTGCTGGACCTCGCCTCGGTGCTCGACGGCGTTCCCGAGGGCACGCTCGTCTACTGCTGCGGGCCCGGGCCCCTGCTCGACGCGGTGGAGGCGCGGTGCCCGGCCGGGCTCCTGCACATGGAGCGGTTCACGCCGAAGGAGCAGGAGGGCGGCGAGAACACGGAGTTCGAGGTCGAGCTCGCGCAGAGCGGCAGGACGCTCACCGTGCCGGCGGACGTCTCCGTGCTCGACGCCGTGCGCGGCGCCGGTGTCGAGGTGCTGTTCTCCTGCACCGAGGGCACCTGCGGGACCTGCGAGACCGATGTCCTGGACGGCACTCCGGACCATCGGGACTCCGTCCTCACGGCCGAGGAGCAGGAGAGCGGCGAGACGATGATGATCTGTGTGTCCCGGTGCCGTGGGAAGCGGCTCGTGCTGGACCTGTGATCCGCAGGTCGGCCTCGATCCGGGCCGCCGCCGCGAGCAGATGCGGCAGCAGGTCCGCACGGATCGAGTCCAGCGAGGTACGGCCGGCGTGCACCGCGATGTTCACGCCGGCCACCACCTCACCGTCCGGCTCCCGCACCGGGGCGGCCACCGACCGGAGCCCTTCCTCCAGTTCCTGGTCGACGATGGCGTATCCCTGCCGCCGGACCCGCCGCAGCTCCGCCCGCAGGGCTTCCGGCGAGCTGATCGTGCGGGCGGTCAGCGACTTGAACTCCGTGCGGGCGAGCCGGAGTTGGGCCTCGTCCCGCGGCAGATGGGCGAGGATCACCCGGCCCACCGACGTCACGTACGCCGGGAACCGGGTGCCGACCGTGATGGACGCCGTCATGATGCGCCGGGTCGCCACCCGCGCCACGTAGACGATGTCGTCGCCGTCCAGGACGCACAGCGACGACGACTCCCTGACGTGCGCCACGAGTTGGTCGAGATGGGGCTCGGCGAGCTGCGGCAGGGTGACGCTGGAGAGGTAGGAGTAGCCGAGCTCCAGCACGCGCGGGGTCAGACGGAAGAGCCGGCCGTCCTGGTGGACGTAGCCGAGGTCGACGAGGGTCAGCAGCAGGCGGCGGGCGGCGGCCCGGGTCAGGTCGCAGGTCTGGGCGACCTCGCTGAGCGTGCGGGCGGGATGCTCGGCGTCGAAGGAGCGGATCACGGCGAGGCCGCGCTCGAAGGACCTCACGAAGTGCGGTGCGCGGTCTCCCGGAAGCATCGCCACCTCTCACCACCTCCCATAGTGTCAACAATGTTGTCGGCGTACTCATTGACCCGGCTCCGTTGAGACTTCTACCTTCCCGCTGAGCCTTTCCGCGCACTACTGTGCGCCTTGCGCACAACCTGTCGGAACACCGTTGCACCGTTGTCTGTACAGGAGGAGCCATGCGTCGTCTGTCGGCCGGTCTCACCGCCGGCGCCCTGCTGCTCGTCGGGACGGGCTGTGGCTCGTCCGACGACGGTTCGTCGGACGCGGGCGCGTCGTCCGGCGGTGTCACCACCGTCAAGCTCGGACTCATCCCGATCGTCGACGTCGCGCCGCTGTATCTCGGCCAGAAGCGGGGTTTCTTCGAAAAGCACGGCCTGAAGCCGGAGTTCACCACCGCGCAGGGCGGCGCCGCGATCGTGCCCGGCGTGGTCAGCGGGCAGTTCCAGTTCGGGTTCAGCAACGTGACGTCCCTGATGGTCGCCCAGACCAACGGCGTTCCCGTGCGGGCCGTCGCCAACGGCATCGCCTCGACCGGCGTGCGGGGCAAGGACTTCAACGGCCTGATGGTCAAGAAGGACAGCCCCGTCAAGTCGCCGAAGCAGTTGGAGGGCAAGAAGGTCGCCATCAACACCCTGAAGAACATCAACGAGACCGCGGTCCGCCAGGCGGTGCGCGAGGCGGGCGGCGACCCGGACGAGGTGGAGCTCGTCGAGATGGCCTTCGACCAGATGCCGGCCGCGCTCGACCAGGGCCAGATCGACGCCGCGTGCGTGGTGGAGCCGGCGGCCGCCACCATCCGGAGCCAGGGCGGCCGGGAGATCGCCTCGCCCCTGGTCGACGTCGCGCCGGACGTCACCGTCGCGATGTACTTCACCTCGACGCAGTACGCGCAGCAACACCCGGACCTGGTCAAGAAGTTCCAGCAGGCCACCGCCGAGTCCCTCGCGTACGCCGAGGCCCACCCGGACGAGGCCCGGCAGATCGTCACGACGTACACCAAGATCCCCGCGTCGGTGCTGGAGCAGGTGATCCTGCCGAAGTGGCCGAGCGAGCCGAACCGCGCCTCCATCGAGGCCCTCATGAAGCTCGGCGAGGAGGACGGCCTCTTCAAGAAGACGCCCGACCTGGACGCGCTGCTGCCGTGAGGGGCAAGAACGCCGTGCTCGGAGTGGCCGGGCTCGCGGCCTTCCTCGCCCTGGGCGAGGCGGTGCCGCGGCTCGGCCTGGTCAACGAGGCGTACTTCCCGCCGACGAGCCGTATCGCCGAGGCCCTCGTGGACGAGGCCGCCGACGCCGCCTTCTGGAGCGCGCTCGGCGACACCCTCACCGGCTGGGCGCTGGGCCTCGCGATCGCGTCCTGCGCGGGCGTCGTGATCGGCGTGGTCGTCTCCGTCGTGCCGTATCTGCGCGAGGCGACGGCTTCCACCATCGAGTTCCTGCGTCCGATCCCGTCCGTGGCACTGATCCCGCTGGCGGTGCTGCTCTACGGCACCGAACTGAGGTCGGTGCTCCTGCTGGTGGTGTACGCCTCCTTCTGGCAGGTACTGATCCAGACCCTGTACGGCGTCCAGGACGTCGACCCGGTCGCCGAGGAGACGGCACGCAGTTACGGCCTGGGCACCTGGGCGCGCGTCCGCCATGTGCTGTGGCCGACGGCCCTGCCGTACGTCATGACGGGTGTGCGGCTCGCCGCCGCGGTGGCGCTGATCCTCGCGATCACCACCGAACTCGTCATCGGCGCCCCGGGGTTGGGCCGGCAGATCGCGGTGGCGCAGACCTCGCAGGCGGTGCCGCAGATGTACGCGCTGATCGTGGTCGCGGGGCTCCTGGGGCTGCTCGTGAACGTCGGCGCGCGCACGGTGGAGCGGCGGGCGCTGGCCTGGCACCAGTCGGTGCGCGGGGAGGTGGCGGTGTGATCGGGCGGCTGCTGCTGAGACTGCTCCTCGTCGTCGCGCTGCCCCTGGTGCTGGTCGCCGTGTGGTGGGCGGCGTCGGACGGCAGCAAGGACCCCTTCTGGCCGCCGCTGCGGACGATCGTCGACACCTTCCCGGACGTCTGGACGGCCGACCGCCTGCGCGCGGACGTCGTGCCCAGCCTGCTGCGCCTCCTGGGCGGCTGTGCGACGGCTGCCGTGGCCGGCGTCGCCCTCGGCACGGTCATCGGCTCCTACCGCGGGGTACGCGCGGTGTGCGAACCGGTCCTGGAGTTCCTGCGGGCGGTGCCGCCGCCCGTGCTGATCCCCGTCATCATGCTGTTCGCGGGCATCGGCGACACCATGAAAGTCGTCGTCATCGCGAGCGGCTGCGTCTGGCCGATCCTGCTCAACACCGTGGAAGGGGTGCGGGCGGTCGACCCGGTGATGCTGGAGACGGCCCGCTCGTACGGCGTCACCGGGATCGCCCGCCTGCGCCATCTGGTGCTGCCCTCCGCGAGCCCGCAGATCTTCGCCGGACTGCGCCAGGCGCTGTCGATCGGCATCATCCTCATGGTCATCAGCGAGATGTTCGCCGCGAACAACGGCATCGGCTTCACCGTCGTCCAGTTCCAGCGCAGCTTCGCGATCCCCGACATGTGGACCGGGATCCTCGTCCTCGGTCTGCTCGGCTTCCTGCTCTCCGTCGTCTTCCAGCTGGTCGAGCGCCGGGTGCTCGGCTGGTACCGCGGGCTGCGCGCGACCACCCGGCGGTCCTGAGTGAACACCGTGAAGGGGCGGTCCATGCTCGACGTACGCGGCCTGAAGAAGGTCTACGAGGGTTCCGGACGGCGCGTGGAGGCGGTGCGCGACCTCACCTTCACCGTCGACGCGGGGGAACTGGTCTGTCTCGTCGGCCCGTCGGGCTGCGGCAAGACGACCCTGCTGAAGTGCATGGGAGGACTGCTCACGCCGACCAGTGGTCAGGTCCTCCTGGAGGGGAGGAAGGTGAGCGGCCCGCCGCCCGGGATGGCGTTCGTCTTCCAGGAGTACGGGCGCAGTCTCTTCCCCTGGATGCGCGTCGGCCAGAACGTCGAACTCCCCCTGAAGCAGAAGGAGATGCCCAGGGCACGGCGACGCGAACTGGTGCGGGACGCGCTGGAGTCGGTAGGGCTGGCGGATGCCACAGGGGCCTATCCGTGGCAGCTGTCCGGCGGCATGCAGCAGCGGGTCGCCATCGCCCGGGCACTGGCGTACGAGCCCCGTGTGCTGCTGATGGACGAGCCGTTCGCGGCGGTGGACGCGCAGACCCGGGCCGATCTGGAGGACCTCGTCCGGGGGCTGTGGCGGGAGCGCGGCATCACGATCCTGTTCGTCACCCACGACATCGACGAGGCCGTCTACCTGGGTGAACGGGTGCTCGTGCTGTCCGCCTCCCCCACCGTCGTACAGGAGCAGCTGAAGGTCGACCTGCCTGCCGGGCGCGACCAGCTGCACACCCGCGTGGACCCGCGCTTCGCCGAGCTGCGTACCCATGTGTACGAGCAGATCCAGGCGGCCAAGCGCGGGGGCGTTCACGACGCGGTCATGAAGTCGAGGGATCCGCGCGACCCTGACGGGGCGCCGCCGGCGACCTGAACGCCGACGGTGCCCCGTTCAGTCCTCGGGGGTGGGCACCACGCGCAGGTGGGCCGGGGCACGCCGGGCCCCCCGGGCCCTCGACCGGTCGCGGCGTACCTCGCGCAGCACCAGCGTCAGCCGGGTGTACCCGATCTCGTGCAGGGTCCGGGGCGTCTCGTCGACGACCCGGCAGTCGGTGGCGCCCCAGCGCGGGTCCGGGTGCAGCAGCGGGCGTACGGCGCCGTCCTGCGCGACCGCCCGCTCGCCGACCGCGCGGATCCAGTGCGGCAGGCCCTGCCGGTAGGCGGCCTCCATGATCGGGTCCTGGGCGATCTCCCGGCGGATGGCCTGGAGGCCGTGGTCGTGGCCGTGCCGCTCCAGCGCCGCCGCGAAGTGGGCCAGCATCGGCAGGCACCAGCTGGACTCGTGCTCACCGAGGACGGTGCCCGCGTCCGGATGGAAGAGCACGAACCTGAGGAGGTTGTCGTCGGGCATGGCCGTCGGATGGGCGCCCACGCCGCGGAAAAGTGACGCGAAAGCGGTGTTCGCCAGGACGACGTCCCAGCGGTGGTCGACGATGACGGACGGGAAGGGCACGGCCTCCACGAGGGTGGCGTAGTCACGTAGATACGCCTCGGCCTCGGGCCGCTCGGGGACGGGCCGCGGTACGGACCGCTGCCCACCTGCCTGATATGCCATCGGGAGGTCACCCCTCTTGCCTATGCGGCCTTCACGCGGCGCCTTGATCCTGCTGCCCACGTCGGATCCATGTCAACTATCGTGGCATTTCATGCCGGTTGACGGCTGAAATTGGACACAGTTGTGGCGAGACCTGGATGTCAGTTCGAACTACCCGGTAATCTCCGTCGAGTTCACGGCAACCGCTTGTGAGAAGCCTGTGAGAGACGTAGGAGATCTGTCGGTGACGGATGGCATCGAGGGTCCGGGCGCCACGCCGACGGCTGAGCTGCCCGCCGTCGTCGCTCGTGTCACCGCGCTCGCCGACCGGCTCGGCGTGCCGCACGCGGAGGTCTTCGACTGCGGCCGTGTGTCCGTCGCCTCCGGCGTCCCGGTACCCGTGGTCAAGGCCCTGCTCGGCGGGCGCCCGGCGGGTGAGCCCGACGTGCAGGCCCGCTTCCTCCAGCGGCTCGACCTGCTGCGCCGCACCCGCCTCAAGCCGAACGGCCGCAAGTACACCCAGCAGGAGATCGCGGACGGCGCGGGCATGTCGCGGCAGCAGGCGGGCGCCCTCATCAACGGCGACCGGCGCCCCACCATGGAGCACTGCGACGCCATCCAGCGCTTCTTCCGCGTCCACGCCGGATTCCTCACGGCCGAGGACCCCGAGGCGCTCGCGGGTGCCCTCCAGCGCACCGAGCAGGACCTGCTGCAGAGGCTCGCGGAGCGCGAGGCGGCCCAGGCCGCCGAGGATCCGCTGGAGAGACTTCTCCAGGACCACGGTGTGCGCGGTATCGCCTGGCGGGCCGCCCAACTGCCCACCGACCAGCATCGCGACAAGGTCGCGGAGTGGCTGGACATGCTCCTGGAGAGCGTCAAGCGGCCCGAGTCGTGATCCGGGGAGAACGGGAGACCTGTGGGCATCGGTAGGGAAATGCGCCGCCTGTGCGGCGAGTTGGTCGCGGAGCTGGCGTTTCCGGCGCCCGCGCCGCCGGAGAAGGTGTACCGCGCGCTGTGCGAGTCGATGAGCAGACGCCGCGGCCGCCCGGTCCACTTCCGTACGGCCGTGTTCCCGCCCGGCACGGCCAGCGGGCTGTGGCTCGACATGGCCGACCAGGACCTCGTCGTGATCGAGGAACGCACCGCCCCCGACCATCAGCTGGTCATCCTCGGCCACGAGCTGTGGCACATGAAGGCCGGGCACAGCAGTCACAGCATCGAGGGCGCCAACGTGGCGGCCCGCCTCCTCGACGACACCGCCGATCTGCGGTCGACGGTTCTCAAGGTCGCCGCCCGCGACCACTTCGACCAGGCCGAGGAGAGGGAGGCCGAGAGCTTCGGCCTGCTGCTCGCCAGCAAGTGCCGTACCTGGCTGGCGGTTTCCTCGGCGCGGGGACAGCGCGACCACTTGGCGGGGCGGATCGAGGCGTCACTGGGCTACCTGGGGCCACAGGGCTGACCCTCCGCCCCGCCGGGGGCCGATTGTCAGTGGTGGACGGCAAGCTGGTGGTACGCCCCGTGTGCGGGGCGTGACGCGACGACGCCGATCCGGGGAGAGCCGACCGATGCCCACCGCCGTACTGACCGACCGCGAGCGCACCGCCGTCCAGGCCTATCTGCGGCTGTTGCACACCGTACGAGCCGCGTTCGACGGTCCGCCCGGGGCGAGCCGACCGTCCGTCGTACCGCCCGCCGTTCTCGCCGAGGCGGAGCAGGCACTGGCGGACGCGGGGCTGAGCGGCAACGAGGAGGTGTTCTTCCGGATGCTCCGCAGCTGGTGTCCGGCGGAGCCGTAGCGGACGTCGCAGCGGGCCCTAGGTGTGCGGCACGCTCACGGCTGTCGCCACCAACCCCCGCCGGACGGTCCATCGGCCCTCGAACCCGTCGAGCTGACGGTCCCCGACCCACGGGCCGGGGACGAGGAGCCGGGCGCGGAAGCCGCCGCCGCGCTGGTCGCCGGGGTCGGTGAAGACGTCGATGTCGGCCTCGGTGAAGTCCAGCCACTTTCCCGTCAGGGGGAACCACGCCTTGTAGACGGATTCCTTGGCGCTGAACAGAAGCCGGTCCCAGTGCACGCCGGGGTGTTCGCCGGCCAGGCGGCGCAGCCGTTCCGCCTCGGCGGGCAGGGCGACGGCGGGCAGGACGCCGTCCGGGAGCGTCTGGTGGGGCTCGGCGTCGATGCCGAGGGAGGCCAGGTCGACGGCGCGGACCAGCGCGGCGGCGCAGTAGCCGTCGCAGTGGGTCATGCTGCCGACCAGTCCGGCCGGCCAGAGCGGGGCACCGCGTTCGCCGGGCAGGATCGGCTGTGGTGGCACGCCGAGCTTGTCCATGGCGCGACGTGCGCAGGAGCGGACGACGGCGAACTCGCGGCGGCGCTTGCCGACCGCCCGGGCCACGACCGCCTCCTCCTCGGGGTAGAGGGCCGTACCCGCGGGCTCCTCGTCGCCGTACGCCTCGACGGTGACCACCGAGGCCGGCAGCAGTTCCTCGATCAACGGGTGCCGTCCTCCCTGGGCAGGATCCGGCGCAGCCGTCCGGGCGGGTCCGGTCGCTTGCTCCACTCGCGGGGGTATCCCACCGACACCTCCTCGAAGCGGACACCCTCGTGCCAGGTGGTCCGCGGGATGTGGAGGTGGCCGTAGACCATGGTCTCGACCCGGAACCTGCGGTGCCAGTCCGCGGTCAGCCGGGTGCCGCACCACATGGCGAACTCGGGGTACCACAGCACGTCCATGGGATGCCGGTCCAGCGGGTAGTGGTTGACGAGGACGGTGGGCAGGTCCTCGGGCAGTGCGGCGAGCCGGCGCTCGGTCTCGGCGACCCGGGCCGCGCACCAGGCCTCCCGGGACGGGTACGGGTCGGGATGCAGCAGGTACTCGTCGTTGCACACGATCCCGGTCCCGTTGGCGTACGTCAGCCCCTCCTCCTTGGTGGCGCAGCCGGAGGGCAGGAACGAGTAGTCGTACAGCAGGAAGAGCGGCGCCACGGCGACCGGGCCGCCGGGTCCGTCCCAGACGGGGTAGGGGTCCTCGGGGGTCGTCACGCCGAGTTCCCGGCACAGCTCGACCAGGTGCTCGTAGCGGGCGACGCCGCGCAGGGTGACGGAGTCCTTCGGGTGGGTCCACAGTTCGTGGTTGCCGGGCACCCAGACGACCTTGCGGAAGCGGCCTGCGAGCGTTTCGAGGGCCCAGCGGATGTCCGCCACGGTCTCCGCCACGTCACCGGCGACGAGCAGCCAGTCGTCGTCGGAATCCGGGCGCATCTTCTCGACGAGGGCGCGGTTCTCCTCGTAGCCGATGTGCAGGTCGCTGATGGCCAGCAGTTGTCCGGCACCGCCGACCGTCGACGTCACACCTTGCCCCTTTCGATCACACGAACGACACCACGAGAACACAGGATGTGTTCACGGTACAAGGGGGATCGCGGCGGCGCCCCGGCGGGGCCGGGCCGGGCGGCCGGGACGGTCAAAAATGATCCGCGATTCCGTAACACGTACGTTGCACGCGGCACCCCTTGAAAGCCGTATGATCGCCCCAACACCACCGCCTGAACTTCCCTTCGCACGGGGCGGTTTGGTGTCCCTCCAAACACCCTGCCCGGGCACGGGCCTGTTTTGCCCTGCCCGCGAACCCGAAAGGACGGCCCTGCATGGTCTCTCGCGTACGCGTCTGGCTCAACCGCACGTACGCGGAGAACGTGTTCTTCATGGATCAACTGCGGCGAAATCCCAGTGATCGGGCCGTCGAGATCCATGCGACGCACGGGGACGCCGACTCCCCCGTGCTGGCCGCCGCCGACACCGCCGAACTGGAGCCCGAGGGCCTGTCCCCGGCCGGATACGTCGAGTACGCCCTCGCCCAGTGCCGGCGCCGCGGCATCGACGTGTTCGTGCCCCGGCTCCACCAGTCGGCGATCGTGGCGCACCGCGCGGACTTCGAGGCGGTCGGTACGGCGTTGCTGGCGCCGCCGCCGGAGGCCGTTGCGGTCTTCCACGACAAGGTGATCGCCTACGAGGCCGTGCAGGCGATCGGGGTGCCGGTGCCGCCGTGGCGGCGGGTGCGTGACGCCGATGAACTCATCGCGGCGGTCGAGGAGTTGGAGGCGGGCGGTCACAAGGCCTGCTTCAAGCCGGCGTCCGGTGCGGGCGGGGTGGGCTTCCGCGTGATCACGCGCGCCCCCTTCTCGCTCACGCACCTCAGCGGGTTCCCGACTCCGTATGTGCAGCTGGATCTCGTCGTGGACGCGTTGCGGCGGGCCGACGAGCCGGTGGACTGGCTGGTCATGCCGCGGCTGGAGCAGCCCGAGGTGTCGGTGGACTGCCTCACCGGCCCCGACAACCGGGTCCGGCTGGCGATCGGCCGGATCAAGAACGGCCGCCGTCGTGGATTCACCCTTCAGGAGCAGTGGCTGGAGCCGGCGCGGCTGATCGCGGAGGGGTTCGGGCTGCACTACCTGTCCAACATCCAGTTCCGGATGTTCGGGGAGACGCCGGTGCTGATGGATGTCAACACACGGCCGGCCGGCGGGCTGCACCAGCTGTCGCTGTGCGGGGTCAATGTGCCGTGGCTGGCTGTTCAGCTGGCGCTCGGTGAGGATCCGGGAGTGGTGGCTCCCCCGTTCCTGGGACAGGACTACACGGTGGTGGCCGGGCTGCGGCCGCTGCGGCCGGTGTCCATTCCGCAGCAGCGCTCGGAGGTCGAGGGACCGTTGCTGCCGGCGATGCCGGCGCCGGTCGACTCGGTCGGGAGCGGGGCGGCTCAGGCGCTGCCTCTCTGACTCCACTCCGGTATGGACCAATCCCGGCGTCACACCTTGACACCGGGATTGGTCCATACCAACTTGGTCTGCGCATCACTGCACTCCCGAACACCCCACATTCCCAGGGAGATCGCGTGCGCAACCAACCTCTCGACCAACCTCTCAGACGGCTCAGACGTCGTCTTCTCGCTCTGCTCGGCTCCATCGCCCTCGCGGTCACCGGAGCCGTCGCCCTTCCGGGTACGGCCCACGCGGCCAACCTCCTGTCCAACTCCGGTTTCGAGTCGGGCGGGCTCTCGCCGTGGTCCTGCGGCGGCAACCTGGGCTCGGTCGTCTCCTCCCCCGTGCACGCCGGGTCCAAGGCCCTCGCGGGGGCGGCGAGTTCCAGTGACATCGCCCGGTGCGCCCAGACCGTCCCGGTCCAGCCGAACACGACGTACACACTCGGCGGCTGGGTGCGCGGGTCGTACGTCTACCTCGGTGTGGACGGCGGTGCCTCCACGTGGACGTCGTCGCCGTCGGCGTACAGCAAGCTCACCGTGTCCTTCACGACCGGCGTCTCCCAGACCAGCGCCACCGTCCATGTCCACGGCTGGTACGCCCAGGGCACCTACTACGCCGACGACATCAGCCTCGACGGGCCCGGCGGCGGTTCGGACGGTCAGGCGCCGTCCGTGCCGGGCGGCCTGCGGTCCACCGGCAAGACGTCGTCGAGCGTGTCGCTGACCTGGAACGCCTCGACGGACAACGTCGGGGTGACGGGGTACGACATCTACCGTGGCTCCAGTCAGGTGCTCAGCGTCTCCGGTACGAGTGCCACGGTCAGCGGTCTGTCACCGAGCACCAACTACTCCTTCACGGTGAAGGCGCGGGACGCGGCCGGGAACGTCTCGGCGGCCTCCGGCGCCGTCAGCGTCACGACGGACCCGGGCGGCGGTGGCGGTACCGGCTTCAAGCAGGCCGCGCCCTATCTGTACCTGGGCTGGGGCGACCCGCCGAGCGCGCCCTCGGTGATGAGCGCGACCGGCATCAGGTGGTACACGATGGCGTTCATCCTCTCCTCCGGCGGCTGCAACCCCGCCTGGGACGGACAGCGCCCGCTGACCGGCGGGAACGACCAGAGCGTCATCAACTCCATCCGTTCCGCGGGCGGTGACATCGTGCCTTCGATCGGCGGCTGGAGCGGCAACAAGCTCGGGCCGAACTGCTCGACCGCCGAAGCACTGGCGGGCGCGTACCAAAAGGTCATCGACGCATACGGGCTGAAGGCGATCGACGTCGACATCGAGAACACCGACGAGTTCGAGAACGCGACCGTGCAGGACCGGATCCTGAACGCCCTGAAGATCGTCAAGGCGGACAACCCGGGCCTGCGCACCATCATCACCTTCGGTACGTCGACGACCGGCCCGAACTACTGGGGCAACCGGCTCATCGATCAGGCCAGGGCGCTGAACGCGGACATCGACGTCTTCACGATCATGCCGTTCGACTTCGGCGGCGGCGCCGACATGTACGGCAACACCGTGAACGCGACGGAGGGGCTGAAGAACAAGCTGAAGTCCACCTTCGGCTGGGACGACGCCACCGCCTACGCGCACATCGGCATCTCCGGCATGAACGGCCTGTCCGACCAGCAGGAGCTCACCTCGACCGCGACCTGGACCCAGATCCGCGACTGGGCGAACTCGCACCACATCGCCCGCCTCGCCTTCTGGTCGGTCAACCGCGACCGGCCGTGCCCCGGTGGCGGCGTGACGAGCAACTGCTCCGGGATCAGCCAGAACAACTGGCAGTTCACGTCCATCACGGCCGGGTTCACCGGCTGAGGTCACCCTCGCCGCCGGGAGAAATCTTTCCGGGAGGGTGTATCAGGGCGCGGGCGGTGTGCTCAAAAGAGTGAAAGGCAACGGGGGAACCACGGGGGAACGCACCACCACGGGGGATGCACGGGGGCTTCGGGTCGGCCGGCGCTGTCACGGGGGCGGCGGCCGGCCGGCCCGAAGGTGCGTCGCGGGGTCAGAAGCGGCCCGCGCCGCGGTACAGCTCCAGTTCCCCGTCCAGCTCGACGGCGAGCACCGTGGCATGCGGGTCGAGGTCGGCCCCGGTGGGCGGTTCGATCCAGAGGACGCCCGGTGTTTCGTGCAGGCCGCCTGTGATGCGGTGGGCCAGTTCGGTGCCGCTGCCGAGGACCGTGACCCGGCGTACCGAACCGAGGAGCCCGCGCACGTTGACCTCGGCGCGCGGGGCGTCGAACAGGATCAGGTACAGGGTGCGGCGGTCCTTGGAGAGGGTGCTGGGGCCGTAGTGGTGCCCGGCCGGAAGGCCGCGCTCGGTGCCGTACACCGCCTCCACGTGCCTCGCGATCCAGTCGCCGAGCCCCTCCAGGCGTTCGGCGTGCTCCCGCGGGATCGTGCCGTCCTCGCGGGGGCCGATGCTGAGCAGCAGGTTGCCTCCGCCGCCGATCGTCTCCGTGAAGTAGCGGATCAGCTGGTCGACCGACTTGTGGTTGTGGTCGTGGTGCTGGTGGCCCCAGGAGTCGTTGAGCGTCAGGCACAGCTCCCAGGGGCCCTCGGGCGGGACGACCGGGGCGCCCTGCTCGGGCGTCGCGTAGTCGCCCTCGCTGAGCATGCGGGCGTTGAACACGACGTCCGGCACCTCGGAGCGGATCAGCGCGGCGAGTTCGGGGATGCGCCACTGCTCCTCGCTGCGGTCCCACTCGCCGTCGAACCACAGCAGGTCCGGCTTGTAGCGGGACGCCAGCTCCCGCAACTGGCCGTCCCGGTAGGCGAGGAAGCGTTCCCAGGCGGCCAGGTCCTCGTCCTCGGCCGCGACCTCCGAGTAGCGGTTGTCCTCCAGCTCCGGCGGGCGGCCGGGCTTGCGCGTGGAGGCGTAGTCGGGGTGGCTCCAGTCCGAGTGCGAGTAGTAGAGGCCGACCTTGAGGCCCTGCTCGCGCAGGGCGTCCGCGTAGCCGGCGATCAGGTCGCGGCCCACGTTCAGGTCGCCGTGGGCCGAGTCCCAGAGGGCCACGCCGTCGTGGTGGCGGCTGGTCAGGACGGCGTACCTGGCGCCGGCCCGCGCGAAGAGCCTCGCCCAGTCGCGCGGGTCGTAGCGGGACGCCGTGAAACGGTCGAACTGGGACATGTACCGGTCGTAGGGGACGATGTCGTCGTAGAACGACCAGGACTCCTGTACGCCGTCGACGGCGTAGACGCCCCAGTGGACGAAGATCCCCAACTTGGCGTCGGTGAACCAGGGTTGCATCGGCACCGCTCAGCTCCCCTGGGCGCGCTGGAGGCGGAGCGTGAGGACCTGGAAGGGGCGCAGGGCGACGGCGACGCCGCCGTCCCCGGTGACGTCGGCGTCCTCCAGCGGGCGCTCCAGCAGGTCGGTCACCTGGGCACCCGCGAGCGGGAAGCCGGTGCGCAGGACGCCGGTCGACCGGCCGCCACCGCACTCGTAGAGACGTACGACGACGTCGCCGGACTCGTCGTCGGCCAGCTTGACCGCCTCGACGGTCACGCCTTCCCCGGCCACGGACACGACCGGCTCGGGCGCGCCCGCCGTGTCCGCCACCCGCAGGGGGAGGTTGAGGGAGTAGCCCTCGGCGACGGCGTCCTCGATGCTCGCGCCGGGGAGCAGGGAGTAGGTGAAGCGGTGCTTGCCCTGGTCGGCCTCGGGGTCCGGGATGCGCGGGGCGCGGACCAGGCTGAGGCTGACCCGGGTCGTCGTACCGCCGTCCTCGCGCACCGTGCGGGAGACGTCGTGGCCGTAGGTCGAGTCGTTGATGACGGCGACGCCGTAGCCGGGCTCGGCGATGTGCACCCAGCGGTGGCCGGAGACCTCGAAGCGGGCCGCCTCCCAGCTGGTGTTGGTGTGGGTGGGCCGCTGGATGTGGCCGAACTGGATCTCGGCGGAGGAGTGCGGGGCCCGGATGTCCACCGGGAAGCCCGCCTTGAGGATCTTCTCGGCCTCGTGCCAGTCGATCTCGGTCTCGAAGTCGATACGAGGGCTGCCGGCCCGCACCGTGATCGTCTGGGTGATCTTCGAGCCCTTGCCGAAGGACCGCGTGACGCGGATCGCGCCCAGGAGGGGGTCCTCCTCGACGACGGTGACCCCGTCGGCCTCCAGCAGGTCCTTGTAGCGGTTCTTGTAGTGCTTGTCGATGTCCCAGGCGTCCCAGTAGTTGGGCAGGTCCGTGTGCAGGCGGAGCAGGTTGCCCCGCTCGGCGAGGACTTCGCGGTTCGCCCGGAGGTCGTACACGGACGACAGGGTGCCGTCCTCGGCGACCTCGACCCGGATCAGCCCGTTGTCGAGGACCCGGCCGGAGACGGACACCGGCTGCGCGGGCTCGGCTCCCGCCAGGGGCGCGCTGCCGTTCGCGGGCACGGTGACGTACGCCGGTGCGCCCTCGGAGGTGCGGACCACCTCGGCGCGCTCGAACGGGCTCGTGTTGAAGACCCTGGCCTCGCCGGCGCCCAGCGCCGCGACCGCCTCGGCCGTCAGCGCCTCCAGCTCCTCGGCGACGCGGGCGTATTCGGCCTCCGCCTCCCGGTGCACCCACGCGATCGACGAGCCCGGCAGGATGTCGTGGAACTGGTGCAGCAGCACCGTCTTCCACAGCCGGTCCAGCTGCTCGTACGGGTAGGAGTAGCCCGGCGCGTGCAGCGCGGCCGTCGTCGCCCACAACTCGGCCTCGCGGAGCCGGTGTTCGGAGCGGCGGTTGCCCTGCTTGGTGCGGGCCTGGGAGGTGTAGGTGGCGCGGTGCAGCTCCAGGTAGAGCTCGCCGACCCAGACCGGGGCGTCGGGGTACTCCTCGCGGGCCTTGGCGAAGAACTCGTCGGGGTGCTCGACGACGACCTTGGGCGAGCCCTCCAGGTCGGCGAGCCTGCGCGCGCGTTCCATGATCTCGCGGGTGGGGCCGCCGCCGCCGTCGCCCCAGCCGAAGGGGGCCAGGGAGCGGGTTCCGGCACCCTTCTCGTTGTAGTTGCGGACCGCGCGGTCCATCTCCTCGCCGCTGAAGCGGGCGTTGTAGGTGTCGACCGGCGGGAAGTGCGTGAAGATGCGGGTGCCGTCGATGCCCTCCCACCAGAAGGTGTGGTGGGGGAACTTGTTGGTCTGGTTCCAGGAGATCTTCTGGGTCAGGAACCACTCGTTGCCGGCGAGCTTGGCGAGCTGCGGGTAGGCGGCGGTGTAGCCGAAGGAGTCCGGCAGCCAGACGCCCTTGGTCTCGACGCCGAAGTGCTCGATGAAGAACCGCTTGCCGTGGACGAGCTGGCGGGCGATGGCCTCGCCGCCGGGCAGGTTGCCGTCGGCCTCGACCCACATGCCGCCGACCGGCGCCCACTGGCCCTTCTTCACGGACTCCTGGATGCGGGCCCAGACGTGCGGGTAGTTGTCGCGCACCCACTCGTACTGCTGGGCCTGCGAGCAGGCGAAGATGAAGTCGTCGTACTCGTCGGCCAGCGAGGTGACGTTGGAGAAGGTGCGGGACGTCTTGCGCTTGGTCTCGCGGATCGGCCACAGCCAGGCCGAGTCGATGTGCGCGTGGCCGACACCGGAGATCGTGTGCGCGCTGGCGTGGGCGGGGCGGGCCAGGACGGGCGCCAGCACCTCGCGGACGGCGGTCGCGCTGCCGGAGACGTCGTCCAGGTCGAGGACGTCCATGGCCCGGTCCAGGGCGTGCAGGATCTCGTGGCGGCGCGGGTCGTGGTCGGCGAGGTGGACCATCAGCTCGCGCAGCACCTGGAGGTCCAGGTCGAGGTGGAAGACCTCCTCGTCGAGGATCGCGATGTCGGCGCGCTGGAAGGTGTAGAGCGGCGCGGAACCGGCCGTGAGCTTGTCGCCCATCGGCGTGATCCTCGAAAAGTTGTCCTTGAGGATGTCCGGGTTGGAGGCGGCCTCCACCAGGTAGTCGATCTGCTCGCCGCCCTGGGCCGGGTTGGCGATCGGGACGTACTGGTTGAGGGGGTTCACGGCCTTCAGCGGGCGGCCGTCGGCCAGGTGGACCAGTGCCTCGGCCTGGTTGCCGGGCCAGTCACCGATGAAGCCGAGGTCGATGACGGCCTCGACGCGCTTTCCGGCCCACTCGGCGGGCACCCGGCCGCGCATCCGGAACCAGGTCGTGCCCCAGGGCGGGCCCCAGGGGGTGTCCATCGCGAAGGGGGTGTAGCGGGCGGCCGCGGCCTCCTCGAAGGAGACCGGCTCCCCCGGCGCCTGCCACGCCTCGACCTCGAAGGGGACGGTGGCCGCGTGGACGGCGGGCTTGATGCGCTGGTCGTGGGCGCGCTGGACGCGCTCTTCGATGCGGCGGCGTTCGTCGTGCATGAAGGGTCTCCAGGGAGGGAGAGTACGAGCTGAGAGCTGAGGGGAGCAGAGGGAAAGCGCTTTCGAGGCCGAGCGCTACCTAAGGTACGCCAGGCCGGGATGGACCGAGGAGTACCCGTCGACCAGCCTGCGGGCGACGCCCACCGAGTCGACCAGCGGGTGCAGCGCGAAGGCCTTCACCGCGGTCGTGCGCGAGCCGGACTCGGCGGCGGCCAGCACCTCCCGCTCGACCGCCTTGACCGAGCAGACGAGGCCGGTGGCGTGGTCGGGCAGCGGGGCGACGGCGACCGGGTGGGCGCCGTTGGCGTCGACCAGGCAGGGCACCTCGATGACGGCCTCGGAGTCGAGCGCCGAGAGCGTGTTCTGGTTGCGGACGTTGAGGATCAGGGTCGTGCGCTCGTCACGGGCGATGGCCCGCATCAGCGCGAGCGCCACCTTCTCGTAGCCGCCGGAGAGGTCGTCGGCGTCGCGCTCCCCGGCGCCGGCCGTCTCCCGGTTCTCGGACATGTAGGTGGCCTCGCGCTCGGCGCGGGTGCGGTCCCAGATCTCCAGGGCGGAGGCGTCCGACCGCTCGACGTCCCGGTAGAACCGCGCCTGCTGGTCGGCGAGGAAGGCGCCGCGGGTCTTCTCGGCCTGCTGGTAGGCGCGGACGGCTTCCCGGTTGAAGTAGTAGTAGTGCAGATACTCGTTCGGGATCGCGCCGAGGGAGCGGAGCCAGTCGACGCCGAAGAGCTTGCCCTCCTCGAAGGAGCCGAGCAGGTCGGGGTCGGCGAGCAGGCGCGGCAGTTCGTCGCGGCCGGCGACGCGCAGGCCGCGCACCCAGCCGAGGTGGTTGAGGCCGACGTAGTCGATCCACGCCTCGCCCGGGTTCTTCACGCCGAGCACCCGGGCGATACGGCGGCCGAGGCCGACCGGCGAGTCGCAGATGCCGATGACACGGTCGCCGAGGTGGCGGGACATGGCCTCGGTGACCAGGCCCGCCGGGTTGGTGAAGTTGATGACCCAGGCGTCCGGGGCGAGCCGGGCCACCCGTCGGGCGATGTCGACGGCGACCGGCACGGTCCGCAGGCCGTAGGCGATGCCGCCCGCGCCGACCGTCTCCTGGCCGAGGACGCCTTCGGCGAGCGCGACCCGCTCGTCGTTCGCCCTGCCCTCCAGGCCGCCGACGCGGATCGCCGAGAAGACGAAGTCGGCGCCGCGCAGCGCCTCGTCCAGGTCGGTCGTGGCGGTCACCTCGGGCGCGTCGGGCACCCCGGCCGCCTGCTCGGCGAGCACGCGGGTCACCGCGGAGAGCCGC
Source organism: Streptomyces sp. NPDC057623 (assembly GCF_042800355.1). NCBI lineage: Bacteria > Bacillati > Actinomycetota > Actinomycetes > Kitasatosporales > Streptomycetaceae > Streptomyces > Streptomyces sp. NPDC057623. The sequence continues at coordinate 62,847 of NZ_JBHVGZ010000045.1, forward strand.
CGGTCGTCCAGGTCGTGCAGCACGACGTGGGTGACCCGGCCTTCGGCGCGGTCCGTCAGGAGCGCCCCGTACACGAGCGGTACGCGGAATCCGCCGCCGCCCAGAATCGTCAGTTTCACGCTTGAACCTTTCCTGCCACGACCACCTCGACGCCCGCCTCCTCCAGGGAGGACCGGGTCGCCGCGTTGACCGGCGCGCTCGTCACCACCACGTCCAGGTCATCCGGACCGCACACCTTCGCCATCCCCGTACCCGGGAACTTCGCCGCGTCGGCGAGCAGCACGACCTTCTCGCCGGCCTTGATCATGGCCCGCTTGACCGGCACCTCGACGACCGTCGTGTCCATCACCTGCCCGCCCGGCCGCACTCCACTGGTGCCCAGGAAGAGCCAGTCGGCATGCAGCTGGCGCAGATTGTCCTCGGTGAGGAAGCCGACCAGGGAGCGGTACTCGCGGCGGACCATGCCGCCGAGCAGCACCAGCTCGATGCCCTCGTCGTCGGCGAGCTCCTCGTAGACCACCAGGTTGCTGGTGATCACGGTGAGCCGGCGGCCGTGGAGCTGGCGGGCCAGCCGGAAGGCGGTGGTGCCGATGTCGAGCAGCACCGACTGACCATCTTCGATCATCGCCGCTGCGTGCGCGGCTATGGCGTCCTTCTCGGGCACGCGCATCTCGGCGACCTCGGCGAAGGGCTGGTCGCCCTCCTCCACGACGGCGCCGCCGTGCACCCGCGTCAGCAGGCCGTCCTCCTCGAGTTTGACCAGGTCACGCCGGATCGTGGCCGGGCTCACACCCAGCTGCTCGGAGAGGTCGGTCACAGCCGCGGGGCCGCCGGAGCGCAGGGCCCGCAGGATGAGTTGGTGTCGTCGTTCTGCCAGCACGGCGTGAACACTACTCGTCATCTTCAATCATCGCCATGCTCATTTCTGCTCGGGTATTGACCAATCTCTCCGATCGGCGCACGATTCCGCTCACCGAAATGAAGAGTTTTGACGATCTCCGAGCTCTGCCGAGCGGGAGCACGAGCGAGAGGACGCGATCCGTGGACGACGACCGGCCCGATGTGCTGCTGACCGGGCTGCTCTTCTACGACCTCGTCCTCTCGGGGCTCGGGAAGCCGCCGGCCCCGGGCGAGGAGATCTGGACGGACGGCATGGGCTGCGGCCCGGGCGGCATCGCCAACCTGGCGGTGGCCGCCGCCCGCTTCGGCCTCAGGACCTCGCTGGCCACGGTGTTCGGCGACGACCTCTACGGCGAGTGGTGCCGCGACGTCCTGTGCGACCAGGAGGACATCGACCTCTCGCCCTCCCGCACGGCCGACGGCTGGCCCACCCCGGTCACCGTCTCCCTCGCCTACGGCAACGACCGGGCCCTCGTCACCCACGGCCAGGAGCCCCCGTACTCCCAGGACGCGCTGATGGGCGACCCGCCCGAGGCACGCACGGCCCTCGCGCACATCGAGGCCGAACCGCGCGCGTGGCTGGCCAAGGCCGCCGCGAACGGCACACAGATCTACGCCGACGTCGGCTGGGATCCCACCCAGCGGTGGTCGACGGACCTGCTCGACCAGCTCTCCCTGTGCCATGCCTTCCTCCCCAACGAGACCGAGGCCATGGCCTACACCCGCACCGACAGCGCGGTCGCGGCCCTCGGCATCCTCAGCGAGCTGGTGCCGGTGGCCGTGGTGACCCGCGGCGGGGACGGGGCCGTGGCCGTCGACCAGATCACCGGCGAGTACGCGCAGGTACCGGCCCTGGACGTCGACGTCCTCGACGCGACGGGCGCCGGCGACGTCTTCGGGGCGGGCTTCGTCGCGGCCTCGCTGGGCGGCTGGCCGCTGGAGGAACGGCTGCGGTTCGCCGTACTGGCCGCCGGGCTGTCCGTACGGCACCACGGCGGGGCGCTGGCGTCCCCCGGCTGGTACGGCGTCGACCGCTGGTGGCGGTCGGTGCAGGACCCCGAACTACGACGCGCGTACGGATTCCTCGCGCACCGCGTCCCGGCCGACGTGGGCCCGCCCCCGCGCCACGCCCCCGTCACCCCGCCGGCCGGTCCCACGCCCGTGGGCCCACGGGCCGGCGAACGGCGGCCTTGACCCTCAGACCCCCTCAGCACGTCGAACAGGAACAACAGGAGTCACCCGTGGAACTTTCCCGTAGAGGCTTCCTCCAGGCCGCCGCGCTCACCGCGGCCGCCTCCGGCCTGACCGTCGCCTGCGGTGGCGGCTCGGAATCGACCGGCACCAAGAACGGCAAGAACCTCACCCTGTGGTACTGGGGCGGCGCCCTCAGCGACAAGGTGGTCGCCGAGGCCAAGACGCACTTCACCAGCCAGGTCAAGCTGACCGCGGCCTCCATCGGCGGCGACTTCAAGCAGAAGCTCACCACCACCCTCGCGGCCGGCGGCTCCTCGGTGCCCGACATCACCGGCATCAAGGGCGAGGACATAGCCTCCTTCCTGCCCAACGCCGACCGCTTCCTCGACCTGAACGACCTGGGCTTCAAGAAGATCTCCTCCCAGTACCTGGAGTGGAAGACCAAGCTCGCCCAGACCGAGGACGGCAAGCAGATCGGCTTCCCGATCGACATCGGTCCCACCGCGCTGTTCTACCGCGCCGACCAGTTCGACAAGGCCGGACTGCCCTCCGACCCGGACAAGGTCGCGGCCGAGGCCAAGACCTGGGAGGACTACTTCGCGCTCGGCTCCGAACTGAAGAAGGCGCTGCCCGGCACCTTCCTGATCAACAACATGGGCTCGGTGTTCAACATCGCGGTCGGCCAGGGCACCAAGCGGTTCATCGATCAGGACAACCACTTCATCGGCGACCAGGACCACATCCGCGCCGCGTGGGACACGGCGGTCCGCGCCTACCGGCTCGGCCTCGACGCCAAGATCAACGACCAGAGCTGGAACGCCGCCGTCGGCAAGAGCCTGACCACCGAGGTCGGCGCCGCCTGGCACGCGCTGGACATCGAGTCGGCGGCCCCGGCCACCAAGGGCAAGTGGCGGGTCTGCGCGACGCCGGGCGGGCCGGCCAACCAGGGCGGCTCCTATCTGACCCTGCCCAAGCAGTGCCGGAACCCCGAAGAGGCATTCAAGATCATCAGCTGGATCCTCAGCCCGGACAACAACGCCAAGAGCTTCACCGACGCCGCCATCTTCCCCGCCTCCCCCGCCACGTACTCGATGCAGGCCATGACGGGCCCCGACGCCTTCTTCGGCGGACAGAAGATCATCGAGGTCTTCGGCCCGGCCGCCGAGGCCATCCCCGTCAGCTACGAGGCACCCGCCGACTCCGCGGTCATGGCCCCCTTCATGGCCGAGCTGACCAGCATCGAGGCCAAGGGCAAGAAGCCCGACGACGCCTGGAAGGACGCGGTCGGCCAGGCCAAGCAGATCGCCAGGCGACAGGGGGTGAGCTGAGGTGGCATCACCTCCGGTCACCGGCCCGCTTCCGCCCGCGGCGCACCCCGCCCGCGGGCGCCACTCGGCCCAGGCGTCGCGGGGTGCTGTCGTACTGGCGGCAGTACCTGGCGATCTCGCCCTTCTACCTGATCTTCGCCGCCTTCTCCTTCGTCCCCGTCTTCTACTCGCTGTATCTGGCCTTCCAGCGCTACGACGGCCTGGGCACCAAGCAGTTCGTGGGCCTGCAGCAGTTCGAGTTCCTCTGGAACGACCCGGTCTTCTGGCTGTCGATCCGCAACACCCTGGCGATCTGGGTCCTGTCCACCGTTCCCACGCTGTTCGGCGCCCTGGTGCTGGCGACGCTGCTGCACTCGGTGCGCCGCTTCAAGGGCTTCTACCGCATCGCCCTCTACGTACCGAACGTCACGTCGATCGTCGCCGTGGCGATCTTCTTCGGCGCGGTGTTCAGCAACGACTTCGGCCTCGTCAACGCGATCCTGGGCATGGTCGGCATCGCGCCCGTCGCGTGGCTGAGCAATCCGTGGCTGATCAAGGTGGTCATCGCGCTGCTGATGACCTGGATGTGGACCGGCTACAACATGATCATCTATCTGGCCGGCCTCCAGGCCATCCCCCGATCGGTCTACGAGGCGGCCAAGATGGACGGCGCCGGGCCGGTGCGGACCTTCTTCCAGATCACCATCCCGATCATGCGGCCGATCATCCTGTTCACCGTCGTCATCTCGACCATCAACGGTCTGCAGAGCTTCAGCGAACCCCAGGTGCTCTTCGCCAGCAACGCCGCCAACCAGAACCTCGGCGGCCCCGGCCAGGCGGGCCTGACCACGCTGCTGTACTTCTACCAGTCGGCCTTCCTCGACAACGACTACGGCTACGGCGCGGCCATCGTGTGGGCCTTCTTCGTACTGATCATCGTGCTCGTCGTCGTCAACTGGCGCATCGTGCAACGAGGGAGGAAGTCATGACGACAGCCGCCACGCCGCGGCCGGCCACCGGCGCGAAGCGGCTGCGCCGTCCCAAGGGCCTGACCGCGCACATCCTGCTCATGGTGGCTGTCCTGATCTCGGTCTTCCCGTTCGTGTGGACGATCGTGATGGCGACCAACACCACCAAGGACATCTACAAGAGCCCGCCGAAGCTGACCTTCGGGTCGCATCTGCTGGAGAACATCCGGCATGTGCTCGACACGATCGACTTCTTCGGGTCGATGCTCAACACGGTCGTCGTCGCGTGCGTCACCACGGTCCTGGTGCTGTTCATCGACTCCCTGGCGGCCTTCGCCTTCGCCAAGTTCGACTTCCCCGGGCGCAAGGTGCTCTTCGGCACGCTGCTGGTGTTCATGATGCTGCCGCTCCAGCTGGCCGTCCTGCCGCAGTTCATCCTGATGTCCGAGGTCGGCTGGGTCGGCATGCTCAAGGCGCTGGTCTGGCCCGCCCTCTCCAACGCCTTCGGCATCTTCTGGCTGCGCCAGTACATCGAGAACGGCGTGCCCGACGAACTGCTGGACGCGGCGCGCATCGACGGCGCCGGGTTCTTCCGTCAGTACTGGAACGTGGCGCTGCCGATGATCAGGCCCGCGATGTCCTTCCTCGCCATCTACGCCTTCGTCGGCGCCTGGAACGACTACGTCTGGCCGCTCATCGTGCTCACCAACCCCGACCACGTCACGCTCCAGGTGGAGCTGGCCCAGCTCAACGTCGGCCACAACACCGACTACAGCATGGTCATGGCCGGTGTGCTCATGGCGGCCCTCCCGCTGGTCGTGGTCTTCACGATCTTCGCCCGCGGGTTCATCGCGGGCGCCACCGAGGGCGCCGTCCAGGGCAGCTGAACCGGCGTCGAGAGAGAGGTGCACAGTGGTGGACATCGCCGACGGTGCAGGGCCGGGGCGCGGCAAGGTGCTCGTGGTCGGCATGGACGGGCTGCGTTTCGACCGGCTGACCCGCTCGCCGTCCACGGCACCCGTGCTGCACGGCCTGATGGCCAGGGGCGCCCACGGCACCAGCTTGCTGCCCTACGGCGAGGTGGACGGCCAGGCCGACAACGGGCCGTCCACCAGCATGGCCTACACCGACTCCGGCCCCGGCTGGTCGAGCGTGCTGACGGGGGTGTGGCCCGACCGGCACGGGGTGACCGGCAACGACTTCACCGGCGCCGACTACACCCGCTACCCCGACTTCCTGACGCGCGCCGCCACGGCCCGGCTCGGCCTGCGCACCGCGGCCGCGGTGTCCTGGCCCCAACTGGTCCGGCGCGGCACGCTGGGCCGCGCCATCGGCCGGCGTGTGCGCTACAACGGCGAGTTCCGCGGCTACGAGGGCGCGGACCGCCGCGTCGCCCGCACCGTCACACGCTGGCTCACCAGGGGCGACCGGACGCCCTGTTCGTGTACTTCGGCGCCACCGACGAGGCCGGCCACGCCACGGGCCCCCTCTCCCCCGCCTACGACGACGCTCTGCGTGCCCAGGACGCCCACCTCGGGCAGCTCCTGGAGGCGATCGAAGCCCGGCGCTCGGACCCCGGGCGCGCCGCCGAGCACTGGACCGTGCTGGTCACCACGGATCACGGTCACCTCGACTCCGGCGGCCACGGCGGCGACACGCGTGCCGAGCGGGAGGTCTTCGTCATCCTCGCCGAGCCCGGCGGGCCCGGCGGCACCCGGCTCGACACGCCCCGCCTCGTCGACATCGCTCCCACCGTCCTGGACCGTCTCGGCATCCCCGTCGACCCCGCCTGGGGCCTGGTGGGTCACGCCCTGCCCCGGCCCACCGCACCGACTTCGGACTGGTCATGACCGACGCACCCCTCGATCCCCTGATCGCCCTGCGCCCCTGGGAGGCACCCGAGGTGACCTCCTGGGGACGACTCCCCATGAACGCCGTCGACCGGCGCTCCGGAGCACTCCCCCTGGACGGCGACTGGCGCTTCCAGTTGCTGTCCGCTCCGGACGCGCCGGTCGGCGGTCCCTGGTCCTCCTCCCGCGTCCCCGGCGTCTGGACCGTGCAGGGCACGGACGACCTGCCGCAGTACACCAACGTCCGCATGCCGTTCCCCGAGTTCCCGCCCCACTCGCCCGCCGCCAACCCGACGGGCGTGTACGAGCGTGAGGTGGACGTCCCCGCCGACTGGGCCGGCCGCCGGATCGTGCTCCAGGTCGGGGCCGCCGAGAGCGTGCTGCTGGTGCAGGTGGACGGGCGGCCGGTGGGGATCTCCAAGGACTCCCACCTGGCCGCCGAGTTCGACCTGACGGGGGTGGTCCGGCCCGGCTCGCCCGCGACCGTGCGGCTCACCGTCGTCAAATGGTCCGACGCCTCGCACATCGAGGACCAGGACCAGTGGTGGCACGGCGGGATCACCCGCTCGGTGCTGCTGTACGCGACGGATCCGCTGCACCTCGCGGACGTGACCGTGCGGGCGCGGTACAGCGGCGATCTGCGGGTCGACTGCCGGGTGCGGGACACGGGCGGTGCGCTGCCCGAGGGGTGGTACCTCACCGGGGACCTCGACGGCCGCCCGCTCGCGCAGGACGCGGAGTTCGACCGCGCGAACGCCGCGGACGACCGGGTCTCCGACTTCCTCGGCGAGGCCCGGCTGCTGGCCGCCGTGCCCGAGGTGCGGACCTGGAACGCGGAGACGCCCGAGCTGTACGGCCTGACGGTCCGGCTGCACCGCGCGGACGGCACGGTCGCCGACACCTCCCGCCACCGGATCGGCTTCCGGGACGTCGAGATCGCCGGCCGTGACCTCCTCGTCAACGGCGAGCGGGTCTTCATCCGGGGCGTGAACCGGCACGACTTCCATCCCCTGACGGGCCGGACGGTGTCGTACGACGACATGCGCGCGGACCTGGTCCTGCTCAAGCGGTTCGGCTTCAACGCCGTCCGCACCGCCCACTACCCGAACGACCCGGCGCTGTACGACCTCGCCGACGAGCTCGGGTTCTACGTCGTCGACGAGGCGGACATCGAGTCCCACGACCACGCCCACGAGATCGCCGACGACCCGCGCTATCTGGGCGCCTTCGTGGACCGGGTCTCACGGATGGTGCTGCGCGACAAGAACCACCCCTCGGTCATCATCTGGTCGTTGGGCAACGAGTCCGACTACGGGGCCAACCACGACGCGGCGGCGGGCTGGGTGCGTCGGCACGACCCGACACGGCCGGTCCAGTACGAGGGGGCGGCCAAGCTCGGCTGGGCGGACCCCGAGCTCGCCTCCGACATCGCCTGTCCGATGTACGCGCCGCTGGAGGACTGCGTCGCCCACGCGCTCTCCGGTGAGCAGACCAAGCCGCTCATCCAGTGCGAGTACTCGCACGCCATGGGCAACAGCAACGGCACGCTGGCCGACCACTGGGCTGCCATCGAGGCCACCCCAGGTCTTCAGGGCGGGTTCATCTGGGAGTTCTGGGACCACGGGATCCTGCAACGCGTGAGCGACGGAAGACCGGCCGGGCGTGGGGGCGCCGGGCTCTATGACAACGGTGTCGCCGCGCCCGGGTACCGCTGGGCGTACGGCGGTGACTTCGGCGAGACGATCCACGACGGGGCGTTCATCGCGGACGGCGTGGTGTTTCCCGACCGCACGCCCAAGCCGGCGATGTACGAGCACCGGGAGATCGCGGCGCCGGTGCGGATCGAGTGCTTCCGGCACGAGGGCGTCGTCCTGACCAACCACCAGCACTTCCGCGGCTTCGACTGGCTGGCCGCCGTGTGGGTGCTGTCGCTGGCGGACGGCCGCACGCTGACCGCGCCGGCCGAGCTGCCCGAGCTGAGCCCCGGTGAGACGACGGCGGTGCCGCTGCCGTTCACGCTGCCCGAGGACGGTGGTGAGGCGTGGCTGACGCTGCGGGTGACGACGGCGCTGGACCTGCCGTGGGCGCCGCGCGGCACGGAGGTGTGCGTGCCCCAGGTGCCGCTGCGCGCGGCCGACACGTCTCAGGCGCCCGTCGCGGCGGGTTCGGTGGTGGTCGACGACGAGGGGCTCCTCGTCCATCCGCTGCTCACGGCCGCCCCTGCCCTGTCACTGTGGCGGGCGCCCACCGACAACGACGAGCTGGGCGGCATCGCGGGGCGCTGGCGGACCTGGGGGCTGGACTCGCTGGTCCGCAAGGTGGTGTCCGTACGGCGGGACGCCGGGCAGGTGACGGTGACCGCGGAGTACGCCGGCACGACCGGCGTCGTCCGGCACCGGCAGGTGCTCACGCCGGTCGAGGGCGGAGTGCGGGTCGACGAGGAGGCCGAGCTGCCCGAGGAGTTCCACGACGTGGCCCGGGTCGGCTCCGTCTTCGAGACGGTCGCGGGGCTCGACCTGCTGGACTGGTTCGGGCAGGGGCCCTGGGAGTCGTATCCCGACCGCGGCGCGGGCGCTCCTGTCGGCCACCACTCCGTCCCCGTGGACGAGCTGTTCACCCCTTACCTGCGCCCGCAGGAGAGCGGCGGCCGGCACGGCGTGCGGCGGTTCACCCTGTCCGCGCCGGACGCCACCGGTCTCACGGTGGCGCTGGACGAGCCGCGCCAGGTCTCCGTCACCCGCTACCGCGCCGAGGACCTGACCGCCGCCTCGCACCACGACGAACTGGTGCCGCGCCCCGGCTGCGTGGTGCACATCGACGCGGCGCACCGCGGCCTCGGCACGGCGTCGTGCGGCCCCGACACCTTCCCCTCGTATCGCGTCGCACCCGGCATCCACCGTTGGAGCTGGACCCTGCGCGTTCTCTGACTCCCCCCACACACGTCCCACGCCACCTCCTCCCTCCTCCCCCCCCACGACTCCTCTCCCCTGTCACCCTTCACGGAGCACACGTGTGTACTTCGCATGACCATCTCCCGGGCGGCGAGGCCGCGCAGGCCGGCGCCGGACGTCGCAGTTTCCTCCGGGCCACCGCGCTGCTCGGTGCCGCCGCGACGGCCTCGGTCGCCGTCCCGGCGGTCGCCGAGGCCGCGCCCGGCGAGGCAGCGGCCCCCGACTGGCGGCCCGACTCGAGCAGCCGTCGCTTCACGCTCGCCGTGATGCCGGACACCCAGTACCTCTTCGACGGGCCGAGCATCGACAAGGCGCCGGTCGAGGCGTCTCTGCGCTATCTGCTGGAGCACGGCCGCAAGGAGAACATCGTCTTCCTGTCGCACCTCGGCGACCTGACCCAGAACGGCTCCCAGCCCGAAGTCGCCACGATCAGCGAGGCGTTCCGGCTCCTGGACCGGCGGGGCGTGGGCTACAGCGTCCTCGCCGGCAACCACGACGTGAAGTCGTCGACGGACGACCAGCGCGGAGCGACGCCGTATCTGGACGCCTTCGGGCCGAAGCGCTTCCAGGGGAAGAGGACGTTCGGGGGAGCCTCCCCGGACGGCTACAACAGCTTCCACCTCTTCAAGGCCGCCGGCCGCGAGTGGATGGTGCTGGCGCTGGACTGGCGGCTGTCGGCGAAGGGCTACGCGTGGGCCAGGGACGTCCTCACCCGGCACCCGAAGACGCCGGTCGTCCTCACCACCCATGAGCTGGTCGTCGAGGACGACGCGCTGTCGGCGTACGGGCAGCAGCTGTGGGATCAGCTGATCGACGACCACGACCAGATCTTCCTCACCCTCAACGGGCACTACTGGCCCGCCGGCCGGGCCACCCGCAAGAACGCGGCCGGCAACGACGTACACCTGCATCTGACGAACTATCAGAACCGCTACTTCGGCGGCGCGGCGATGATCCGCCTGTACCGCTTCGACCTCGACCGGAACGTCATCGACGTGGAGACGGTCTCCCCGTGGATCCTCGGCCGGGCCGCCAAGGGCCTCAACGAGCTGGAGCGGCAGGAGATCGAACTCAGTGGTGACGCCGACCGGTTCAGCGTCGGGATCGACTTCGCCGACCGCTTCTCCGGCTTCGCCCCGGTGCCCGCCCGCCCGGCGCGCCCCGCGTCGCGGCTGCTGGTCCCGGGCACCGAGGCGTACTGGCGCTTCGAGAAGCCGGTGGCGGGCACCACGATCCGTGACCTGTCCGGGCGCGGCAACGACCTCTCGCTCGTCACGGTGGGCGGCGGCGAGCTGGGCTGGTCCGCGGACCACCACCCCGACCAGCCCGGCCACGGCAGCCTGGAGTTCCAGGGCTTCAAGTCCCCGCTGAAGGGCGTGTACCTGCGCACGGTCGACGGGGCCCCGCTCAACTCGGCGACGTTCCGCGACGGTTACACCATCGAGGCGTTCTACCGTCTCCCCGCCGACTGGGACCCCGACCACCACGCCTGGTCCGGCCTGGTGAGCCGGACCGGCACGGGCGGCGCCGCCGGCAAGACCGCCGACGACCCGGACGAGCCGATCGCCACCCTGTCCCTGTCGAACGACCGGGAGCCGCAGTGGGCGATGCGCCCGCTGAACCAGGAGGGCATCGCCACCAACTGGGCCCAGGAGACCCCGCTGGAGACCTGGTGGCACCTGGCGGTCGTCAACGACGGCGAGCACACCACGATGTACGTGGAGGGCTGCCCGGTGGTCCGCAATCCGAAGGCACGCTCGACCGGCATCACGTCCGTGGGGCTGCCGTGGCTGCTCGGCGGCTACGAGTACGGCGGCAAGATCGACCAGATCCTGCACGGCCGCCTCGGCGACGTCCGGATCGTCGCACGGGCGCTGCCCGTCAAGTCCTTCATGAACCACTGACACCTTCAGGGATCACCATGACCGAGCAGCAGCTGCCCACCTGGGCCGACCCGTCCGTCTCCCCCGCCGACCTCGACCCGCAGGGCGTCTCCCGGCGCGGACTCCTGCGCCGCGCGGGCCTGTTCGGCGCCGCCTTCGCGCTGGGCGGCGCGGCCGTGCCCGCCGTGGCGGCACCGGCCTCGGCCGCCGCCGGCCCGCGCCTGGGCGGCGACGACCCCCGCCTCGCCTACCTGGTGGGCGACCACCACATCCACTCCGTCTACAGCCACGACGCCAAGTACACGTTCTCCCAGCTGGCCACCGCGAGCGCCAAGTACGGCCTGGACTGGATGGTGTTCACCGAGCACTCCAACTTCGGGCATGCCAGGTACGGGGCGGCGCTGGAGCACGAGGAGATCCTCAGGGCCCGTGCCGAGAACCCGCGCCAGCTGATCTTCCAGGGCCTGGAGTGGTACATCCCGGCCGCCGAGCACTGCACGGTCTTCTCGGCGCCCGGCGCGCACGAGGTCGACCTGCTCACCCGGTTCGAGAGCGCCTACGACGGCAAGCTGCTCGGCTACGACAAGGGCGGGGCGGCCGACGCGGACACCGCCCGCAACGAGGCGCACGCGGTCAAGGCCCTCAAGTGGCTGTCCGAGCAGCGCCGCGAGGGCTACGTGGACGACGTCCTCGTCCTCGCCAACCACCCGATGCGCCTCGGCATCGACTCCCCGCACGAGATGCGGGCCTGGCGCGACGCGGCACCCGAGATCATGGTCGGCATGGAGGGCGCACCCGGCGCCCAGGGCGCGGCCATCCCCGGCTGGCGCGGGGCGACCTCGATCCGCGGCGAGTACGAGAACAAGCCGTCGGCGCAGTCGTGGGCGGGCTACCCGGCGGACGCGTTCCTGACGTACGGCGGCTTCGACTGGGCGACCGCGACGGTCGGCGGCCTGTGGGACTCGATGCTGGCCGAGGGCCGGCTCTTCTCGGTCACCACCAACTCCGACGCGCACCGCATCGTCTTCGACACCTGGAAGAACGGCGACTGGCCGGCCGGCCAGAACTTCGACAACACGGGCAAGCTGCCCGACCCGGTCGACACCACCACGCCGCAGCCGGGCAGCGACTTCTGGCCGGGCCAGTTCAGCCGCACCCACGTCGGCGTGACCCGCTACGGCTACCGCGCGGTGATGGCGGGCCTGCGCGCGGGCCGGGTCTGGCTCGACCACGGGCATCTGCTCGACGGCCTCGACGTCCGCCTCAAGCGGGACTGCGACCAGGGCCGGGGCGTCACCCTGGGCGGCCGGCTGCGGGTGCGCAAGGGCGAGAAGCTCACGCTGAACGTGACGGTCACGACCGCTTCCCGGCCCAACTCCCAGGGAATCCTGCCGGAGTTGGCGCACGTCGACGTCATCCGGGGCGCGGTGCGCGGCCCGGTGACCGACCGGGACACCTGGCAGGCCCCCGACACCAAGGTGGTGCGGACGAAGGACGTGAGCGGCCGCAAGGGGACGTACACCCTGCGCATCCCGCTGACCGCCGGAAGCGAGTCCTTCTACGTCCGGCTGCGCGGCAGCGACGGCAACCGCCACGGCGCGGGCTACCTCGGCGCGTCGGTCGACCCGCACGGGCCGATCCCGCACGCGCCCGGAGACGGTGACCCGTGGGCGGATACGTGGTTCTATTCGAACCCGGTATTCGTCGACGTGGCAGGAGCCTGATGAAGCGTCACCTCCTCACTATCGGTTGCTTATCGAGCGCGCTCGCCCTCGGTGCGGGGACGGCGTCCGCCGCCGGTGCCCCGCACTGGGCCGAGACCGGCACGGCGTACACGGACACGCTCGGCGGCGGACAGGGGCTGGCGAGCCGGGCGGACGGCTCACTGCTGTACCGCGGGCTCGCCTCCATCCCGCTGGGACTGCGGATCAAGGGCTGGAACCACGTCGGCGACCCGGACATCGCGCAGGGCCACGTCTTCGACGCCTACCAGGGGCCGGACACGGCGACGTCGAAGATGTTCGCGGTGACGACCCCGGCCGGAAAGCGCTACGAGTACGTCCACCGGCTCAACCCGGGCGAGAAGCTGAACAACTCCTTCGCCGCCGTCTCGCCCGACGGGCAGTGGCTGGTGTCGGGCGAGTGGGGCGAGCAGCGAAGACTGCAGGTGTTTCCCGCACCCCTGTTGAACCCGTCCACGCCGCAGGCCGGCGGAGACCTGAAGGAGGCCTGGCAGATCACCCTGGACCAGCCCGTCCGCGACATCCAGGGCTGCGACTTCGTGTCGGACACCCGCCTGGTGTGCGCCTCGAACGACGCCTCGGGCACGCTCTTCCCGGAGATCCGGCCCCTCCTCCAGGTCGACCTGCCGCGCAAGCTGGACGGTCAGCCGACGACGGGTACGGTGCGCACCCTCTTCGCCCTGCCGCAACGCAGCGTGTGCACGGGCAGCTTCGGCACCTTCGAGACGGAGGGCGTCGACTACGACGTGGACAGCGGCACCCTGCGCGCCCAGATGATCCCGCCCGGGGTGTGCGCGGCGGCCACGGCCGTGCACTCGTACCAGCAGGATCAGGCGTAGAACCGCGACAGGCTCTGCAGCACCGCCGCCGGCTTCGCCCCGCCCTCGATCTCGATCGTCCCGTCGACCGTGATCTGCACCCCGCCGGGCACCTCCTCGACCTCCGCCAGCTTTCCGACCAGCCGTATACGGGAGCCGACCTTCACCGGCGAGGGGAAACGCACCTTGTTGAGGCCGTAGTTGACCTTCGTGGTGACGCCCTGGACGTCGAGGAGCTCGGTGAACAGGGGGATGAAGAGGGAGAGGGTGAGGTAGCCGTGGGCGATGGGGGCGCCGAACGGCCCCTCGGCCGCCTTCTGCGGGTCCACGTGGATCCACTGGTGGTCGCCCGTGGCGTCGGCGAACGTGTTGACGCGGTCCTGGGTGATCTCGATCCACTCGCTGGTGCCGAGGTCGGCGCCCGCCAGCTTCTTCAGTTCGTCGAGGCCGTTCACGGTGATGCTCATGGGGTTCCTTAACTGTTGCCGTACCGGGTACGGACACGGGACTTGAGGAGCTTTCCCGAGGCGGTGCGCGGGAGTTCCTCCGCGAGGACCACCGATTTGGGAATCTTGTATTTGGCGAGGTGGCCGGCGAGGGACGCGAGGATCTCGTCGGGGTCCGGGGCGGCTCCCTCGCGGGGGACGACGACCGCGCGCGGCACCTCGCCCCACTTGTCGTCGGGCACGCCGATGACCGCGCACTCGACGATGTCCGGGTGGGCGAGGAGCAGGTCCTCGATCTCGGCGGGGTAGATGTTCTCACCGCCGGAGATGATCATGTCCTTGATACGGTCGACGATGAAGACATAGCCGTCCTCGTCGACGCGGGCCGCGTCCCCGCTGCGGAACCAGCCGTCCGCGAAGGACGCGGCCGTCTCCTCGGGCAGCCCCCAGTAGCCGGGCATGACATGCGGGCCGCGGACCACGACCTCGCCGGTCTCGCCGACGTCGACCGGCGCCAGGTCCGGCCGTACGACGCGTACGTCGCTGAAGAAGTGCGGCACACCCGCCGAGCCGGCCTTGTCGACCGCGTGCTCGGCGTCCAGGAAGAGGGTGCCGGGCGCGGCCTCCGTCATGCCGTAGCCCTGAAGGAACGTCAGGCCGCGTTCCTGGTAGGCGGCGATGAGCGGGCTCGGGACCGGGGAGCCGCCGCACGTCAGGATGCGCAGGGACGACAGGTCGGCGTCGGGCCAGCGGGGGTGGCGGGCGATCTGGTCGAACATGGTCGGCACGCCGAACATGAAGGTGATCCGGTGCCGTTCGATCAGGTCGAAGGTGGCGTCCGGGTCGAAGGCCTCGACCAGGACACAGGTGCCGCCCTTGAGGAGGACCGGGAGGGTCAGCATGTTCAGGCCCGCGGTGTGGAACAACGGGGCCGAGACCAGGGCGCGTTCGTCGGCGATCAGATCGGTGTCGACGAGGACGTTGAGCGCGTTCCAGATGATGTTGCCGTGGGTGAGCATCGCGCCCTTGGGGCGGCCGGTCGTCCCCGAGGTGTACATGATGATGCAGGTGTCGTCCGGGGTGACGGGCGTGTCGATGGGCTCCTCGGCGGCCGAGGCGAGCGCCTCCTCGTACTCGGCGCCCACTTCGACGTAGCTGCGGACGTCGGTGCTGCCCGGCAGTCCGGCGACGAGCCCGGCGTGTGAAGGGCCGTAGACGAGGGCCTTGGCGCCGGAGTCGGCCAGTTGGTAGGCGATCTCGGGGCCGGCCAGACGGGTGTTGAGCGGGACGAAGACCGCGCCGAGTGTGCCGGCCGCGAACAGGGTCTCCACATAGGAGGGGTGGTTCGGGCCGAGGTAGGCGATGCGGTCGCCGCGGCGCACGCCTCGGACGCGCAGGGCGTGGGCGAGGCGGGTCGTGCGGGTGTGCAGGGTGCGGTAGTCGGTGGACGTCCCGCCGTGGATCAGGGCGGTGCGGTGCGGGGTCTTGCGGGCCCGGCGTGCGGGCCACGACCCCAGTCCCTCGTTGCGCATGTCACGCCCCTTACGGTTTCGTCAGCCCGAGCAGCCGGGCGGCGTTCTCCTTGAGGATCTTCGGCCTGACCTCGTCCTTGATCGACAGCTTGGCGAAGTCGGCGAGCCAGCGGTCGGGGGTGAGGACGGGGAAGTCGGAGCCGAAGAGGACCTTGTCCTTCAGCAGGGTGTTGGCGTACTGCACCAGCTGCGGCGGGAAGTACTTCGGCGACCAGCCGGACAGGTCGATGTGCACACCCGGCTTGTGCGTGGCGACGGCGAGCGCCTCGTCCTGCCAGGGGAAGGACGGGTGCGCCAGGATGATCTTCAGATGCGGGAAGTCGGCGGCCACGTCGTCCACGTGGAGCGGGTTCGAGTACTTCAGGCGGATGCCGCCGCCTCCCGGGACGCCGGCGCCGATGCCCGTCTGTCCCGTGTGGAACAGGGCGATGGTGCCCGTCTCCTCGATGACCTCGTAGAGGCCGTACGCCACCGAGCGGTCGTTGGGGAAGAAGCCCTGGATGCTGGGGTGGAACTTGAAGCCCCGCACCCCGTACTCCTCGACCAGGCGACGTGCCTGCTTCACGCCCGCCTTCCCCCGGAAGGGGTCGATGGAGGCGAAGGGGATCAGGACGTCCGCGTTGGCGGCCGCGGCCTCGGCGACCTCCTCGTTCGGGACCGGCGGGGTGCCGGTCGCGGACTCGGAGTCGACCGTGAAGATCACGGCGGCCATCTTCCGCTCGCGGTAGTACGCGGCGGTCTCCTCCAGGGTCGGCTTCCGCTTGCCCTCGACCTTGAAGTAGGCCGAGGAGGCGTCGTGCAGGTCGTCGTCCAGGGAGGCGTGGCCCTGGGAGGAGACCTCCGCGTGGGTGTGGACGTCGATCGCGACCAGCTCGTCCAGGTCCATCACGCCTCCGGGAACTTGGGCGCCGGGATGCCGACCGACTGGAGTTCGGCGCCGACCGAGGTGGGCCAGACGTCGGCCAGGGTGTCGGGGGTCCAGCCGCCGTCGGCGTAGACCGCCGCGATCTCCTGCGGATGCGACCAGAGTGCCACCTTGTCGCCGCCGACGCCGATGGCCTGGCCGGTGACGCCCCGGGCCGCCTCGGAGGCGAGGAAGGGGACGAGGGCCGCGCAGTCCTCGGGGGTGCCGAAGCCCTCGCCCTTGCGCAGGAAGTCGGGCAGCGGCTCGCCGTTCTTCATCGCGGCGATGTACGGGGCGAAGGCGGGGATGGTCTCGGTCATGGCGGTCGCGGCGACCGGCACGATCGCGTTGACGGTGATGTTCGCGCGGCCCAGCTCCATCGACCAGGTGCGGGCGAAGGCGGCGATGCCGGCCTTGGCGGCGGCGTAGTTCGTCTGGCCGAAGTTGCCGCGCTGTCCGGCCGGGGAGCCGACCAGGATCAGGCTGCCGCCCTCACCCTGCTCACGCATCCGGACGGCGGCGGCGCGGGCGCAGGTGAAGGTGCCCTTGAGGTGGGTGGTGATCACCGCGTCGAAATCGTCGTCGGTCATCTTCCACAGGACCTTGTCGCGCAGGATGCCCGCGTTCGTCACCAGGATGTCGAGCCGCCCGAACTCCTCGACCGCGCGGTTCACCAGCCGCTCGGCGGCCTCGGTGGTGCCGACGGGGACGACCTCGGCGACGGCGGTGCCGCCGGCCTCGGTGATGGACTTCACGGCCGCCTCGGCCACGGCCTCGTCCACGTCGTTGACGACCACGGAGGCTCCGTGGGCGGCCAGGGCATGGGCGTAGGCGAGGCCGAGGCCCCGGCCGCTGCCGGTGACGACGGCGGCCTTGCCGGTGAGATCGATGCTGGGCACGGGAGGGTCCCTTCGACGTGGGGTGCGGCTACGAGATCGAAGTTAAGAGCAATAATTGTTGTCGTCAATAGTTGTTGGCAACCTTCGGGTGCGTCATGCTGGAATCCGACCAGAGGAACCCCCGTCACCAGGGGCCGAGACCAGGGAGTCCGCCATCGCCCGCCAGCACGCCACCAACCCGGCACCCATCGACGCGAACGAACCGTGGATGCGCGGACTGCACGCGGACACGGGATACCTGCTGTACCGCCTGGGCCTGCGCTCGGGTCAGTTGTTCAACACGTTCCTCCAGGAGTCGGGAGTACGCCTGCGCCACTACGCGGTGCTGCGGTTCCTCGCCACGTCCCCGGGCGCGCTCCAGCGCGAGCTGAGCGCCTCGCTCGGCTACGACCCGAGCGCGATCGTCGGCCTGGTCGACGACCTGGAGAAGCTGGGCTTCGCCGAGCGGCGCCCCTCCCCCGACGACCGCCGCAGCCGGATCATCGTCCTGACCGAGGGCGGCCGGGTCTTCCTGCGGGACACCGACGAGGCCGGGCAGCGGGTCACCAACGAGCTGCTCCAGCCCCTCGACCCCGCCGAGCGCGAGCAGCTCCACGCACTGCTCCAGCGCGTCACCGAGTCCGAGCTGGGGTGACGCGATGATGAGGTGTCCATGACCTCCGACGCCGTGCCTTCCGTACCGTCCGTGCCCTCCATGCCGCCCGCGCCGGCCAAGGGGACGCGTTCCGCGCCCGACCGGCTGCTGTCCGTGCTCGGGGCCTTCGATCTCGAACATCCGGCACTGTCCCTGACGGACATCAGCCGACGGGCCGGGCTGAGCCTGAGCACCGCGCACCGCCTCGTGACCGCACTCGCCGAGTGGGGCGCCCTGGAGCGGGACGACGCCGGCCGCTACCACGTCGGGCTGCGGCTGTGGGAGCTCTCCGCACTGGCGCCGCGCGGGCCGGCGCTGCGGCAGATCGCGCTGCCGTATCTGGAGGACCTGTACGAGGCGACGCACGAGAACGTGCAGCTGGCGGTCCGGGACGGGGCCGAGGTCGTCTACATCGAGTGGCTTTCGGGACGCTCCGCGGTCGGCGTGCACATCCGGGTCGGGGCGCGCTGGCCACTGCACGCCACCGGCGTCGGGCTCGCGCTGCTCGCGCACGGCGACCCCGACTTCCAGGAGGAGTACTGCGCCGGGCCGCTCGCCTCCTTCACGCCGTACACCGTCACCGAACCGGCCCGGCTGCGCCGCATGCTGGCCGACGTGCGCCGTGCGGGGGTGGCGGTGAGCAGCCGCCAGGTCACGGACGACGCGCTGTCGGTGGCCGCCCCGGTGCGCGGTCCGGGCGGGTCGGTCGTCGCCGCCGTGTCCGTGGTCGTGCCGCAGGCCGACGCGCAGGTCCCGGTGCTGGTGCCCGCCGTGCGGCTCGCGGCGCGCGGGATCTCGCGGGGTCTGGGGTGGCAGCCGGAGAAGGGGGCGTAGGGGCGCCGTACGACGTCGATCCGCCCCGTCCGCCCGGCCGGCGCTACAGCCGCACGGTCATCTCCACGGCCACCTCGTCACCGGACCCGAGCCCCTGCGGCGTCCGCACCGCCTTCTTGAGCGGCAGCAGATAGCCGCCGTCCTTGGGGAAGAGCGAGGTCTCGAAGGCGACTTCGCCGATCCTCGCCTCGACCGGGATCACGCCCCAGCCGTACGTGGCCATCGCGGCCACCTCCCGGATGTCGGCGGACTCCTGGTCGGGCACGCCGACGAAGTAGTACGGCGCCGGTCCGCGCCATTCGATCACCCGGCCGGTGAAGGCGAGTTCCATACGCGCAGGGCCTCTTCTCTCTCCCGGTGTCCTCACCAGGATCTCAGGCCGCGGTGTCCGTATTCAAAGGAACAACCCAGGAAAAAGCCGCACGATGCAGGCGTACCGCAGCAGAGATCTCCGGAAGGCACGCCGTGGCTGTCCCGCACATATCGAACCCGTCCGAACAGCCGCCGCAGAGGTGGTCCCGGCGCGGGGTGCTCGCCGCACTCGGGGTCGTGCCCACCGCCGTGCTCACCGGGTGCGGTGGCTCGACGGGCGCCTCGGAAGGGGCGCGGACGACAGCGTCCGCGCACCGGCCGACCATCACGCTCACCCCCGCCGACGGCACCACGAAGGCCGACTTCACCAGCCCCGTGGAGGTCGCCGTCACCGACGGCACCCTGGCCTCCGTGAAGGTCACCGGGAAGGACGGTTCCACCCTGGAGGGCGCCTTCAACGACGCCCGCACCAGGTGGACCTCGGCGAGGAACCCCTACTCGGGCACCGAGTACACGGTCACGGCGACGACCGGGCAAGGGGCGGCGGCGGCCGACATCACGGCCTCCTTCACCACCCGGTCGCCGAGTGAGACCTTCGTCGGCTACTTCACCCCCGAGGCCGGCTCCACCTCCGGCGTCGGCATGCCCGTGTCGGTCAGCTTCACGCACGCGGTCGCCGACAAGGCCGCCGTCGAGCAGGCGATCAAGGTGACCGCCGAACCCGCGGTCGAGGTCGTCGGCCACTGGTTCGGCGACACCCGGCTGGACTTTCGGCCGCAGACGTACTGGGCCGCCGGGACGACCGTCACGCTCAGCCTCCGGCTGAAGGACGTCGAGGGCTCGGAGGGGATCTACGGCACGCAGTCCAAGGACGTCACCTTCCACATCGGCCGCGAGCAGATCAGCACGGTCGATCTCGCCACGAAGCGGATGACGGTCGTCCGCGACGGCGGGACCATCGCCGACTACCCGGTCAGCGGTGGCGACCCCGACCACGCCACCTGGTCCGGGATCATGGTGATCAGCGAGCGGTTCAAGCAGACGCGGATGGAGTCCTCGACGGTCGGGCTGGGAGACGAGTACGACATCTCCGACGTCCCGCACGCCCAGC
This sequence comes from Streptomyces sp. NPDC057623, assembly GCF_042800355.1. NCBI lineage: Bacteria > Bacillati > Actinomycetota > Actinomycetes > Kitasatosporales > Streptomycetaceae > Streptomyces > Streptomyces sp. NPDC057623. The sequence continues at coordinate 83,132 of NZ_JBHVGZ010000045.1, forward strand.
GGCTGACCACGTCCGGCACCTTCGTCCACGGCAACTACTGGGCGTCCACCTCGGTGTTCGGCAACCAGAACACCAGCCACGGCTGTGTCGGCCTGCATGACGCGAAGGGCGCGAGCGACGCCTCCGTCGACGGCTACAGGTTCTACGAGAGTTCGATGCTCGGGGACGTGGTCGTCGTCAGGAACTCGGGCGAGGAGACCGTCGATCCGGCCAACGGGCTCAACGGCTGGAACCTGCCATGGGCGACGTGGAAGGCGGGCAGCGCGCTCTAACGAGCTCGTGCACGGTAAGCGGTGAGACGTCGCGTCCTTGATCGTTGATCATGGTTGTGTGGTGGGGAACGCGACTCGTGCAGCGATCATCAGC
>NZ_JBHVGZ010000046.1:0-67351 GCF_042800355.1 Streptomyces sp. NPDC057623
AACGGAGAACTCCGGGCGGGCAGTCGGCGACGAAGCAGAAACCCTCACGGCGCGAGCCGTAAGAATCCCCCTCCTTCAGGAGGGGGAGAAGTCAAAGGGAGCGCAGGTCGGACCGGAGTATGGGGCGTCAGGCTTCGGTGACCCGTGGGGTCGGGCGGGGAGTCGGAGTTCGGCCCAGACCGTCTTGCGTGGGGGCAGGCCCGGGGCCACTCCCCAGCGGTCGGCGAGGGCGGCTACGAGGGTCAAGCCGCGGCCGACTTCGCGCTCGGGGGCGGTGGGCTGGGGGTCCGGGAGTCGGTCACCGCGTGTGTCGGTGACTTCGATACGGAGGGTTTCGCCGACCACGTACAGCAGGAGCTGGAAGCTTCTGCCGGGGACGCGGCCGTGGGTGGCCGCGTTGTTCGCCAGTTCGGCGACGACGAGCCTCGCCGGGTCCAATGGGGCGCCCCAGGTGCGGAGTTGCTCGGTGGCGAGCAGACGGGCGAGGCGGGCGCCGCGCGGGGTGGGGTGGGGGACAGCAGGATGCTGAAGTTCTGAATCACGTCACTCAGCGTGGCCGAACGCGCCTACCGTGATGAGTGATGACGCCGGTACGTAGAGCGACTGTCCAGGGCTTGTCCAGAGGTGTCCAGGCTGTCCAGAAGGCGTGCGGGTAGGGGCGTTGCGGCACGGTCGTACGACGGAGGGGTGCGGGATGTCGGTGGACGCGGAGGTTGGACGGCTCAGGAGCGAGGCGGACGAGCCGGGTTGGGAGGTGGATCCGGACGATGACTGGGGTGTGGCCGTCATCGCGACCGTGGGGCGGCAGTTGAGGCTGCGGCGGGAGGCGGTGGGGATGCGGGTGCCCGAGTTCGCGAAGGCTGTCGGGTACGGCGAGGATCTCGTCTACAAGATCGAGGGCGGGAAGCGGATTCCTCGGCAGGAGTATTTGGACAAGGCCGACGGGGTGTTGGAGGCGGATGGGCTTGTCTCGGCGGCTTGGGAGGACGTGAAGAAGGTCCGGTATCCGAAGAAGGTGCGGGATCTGGCCCAGATGGAGGCGCGGGCCGTCGAGATCGGGGTGTACGAGAACAGCAACATCGCAGGTTTGTTGCAGACCGAGGAGCACATGAGGGCGCTCTTCGGTGTGTGGCTTCCCGCCTACTCGGACGAGGAGACGGAGCGCATGGTGGCCGCGCGCATGGCTCGCCGTTCGATCTTCGAGCGGTCACCTGCGCCGACGCTCAGCTTCGTCCAGGAAGAGGCGACGCTCCGGCGGCCGAACGGGGGCAGAATGGTGTGGCGTCAGCAGCTTGAACGTCTGCTGGAGCTGGGAAGGTTGCGGAACGTGTCGATCCAGGTGATGCCAACAGACGTCGAGGACCACTTCGGCACGGGCGGCCTGATCGAGGTGCTGAAGTTCTCTGACGGTACGGCTGTAGGGCGTTCTGAGGGGGCGTTCAACGGTCGGCCCGTGACCGATCCGAAGCAGATCCGCATCCTTGATCTGCGCTATAGCATGATCCGGGCCCAGGCGCTCACGCCCCGAGAGTCGCGGGCTCTCATCGAGCAGATGCTTGGAGAAACATGAGCGGCAACCCCATCACCAGGGACGGCTCCACGCTGGCGTGGTTCAAGAGCAGCTACAGCAGCAGCGGCGACGGCAACTCTTGCGTTGAGGTCGCCACCACCTCCGGCACCATCCACGTCCGCGACTCCAAGTACCGCGACGCCAGCCCGCGTCTCGCGCTGGCGTCGGGGGCTTGGGCGGACTTTGTGGCGTACGCCTCGGGGAGCTGAGAAAACGTGATCCGCAAGGTCTCCGCCGGTGACGCCTCCGAGCTGGCGTGGTTCAAGAGCAGCTACAGCAGCGGTCCCGACGGCGACTCCTGTGTCGAGGTCGCCGCCACCCCCGGCACCATCCACATCCGCGACTCCAAGAACGCTCGGGGTCCCCGCCTGGGCTTCGCCCCGGAGACGTGGTCGGACTTCGTGATGTATGCGTCCGGCAACTGCCTCAGGAGTTAGGTTCAGTCGGGCTCGTGCGTTAGATCGACTTTCAGGACCTGATGGGGGCTGCGGTCTTTCAGGGGCGGTTGAGCAGAACCGAAGCCGTTTCAGGCCGGGTCTCTCCCGGCGCCGCGATCGCCCCCCACTCGTCCGAATCAGCAGCATGGGTAACTCCCCTTTGCCCGGCTGCGGTATCACCAACCCTCGTGGCCGGCAGGTGTCACGGCTGCCACGCGGAGACCACATCCCGTGGCCCCCACACCAGTCCGACTCCGCCGGCCGCCACCGCGGCCGTCGTACCGGACAGGGAAACGACGGCCAGGCTCGCCGGGTCCGCGGCGAATCCGGGGATCTCGGCGGACCCCTGGGCGAGGGCGGTCAGGTCGCCCTGGTCGAAAGGGGTGGCCAGCCACTTCACGGAACCCGCGAAGAACACGGTCCCGGCCACGGGGGCACGATCGCTGCCGACCAGGTCGATCTCCGGTGAGAACCGGCGGTTCCACCAGCCTCCGACGACTTCCGTGCCGGGCCAGGGGAAGTCCTCGCAGACGGCGGCGAGTTCGAGCGCCTCTCGGACGAGCGGTTCGACGGCCCGGCCTCGCCAGGCGGTCCACCGGCGTTCCACCACCCGATAGGCGGCGTCGGAGCGGCCTCGCCTGGAGAGTTCCTGCGCGGAGCGCGTGGCGGCGAGATAGAGGCGCAGGCTGGTGTCGGAGATGCGGTGGAGGGCGGGCTTGCCGGGCTTGGTGGAGAGAGGTTGATCTGAGGCCAGGACCCGTTTCTCGTCGGTGAGACGGCGCAGGAGAGGCGACAGCACTCCGGACGGCAGAGCTCCGCTCTGGCTGCCTGCCGTTGCCGCGATGTTGGCGTGTGTACGGTCGCCGCTGCCCACCGCCTCCAGGACACGTCGCGCCTGGTCCGGGGCGGGGAACTCGGCCATGAGGGTTGCTTCGGGGACACCGAAGAGCGGCGAGGCCGGGTCGGCGCACTCCGCCTTGACGAAGTCGAGCGCCGGGGTGCCGTGCGGCCAGGCGCGCAGGATGCCGGGCAGGCCGCCGGAGACGAGGTGCGCGTCGATGGCGTCCGCCGCGTCCAGCCCCAGTGCCTCTCCCACCTCGGCCGGATTGAGCGGGCCCAGGACGAGGCTGTCGGCGCGGCCGTAGAAGGGCCTGTCGTAGGCGGTGAGCCGCTCCATCATGTGCAGATCGCTGCCAAGTAGGAGCAGGAGCACCGGACGGGTGGCCAGCAGCCGGTCCCAGGCGGTCTGGAGTGCTCCGTCGAACACGGGGTCCTGCTCGGCGAGCCAGGGCAGTTCGTCGAGTACGACGATGCAGGGTGTGGCGGGGAGCGCGGAGGCGAGGGCTCGGAAGGCGTCGGGCCAGTTGAGGGGAGCGGCCTTGGGCACGAGCTCCGGGTCCGCCGGGAGCGAGGACTCGCGCAGCTCCGTCATGAAGTCGGCGATGCCTTCCAGAGCGGACGCACCCTTGGTCGCCGTGAAGAAGACATACGGCAGCTCCGCACGGTTGCAGAACTCCTGCACCAGCCGCGACTTCCCGACCTGCCGCCTGCCTCGCAGGGCAACCGCGCTGCCCACCCCCTGTGACCCGACCCGGTCCAGCCGCTTCTGCAGCAGGGCCAGCTCGGTGCGACGGCCTACGAAAGGAGTGGGCACGGGGGACTCCGGAATGTAGCTCCACTTTACGTAGATTCATTCTACATAGGAGATGCCATGCGGGGTCGCTGCTATGCGGGGTCGCCGCCGAAGCGCTCCTTGTAGTTCTCCAGGTCCTCGTCGGTCAGCTTGGCGAAGAGGACCGGGGGGACGGTGAAGGGGGTGCCGGCGGGGACGGCGGTGAGGGCGCGGGCCTCGGCCGCGCTCACCCAGGTCGCCGTGTCGCCCTTGAGGGAGAACGCCCGGCGCATGGCGGCCGCCGACGACGGGATGAACGGCTCCGAGACCACCGCGTAGAGGTGGATCAGGTTCATCGCCGTACGCAGGGTGAGGGCGGCGCCGTCCTTGTCGGTCTTGATCTCCAGCCAGGGGGCCTTCTCCTCCAGGTAGGAGTTGCCCGCGGACCACAGGGCGCGCAGGGCGGCGGCCGCCTTGCGGAACTGGAGGGCCTCCATGTGCTGCTCGTACTCGGCGAGCAGCTCGGCGATCTGCTCGCCCAGCTTCGCCTCCGCCTCGCCGGCCTCGGCGCCCGCGGGGACTTCCTCGCCGAACCGCTTCTTGGAGAAGGACAGGACGCGGTTGACGAAGTTGCCGAGGGTGTCGGCGAGGTCCTTGTTCACCGTGGCGGTGAAGTGTTCCCAGGTGAAGGACGAGTCGTCCGACTCGGGGGCGTTGGCGATCAGGAAGTAGCGCCAGTAGTCGGCGGGGAGGATCTCCAGGGCCTGGTCGGTGAAGACGCCGCGCTTCTGGGAGGTGGAGAACTTTCCGCCGTAGTACGTCAGCCAGTTGAAGGCCTTGACGAAGTCGACCTTCTTCCACGGCTCGCGGATGCCGAGTTCGGTGGCCGGGAACATCACGGTGTGGAAGGGGACGTTGTCCTTCGCCATGAACTGGGTGTAGCGGACGTCGGTGTCGACGTCGTACCACCACGACTTCCAGTCGCGGTTCTCCGGGTCCAGGTCGGACCACTCCTTGGTCGCGCCGAGGTACTCGATCGGGGCGTCGAACCAGACGTAGAAGACCTTGCCCTCGGCCGCCAGCTCCGGCCAGGTGTCCGCCGGGACGGGGACGCCCCAGTCCAGGTCACGGGTGATCGCGCGGTCGTGCAGGCCCTCGGTCAGCCACTTGTGGGCGATGGAGGAGGCCAGGTGCGGCCACACGCCGTCGTGGCGGGCGACCCACTCCCCGACCTCGTTCTGGAGCTTGGACTGGAGGAGGAAGAGGTGCTTGGTCTCGCGGACCTCCAGGTCCGTGGAGCCGGAGATCGCGGAGCGGGGGTTGATCAGATCGGTGGGGTCGAGGACACGGGTGCAGTTCTCGCACTGGTCGCCGCGGGCCTTGTCGTAGCCGCAGTGGGGGCAGGTGCCCTCGACATAGCGGTCCGGGAGGAAGCGGCCGTCGGCGGGCGAGTACACCTGGCGGATCGCCCGCTCCTCGATGAAGCCGTTCTCGTGGAGCTTGCGGGCGAAGTGCTGGGTGATCTCGACGTTCTGCGGGGAGGAACTCCGGCCGAAGTAGTCGAAGGCCAGCGCGAAGCCGTCGTAGACCGCCTTCTGCGCGTCGTGCGCCTGGGCGCAGAAGTCCGCCACGGGCAGGCCCTGCTCCTTCGCCGCCAGCTCGGCCGGGGTGCCGTGCTCGTCCGTGGCGCAGATGTAGAGGACCTCGTGGCCGCGCTGGCGGAGGTACCGGGAGTACACGTCGGCCGGGAGCATGGACCCCACCATGTTGCCCAGGTGCTTGATTCCGTTGATGTACGGAAGGGCGCTGGTGATGAGGTGTCGAGCCATCGCGGGGCTGCTCCCAGGTCGGGTCGGTCCGGTTGGTTTTCTTGGTGCTTTGCGAACCTTGAAATCGTAGCCGACATGGGTGGGCCGCCCGCTTCCCGTTTTACGGGGTGGGAAGGGGCGGCCCGGGTGTGATCTTCGTGGGTGGTGCGAGGCGGTTCGAGGCTTTCGGGGTTACGGGCGCCAGGTGGCCAGGATGCCCTCGTAGATCTCCGCGTCCGTGAGCTCCTTCGGGGCCTCGCCGGCCAGGAAGTGGGACGTGTTGGCCAGCTTCAGCTTGCGGAGGTAGTCGAAGGCCTTGTTCTCCGGGTCACCGAAGGCGACGAAGGAGAAGAAGACCTCCGGGTGCTTCTTCGCCGCGTCGGTCAGGGCCTGGGTGGCGGGGGTCTTCGCGTCCGGGGCGCCGTCGGTCTGGAAGACGACCAGGGCGGGGGTGCCGGGGGCTTCCTTGCCGTGGTTCGCGAGCACGGCCTCCACGGCGGCGTGGTAGCTGGTCCGACCCATGCGGCCGAGGCTCGCGTGCAGCTCGTCGATCTTGTTCTCGTGCTCGGCGAGGGTGAGCTCGCCGGTGCCGTCGAGCTCCGTGGAGAAGAAGACGACGTGGACCGTGGCCTCGGGGTCGAGGTGGGCGGCGAGCGCGAGGGTCTGGTCGCCGAGGGCCTGGGCGGAGCCGTCCTTGTAGTACGGACGCATGGAGGCGGAGCGGTCGAGGACGAGGTAGACCTTGGCCCGGGTGCCGGTGAGGCCGAGCTTGTCGAGCGCGGTGCCGGCGGACTTGTACGCGGTGAGCAGGCCCGGGGGGAGCGCGGCGGCGGGGGCCGCGTCGGTGGGTGCGGCTGGTGCTGTGACCTCGGCTTCGGCTTCGACCTCGGCTGCGGCTTCGTCGTGCGCCGCGACCGGCTTCGGCTTCGGCTCCGGTGCGGTCGGCTCGGGCTCGGGCGTGACCTCGGCCGTCGCCTCGGGCTCGGGGGCAGGGGCTTCGGCCGCCGCCACCGGCGCGGGCTGGTCGGCCACCGGCTCCTCGACGACGGGCTCCGCCGTGACGGGCTCTTCGGCAGCCGGGGTCTCGGCGACGGGCTCCGCCGTGACGGGCTCCTCAGCAGCAGGCGTCCCGGCGACCGGCTCCTCGGCGACGGGCTCTGCCGTGACGTCCTCTTCGGCAGCCGGCGTCTCGGAGACAGGCTCCTCGGCCACCGGCTCGTCGGCGACCGGGGTCTCGGTGACCGGCTCCTCAGCAGCAGGCGTCTCCTCGGCGACCACCTCTGCGGCGACGGGCTCCTCCGCGACCGGCGTCTCCGCGACGGCTTCGTCGGCAGCCGACGTCTCCTCGGCGGCAGGCGTCTCCGCCACGGCTTCCTCAGCGGCAGGCGTCTCCGCCACGGCTTCCTCGGCGGCAGGCGTCTCCGCCACGGCTTCCTCAGCAGCAGGCGTCTCCGCCACGGCCTCCTCGGCGACCGGCGTCTCCGCCACGGCCTCCTCGGCGACCGGCGTCTCAGCCACGGCCTCCTCGGCGACCGGCGTCTCAGCCACGGCCTCCTCGGCGACCGGCGTCTCCTCGCGGGTCTCCACCGGTTCTGCCGGTGCGGGCACCGTGACGTTGTTGAAGGCGGCCGAGACCAGCTCGTGCTCGCTGCCGTCCGACTTGTCTGACTTGTTGGACTTTGCGGTTCCCTCGGAGTCCTCTGTCGCGTCCGGTACCCGCGGTTCCGGCACCTGCGCGGTAGCGACCGGCTGCGGTTCCGGGGACGGTGACGGGACGGTCACCTGCGGTTCCGGCGCGGGAGTCGCACCCTCTGCTTCGGCGGTACGCCCCTTGCGTGACCGGCCGAACGCATTCCGCAGGAGAGTGAGAATGCCCATGTGCGCAACCCTTCGCGTGAGTTGATGCCCGTAGATCCCTGGCCAGGACGGACACGTAAGGTTAGCGGCCCCAGATGGCGATCTTGGGGAGGGGCTGACACCGAAGCCCCTCGTCCGTCAAGGGCTGCATCGCGCCGAGTCCGGGCGGAGGCCCAACTTCGGTACAGCTACCTCTGGTTCACCTGTAGTTCACGCGGTCGCCCCGCTCCCGCACAAACGTGCCCCTAGCGTCCCCCACGCTGCATTCAAGGGGAAGTAAAGGGGAGAACGAGACACCATGCGCATTCCGTTGCCGATCATCAGGACGAACAGCGACTCGCACCCGGGCGGGCGGGCCGCCCTGACCTGCCGGTTCCGCTGTGGTGACGCCTGTTTCCACGAGGTGCCCAACACCACCACGAACCCGTACGTAGGTGACGTCATCGCCGAGGCCGTCAGCCGCCGCACGACGCTGCGCGCCGCCGCCGTCGTCACCGCGGCCGCCGCCGTGAGCGGCACCGTCACCGTGGCCGCGCCGAAGGCGGACGCCGCCGAGGCCGCCGCCGTGTCCGAAAGGACCGGGTCCTCCCGGGGTGCCCGCGGTCTGCGCTTCAGCCCCGTCGCGCCGAACACCGCCGACACCGTGACCGTCCCGGGCGGCTACGCGCAGAACATCGTCATCCGCTGGGGCGAGCCCATCCTGCGCGGTGCGCCCGCCTTCGACCCGGAGAACCAGAGCGGCGAGGCCCAGGCCCAGCAGTTCGGGTACAACAACGACTTCCTCGCCCTGCTTCCGCTGCCGGGCGAGCGGAACCGGCAGATCCTCGTCGCCAATCACGAGTACACCGACGAAGTGCTCATGTTCCGTGGGTACGACGCCGCCAACCCGACCAGGCAGCAGGTCGAGGTCGCCTGGGCCGCGCACGGACTCTCCGCCGTCGTGGTGGAGGGGGACCGCGGGAGCGGGAGGCTCACCGCCGTATCCCGGCACCCGCTGAACCGGCGGGTCACCGCCACCAGCGAGTTCAGGATCACCGGCCCCGCCGCCGGCTCCGACCTGCTGAAGACCTCCGCCGACCCCACCGGCACCAAGGCCCTCGGCACGCTCAACAACTGCTCCGGCGGTGTCACCCCGTGGGGCACCACGCTGCACGGCGAGGAGAACTTCAACCAGTACTTCGCCAATGCCACGCGGGCCACGGACAAGCGGTACGGGCTCGGGACCGGGGCGACCGAGCGCAAGTGGGAGCGGTTCGACAAGCGGTTCGACGTCGCCCAGGAGCCGAACGAGTCGCACCGGTTCGGGTTCGTCGTCGAGCTCGACCCCTACGACCCCACCTCCAAGCCGCGCAAGCGCACCGCACTCGGCCGCTTCAAGCACGAGGGGGCCACGGTCCGGCTGACCGAGGACGGGCGTCCGGTCGTCTACTCCGGTGACGACGAGCGCTTCGACTACTTCTACAAGTTCATCGGCAGCAAGCGGATGAAGAAGGGGTCGAGCCGGGCCGTGCGCGAGCACAACCTCTCGCTGCTCGACGAGGGGACGCTCTACGTCGCCAAGCTCACCGGTGACTCGCCCGCCATCGAGATCGACGGGAGCGGCAAGCTTCCCGCCGACGGAGAGTTCGACGGCAGCGGTGAGTGGATCCCGCTGGCCACCGCGACCGCCGACGGTGCCGTCTCGCACGTCGAGGGGATGACCGCGGACGAGGTGTTCGTGTTCACGCGTCTGGCCGGGGACAAGGTCGGCGCCACCAAGATGGACCGGCCCGAGGACATCGAGCCCAACCCGCACACCGGCAAGGTGTACGTCGCCCTCACCAACAACACCAACCGAGGTGTCGGGTCCAACGCCAAGACCGACGAGGCCAACCCGCGCAACGCCAACAAGCACGGTCAGGTCCTGGAGCTGACCGAGCGCTGGAACCGCGCCGACAGCAAGAGGTTCGCCTGGACGCTGTTCCTGGTGGCGGGCGACCCGGAGGACCCGGCCACCTACTTCGCCGGGTTCCCGAAGGAGGACGTCTCCCCGATCTCCTGCCCGGACAACGTCGCCTTCGACTCGTACGGCAACCTGTGGATCTCCACCGACGGCAACCAGCTCGGCTCGCACGACGGCCTCTTCGGCGTCGCTACGCGCGGTGAACGGCGTGGTGAGCTCAAGCAGTTCCTGACGATGCCGAACGGTGCCGAGACCTGCGGCCCGGTCATCCAGGACCGCCGTGTGCTCGTCTCCGTGCAGCACCCGGGCGAGATCGACGGCGCGACGGCCGAGAAGCCGCTGAGCGCCTGGCCCGACGGAGCGGGGAAGATCAACCGGCCCGCGGTCGTCGCCGTCTGGCGCAAGGACGGCTGCGACATCGGCGTCTGAGCCGGTGTCGGTGCCCGTGTCGGTGCCGTTACGGGAGTGCTGGGACCGGCGGCTGCCGCTCGCCGTCGTGTTCCAGCCATTCCCGGTACGCCGGTGCCTGCCGTGCCGCCTCCCAGTACGCCTCCTCCAGCGCGGGGTAGACGCCGTCCAGGTCCGTCTCCGTACGGGCCGCGAGGAACAGCCGTACGCCGAGCGGGTCGCCGCGCAGGCGCCGTACCGCCATCGTGGGGCTGTCGGCGTGGGTCGGCTGGCAGACGGCGACGACCTCGCCGGTGGCGACCAGGGCGTCGGCCGTGTAGTAGTCGCCGTGCAGGACGTGGGGGCTGACCCCGGCCGTGCGGAACATGCGCTGCACGGCGTCCCACTCGCCGTCCACCGTCGGGTCGACCATCCAGCGGTCGTCGGCCAGGTCGGGGAGGGTGACCTCCGCCTTCGCCGCGGCCGGATGGTCGGTCGGCAGCGACACGAACTGCGGCTCGCGCTCCATCAGCACACGGAGCCGGAGCTCGGGTGGGATGCGCAGCGGGGAGCCCTCCACCTCGTGCACGAAGGCGACGTCCAGCTGGCCGTCGGCGACCATCCGGAGCAGGGCGTTCGGGGAGACGTTCATATGGAGGGACGGGTCCTGGCCGTGACCGCGCAGCCGGCGCAGCCAGCCAGCCAGGGCCTTGCTCGCCGTCGAACCGACCCGCAACTGCGGACCGCCCACCGCGGCCGCCCGCGCCTCCGCGACCAGGGCGCGCATATCGGCCACCAGCGGGCGGGCGCGGCTGAGGACCAGACGGCCGAGCGGGGTGGGGCGGCAGCCGGATCTCGCGCGCACGAACAGCGCGCCGCCCAGTTCCTGCTCGATCCGCCGCAGTTGCGTGCTGAGCGATGGCTGGGCGACGCCCAGCTGGCGGGCGGCCCGGTGCAGACTGCCGGTGTCGGCTATGGCGCACAGCGCGCGGAGGTGTCTGACCTCAAGGTCCATGCCCTCGGAGACTAAGGCGCGACAACGCGTTTCACCAGCCGCACAAAACCCCCCGGACCCCTGCCAATTGGGGCCCTGATAGGGCCGTGCTATCACCGATTGCCATCATCACAGCGGCCCCACAGGCGCCGACACTCGCCTTGACGACTCACCCCCCACCTAGGAGTCATCAGTGCGTATGTCCATGACCGCCCGTACGGCGGTAGCAGCAGGTCTCAGTGTCGCGGCCCTCGGTCTGGGTACGGCGGCTCCGGCGACGGCGGCCCCCGTCCACGCCGGCTACGTCGCCAAGTCCGCGGAGTCCGACGCCAGTCGGGCGTTCTTCGAGGCGGTCCTGCTGTCCGTCGCCGAGAAGCGCGCCGCGAACCCGAGCGCCGCTGCCGTCACCGTCACCTACGACGCCTCCGCGGCGCCGACGTTCAGCGCGCAGATAGCCCGCAGCACCCAGATATGGAACGGTGCTGTGTCCAACGTCAAGCTCCAGCAGGGCTCGAACGCCGACTTCACCTACCGCGAGGGCAATGACTCGCGCGGCTCCTACGCCTCGACCGACGGTCACGGCAACGGCTACATCTTCCTCGACTACCAGCAGAACCAGGAGTACGACTCGACTCGCGTCACCGCGCACGAGACGGGGCATGTGCTGGGGCTGCCGGACCACTACGAGGGGCCGTGCAGTGAGCTGATGTCGGGCGGCGGGCCGGGTACCTCCTGCACGAACTCCGTCCCGGACGCGAACGAGCGTGCTCGCGTGAACCAGCTGTGGGCCAACGGGTTCGCTGCCGCGATGGACAAGGCGCTGGAGAAGGTCGGCCGATAGGGCTTCTCGGTTCCACCCCCCACATGGCGCGGTCGCCCCCCTGCACGGGGCGGCCGCGCCGGCTTTTTTGGGCGCCTGACAGCTCGGGTGGTCTCTCTTTGTGGGCGGCTGCGGGTTGTGGGGGGCTGGTCGCGCAGTTCCCCGCGCCCCTGGGGCGTTGCCGCGCAGGCGCCCTGAAACAGGCGCCCCAACCTCTAATGAGGCGAGGCGATTGATCGTGCTGCTGCGACTTCCTGGCGTAGAGGCTCCAGGACGCTGCCCGCCGGGCCGGTGAGGTCGGTGCGGACCTCGTACAAGGTCTCCGCCTCCCGTACGCCCGCCGCCAGTTCCCGCAGCTGGAGGGCCACCTGGGTCACCTCGGCCGCCGAGGGGGGAGCCGAGCCGTGTTTCACCCTCACCCGGGCTGCTGTCGTCGCGTCGACGATGCGTTCCACGGCGACCACCAGGGGCCACCAGGCAGCCGCCCGCCGGCCGGTGGGCGGGGGTTCGGTCAGGGCGCGCTGGAACTCGGTGCGGATGGCGGAGAGGTTGCGGTAGAGGCGGCGGCGCATGCGGGCGCGGGCCGGCGGGTCGACGGCGTCCGGGCCGAAGGCGCCCTCCACGTAGCGGGCCGTGTCCTCCACCGCGTCCGCGAGCCGGTCGCCGACCCGGGTGTGCCAGCTCTCCGGCCAGAGGAGATATCCGGCGACGAGCGCGATCGCGCAGCCCATGAGGGAGTCGACGAGGCGGGGCAGCAGCAGGGCGGTGCCCTGGCGGTTCAGGACGTCGGACAGGAGCAGGATCACCGGCGTGATGGCGGCCGTCTGGTAGCCGTAGCCGCGCGGGGTGAGCGCCGGGATCAGGGGTGCGAGCAGGAGCAGCACCGGTACGTCCCACCATCCGCGCGGCACCTGTGAGAGCACGGCCGCCGCGATCACCAGCCCGGCGACCGTGCCGAGGGCGCGCAGCAGGGCGCGGGAGAAGACGGAGCCGAAGTCCGGCTTGAGGACGAAGGTGATGGTGAGGGCGACCCAGTAGGAGCGGGCGACCGGGATGATCGACACCAGGGTCTGGGCCAGTCCGATGCACAGGGCGAGGCGCAGGCCGTAGCGCCAGGAGGCGGCGGAGAGTGTCACGTTGCGCAGGGCGCGGGCGGCGCGGCTGCTCAGCGCGGCCGGGCGGCCCAGGCGGTCGTCGATGCCGCGCGGGTCGACGTCCGGGCTGGCCACGACCTCGGCGGCGTGCCGCAGGGCATGGTCGACGGCGCGGGCCGTTTCGGTGGTCGGGGTGGGGAGTTTCAGGCCGGTCGGGCCGGTGTAGCCGGTCTCCACGGCGGAGGCCAGGTGCCGTACCGCCTGCGGGACCTCGGGCGGGAGGGGGCGGCCGCTGAGACGGGCGGCGGGGGCGGCCTCCACGACCGGGGTGATGGCGTTCAACTGGGCCAGCAGGCGGGTGAGTTCGGGACTGCGGCCGTGATGGTGGGCGCGGTGGGCGAGGATGATGTCGTACGACTGGTTCAGGGACTGCGTGACGGCGTGCCGGGCGTCGTCGTAGGCCAGGGTGGCGCCGGGGCTGTCACTGCTTCCCCCGGCTGCCAGCAGCTCGGCGACCGTCCGGTAGGTGTCCGCGACCGCGGCCCGCTCGGGCACCCCGGACCTGAGCGGCCAGGCGAGCAGGGCGAGGAGCAGGACGAGCAGGCCGCCGCCGGACATCAGCAGCGGTGCCAGCCACCAGGCGCCCGGCATCGGAAGGCCCGCACCGACCACCGAGGTCAGCAGCAGCACCAGGCCCGCCGCGGAGGCGACCGCGCCGATCGTCGAGATCATCCCGGAGACCAGCGCGACGCCGGTGACGGCCGCGACGGCGACCCAGCCGTGCCCGTACACCGCGGCGCCGAGGGTGATGCCGACGGCGCCGAAGAGCTGGGGGATGGCGATGGTGGGGATGCGGACGCGGTAGGCGGCGGCGGTGTCGCTGATGACGCCGTTGAGGGCGCCCATCGAGGCGAGGGCGCCGTAGAAGGGGCGGTCGACGGCCAGTCCGACGGCCAGCGGGAGGGCGATGGCGATCGCGGCGCGGACCGCGGCCGGCCAGTTGACGGGGGCCGGCTGGGCCCGGAGGTTCCGCACCAGCCAGTCGGGAGGTGTGAGGCCGATGGGGAACTCGCGGGACATGCGCCCCATTATGAGCACCCCTGTTCAGCGCGGCGTCGGCCTCATCCGTCTCATCCGCGCCGGTGAAGCGTGACCTCGACGAGCAGGGCGCGGTGGTCGGTGTCCGCCAGGTCGAGGAAGCGGGCGGTGCGGGCGGAGAGGTCGGTGGAGAGGAGCACATGGTCGATCTGCGCCCCGAAGGCCGGGGTGGTGCGGGCCGGCCAGCTGGGGTCGCGGCCGTGGCCGGTGAGCCGGGCGGCGTCGCGCAGTCCGGTGTCGAGGACGCGGCGGAAGGCGGCGTGGTCCTGGGAAGCGTTGAAGTCACCGGCGAGGATGACGGGGGTCCTGCCGTCGCTGCCGACGCTCTCGGCGGCGAAGTGCCGCAGCTCGCCCAGTTCCCGGCGCCACAGGTCGACGTGTCCGGGCAGCGGCGGCATGGGGTGCGCGAGCTGGAGCCGTACGGCGTGCCCGCGCACGTCGGCGACGGCGCCGGGCATGGCCATGGTGCCGGTGACCGCTTCGGCCGCGGCGAGCGGGAAGCGGCTCAGGATCACCGACCCCGCCGAGCCCGCGGCCACCTGTGCCGCCCGGTGCGGGTAGTCGGTGCCGAGGGCCTCCCTGAGCCTGGCGTCGCAGGTGTACTCGCACTCCTGGACGAACACGAGGTCCGGCCGTTCGCGGCGGACGGCGGCGACGAGGGCGTCGGTCGCCTGCCCGAACTCGACGTTCGACGTCAGCACCCGGAAGGAGGCGAGCGGGCGGCCGCCGGGCTGACCGGTCTTCCCGTACGGCTCGATGAACCATGCCAGCAGCCCGAGCAGGACGACGGCCCACACGACGCCGGACCACCAGCGCGCGCCCACGGCGAGCAGCAGCCCGAGGCCGGTCGGCACGAGCAGCCACGGCAGGAAGGCGAGGAACTGCGGGACGGGGGTGACGCCGTCGGTGTCGGCGGCCCGGCAGCCGACGACCACGCTGACGGCCAGGAACAGCAGTCCGGCCGCCCACGCGCCGAACCGCCGCCCTGCCCGTCGTCCGTGCCTGCCGTCCGGGTGCGCCGTCCACTCGGCAGCCGCAGTGTCCAAGTCCCGGCCTTCCGATCATGGGTGGGATGCCCGAATCCTCCCTCAAAGACGGGGGTCACGGGGGGAAGGTTGCGCGGGTGGGGTCCCGGCGGTGCGCGCCGATGCTCCCCCCGCCCGCTCCAGGGTTCGGCATGTTTCCCGCTCCGTAGACCCAAGTCATGTCAGGTGGTGTACTCCAGCTCCGTGACGGCTGCACGACGGACCAGACGTGCAACCTCTGCCATGTCCAGCTCGCCGAGGAACGTGATGAGCGCGCTCCTGGTCTCGCTCAGCCGGTCGGCCAGCACCGGCTCCTCCAGATCGTTTGGCAGGATCACGCGCCGGAATTCCGGCTGCTCGATCGCGCGTGCCAGGAGCTGTTCGGCGAGCCAGAGCGGGGTGCGTTCCCTGATGGCGAAGGTCAGGTGCAGGCTTGGCTCGGCATAGCCCAGGGCGTGAGGATTGTGGACCCAGCCCCGGGGCAGCAACAGCGTCTGGCCGGCCATCAACTCGATCGTCAGGTCCGGTCCTGCCGCCTCCCACTGCGGGATGAAGTCCTCGTGCCACACGCGAAAGGACTCGTTGTACTCACGCATGGGAGCCGGGACCGGAGGCGCCCACAGGTTCCACGTCTTGAGGCCCGAGACCTGCACGATGACGGCCATCTGCTGGTCCCAGTGGTGCAGTAGTCCTTGCTCGCCCCCGGGGGTGAGGAATGCGTGCATGTAGTTCGAGTAGCCGGTCTCGTGCTGGATGCTCTGCGAGAGTTGCTGGAAGGCCGGGAGCCAGCGCTGTATGTTGCCCAGCCGGATGGTGTAGCCCTGGCTTGCCAGGAGGCGCAGCTTGGCCGCATCGGTACGCCCGTTCGTCAGGAACGCGGTCCGGTTGGAGGGGCCGGCCTTGATGACGGCGATCTCGCCCGGCGGCACACAGCCGGTGTCGATCAGTTCGGTGAAGGCGTCCAGGCTCATGGCCTTGTCCACCTCGGTCCGCCCGCGGTCGTACACGCGTGGCTCGTCGGGCCACGTGGACAGGAGGTCGGCTACTCCCTCGGGGGGCAGCAGTAAGCGAAGCGACATGAGGGTGTCTCCTCACGGTTCAGGAGGGCGGCAGCGGGCAGGCGAGGTGTGGGTGGAAGAGGTTCGGGCAACACACGACCGAGGCGGAGAACAGGTTCTGGGACCCGGTGTGGTGGACCCAGCTGATGTCGACTCCCCTTGGCAGGACGTCGAGGGCGCCAGCGACTTGCACCTCCAGGCTGACGTAGGCCCGCAGGCCGTCGGCCCGCTCGAACGGCGGGCTTTCCGTGTACTGCTGGCGGAGCCATTCGATGGCGTCGGTAACGTTCGTCCAGGTGCGGGCACGGGCGGCCTGTCCCTGCTTCAACAGCCAGTGCCCGGACATCAGCGGGGGCACCCCGCCAGTGGCGAACTCGGATGCGGCTTCGCGATATCGGGTGGCGTTCTCCGCGCCGGAGTCAGGCATGATCGGGTGCGGCGGCCGCCTGCCGCCTTCCTTGGAGTAGCGGTCAGGGGCTCCGACCCAGGGGCCGAAGCCGTGCCAGTGACCGTTCCAATTCTGGCTCGTGAGCTTCGGCTGTTCGGGTGCGGTGGTGGTCACAAGGCTCCTTCAGGACGGGCCGCCCCTGGGTGGCGGGACGGCCCGCGGTGTGTGTGCGGAGGGCGGGTCAGCCTAGAGCGCCAGGCACCGGCTGCGAGCCCAATTGAGGGCGAAGGAGTCGAGCTCCGCACCGGTCATGCGCAGCTCGCGGCCAGCCCCCTCGGGCTTGGAGTCACCGACGGCGAACGAGTCCGCCGTACCGGCGAGAGGGACAGTCGTCACGCACGTCTCGTTGTCGCCGCCGAGGTTGCCGCCGCACCAGTTCCGGGTCGGCGCGTCGGCGGCTGCCGACAGTTCGTACAGGTTCTGAGTGATGGCCATATCGACCTCCTGTGATCCTGCTCGGAGAGGCGGTCTCCGCACCGTTGTGCACGCGCCCCGACGATCGGTCTGCCGTTGTTCGCCAGGGCGAGTTCATGCGACGGCGGGGTGCCGCTGCATGAAGTAGGGGTGGGCCTGGTACATGAGGCGGTCGAGGCAGTCCGCGCGGGCGAGGAACGGGACGTGCCGGCCGTCCCACTGGACCAGCCCGAGACAGGTCATCGGCAGGCTGGCGCGCTCGCGGCCGGGCCAGCAGACTCCGGTGGGCCACTCCCGTTCGGCAAGTGCTGCCCTTCCTGAGTTTTGTTGGTGGCGGCAGATATCCAGGCTCCGCCCCCCCCGGGGGCGCTCCTGATCGGTCCGGGGCGGATCGGGATCTGTACCGCTGGCGCCGGGCGCTTGTCTCCGGCGCCAGGTGGTCGTTCATCTAGGAGCCAGATGGATTGGCTGACAGCTGTTCTCGCAGACCCACAGCGTGAAGATGAAGGTGCTGTCGTGGACCCGATGCTGGAGGTCGCCCCACCTGCGGCCGCTCGCTCCGAGGTGTCGGCCACAGCGTGCGCAGCAGATGGCTATCTGCTGCTTCAGGCTGAGCTGGTGGAGCCTCGGCATTCCGGCCGCAGGTGATGCGGCCCCTGCTCGCTCTGGTGCGGGGCCCTGTGTGGCGATGTGGCCGGTTGCCATCAGGCGCGGCGCACCTTGTTGGCGCACTTGGCATGGACGTAGCCCGCACTGAGGGATCCTCCGGAGGAACTGGCCGAGTCGGATGGCAGGGCCTCGTCATAGTCCTTGATCTCCGAGTGACAGGCCCGGCACACCCTGATGCCAGCGAGCGTGTCGCAGTGGTCGCACAAGGCCACGACGGATCGGGCCAGCCGCTTCACACGCTCGAACTCGCCGAGCGAACCGGGCCGCTCCGGCAATGCCAGGCGTCGACGAGCCTCGTCGACGCCTGCCTGGGCCGCCGCTGCGGGCACGGCGCCCTCAGGACGGCCGCTCACAAGCTTCGCGATCTGAGGGACAAGCAGGTCGTCCAGGAAGCTGCGGAAGTCCGTCTCAAATCCCTTGATAACCACGTGGGTGGGGGCGCGGACTGGGCGATGAACCATGTGGCCGCGGAGCGCATCGAACCGCTGCCGACGACTTGGTTCTCTGCTTCGGCGCGGGTGGCCTTCACTGGCCCACCGCCTGCTCAGCGTGACAACGCGGGCATTTGCATGCCGGGTACGAGTCCTGTATCGGCGGCTTCCACTCCGAATCCCGAACGTTCTCAGTACCGCTGTCCGTCGTGACGATGCCTTCCCGCGTCACGGTGTACACGCGGATCGTCATCTTGACCCTCGGCCGTGCCAGAGCCTTAACCTTCGGCATGTCGACGCTCCCTCTCGGGTTCGAGCGTTGGCCATCCCCGGGACCGTTCGCGCGGTCGCCGGGGCCTGATCTGTCATGCATCGAGGTTCGTCGCTGGCGTGCAACTCCGGTATAACCGGCAGGTGTTACCGAGGCGGTAAGACACTCGTTCCCTGCCCGGAACGGCGCAACGAAGCGCATACGATCACACCGGAAGTTGGCCCCATGGATGCCACCACCCCCGGCCCGCTCGCTCCCGAGGTCCTCGAACGAGACGACGTGAAGCGAGCCCTGGCAGAGCACGACTTCTCCGCGGCCTTCTCCCTCATCAAGAAGTGGGGCGGCCTGTCCCAGAACCGCATTGCGGTGGCCTGCCAACTGACGCCCGGCAAGGTCTCCACGATCATCAGCGGGCAGACGCAGGTAACCAGCTTCGAAGTGATCTGCCGCATCGCCGACGGGCTCCGTATCCCCGGGCGCATGGTCGGGCTCGCCGACCGGCCCTGGGAGAGACAGCCCGCAGCCCCGGACCTGCCAGCGCCGCCGACCATGCGGACATCCGCTCACGCCCACTGGGAACCCGTGGCCACGGTAGGCCTGGCAGCAGACCTGACCAGGAGCGATCTCGTGATGGACCGTCGCGCTGCCACGCGCGCCCTGGCAGGCGCCGCCCTGTCCGGGGCAGCCCTGCTCGATCCCCTGGAAAGCTGGCTCGGTGAGCCCGCATCAGCCCGTGAACCCGAGCGTCCCCGGGGCCGTCTCGGGCGACGGGAAGTCCGGGAGCTCGAAACGACGGCACGCGCCTTTCGCGCGTGGGACCACCAGTTCGGCGGAGGCCTGCGCCGGAAGGCTGTGGTCGGGCAGCTCAACGAGGTTGCGGGCCATCTCGAAGAGCACCAGGCAGCAGACATCGAGCGTGGCTTGTTCCGGGTCATGGCCTACCTCAGCGGCACGGCCGCGACGATGGCCTGGGACTCGGGGCTTCAGCGGCGAGCCCAGAACTACTACATGCTGGCGCTGCGCGCGGCACATGCAGGTGGCGCCGCCGCGTTCGGCGCCAACGTGCTGGCAGGCATGGCTCGGCAGATGCTCTACCGGGATCGTCCGCAGGACGCCCTCGAGCTCGTCCACCTTGCGCAGAAGGGCGCAAGGAAGACTGCCGGGCCCCGACTGCATGCCATGCTGCACACCCGGGAGGCTTGGGCCTATGCAGCTATGGGGCGCGCCGCAGCCTTCACACACGCGCCACCAAAGAGGCGACCGAAGCCCTCGCCGATGCCGACGACCCGGCGAAAGGTCCATACTGGATCTCCTACTTCGGCGACGCCGAGTTGGCCGGAGTCACCGGCGGCCGCCTGCTTGACTTGGCCCGCGAAGATCCGCAACAGCACGCTGAAGCCGCCGCAACCAGCATCCTTGGTGCCCTGGCGATTCGCGGCACCGAGGCGGGCCGAAGCTACGCCCTCGACCTGATCGGCCTGGCCGAGTGCCACTTCCTGATGGGCGACCTCACCAGCGCTGTCGAGTACACCCACCACGCCGCTGACGCGGCCGGGCAGACCCAGTCAAACCGCGTCCGTACGCAGCTCGCCCAGCTGTACCCGTACACCGTGGGCCGCTCGGCAACGCGTACGGTCGGCGAGGCGCGGGCGAGAATCCGCGAAGTCCTGTCGAGCTGAAAGAGCAAGGAGAGCAACGTGACCACGATCGCCGTCACTGGGCACATGGACCTGAACGAGGCCAGCGTGCCCCTCGTGCATGACGCCCTGCGGGAGACGCTGAAGCCGTACGCCGACGACCTGACTGGTGTCTCGTGCATTGCGAAAGGTTCCGACTCGATCTTCGCTGAGGTCGTCATCGAGCTCGGTGGCCGTCTCGTCGTGGTGATTCCGTCGAAGGACTACCGGCAGAACAAGGTCAAACCCGACCACGAAGAGACCTTTGACCGACTCCTGGCCGCCGCAACCGAAGTCATGGTGCTGGAGCACGAGACCGCGAACCGCTCTGCGTACGAAGACGCGAACAGGACGCTGCTGAAGCGGGCCGAGCGCTTGGTCGCGGTGTGGAACGGCTCGCCCCCGAGTCCCAAGGGCGGCGGCACCGCGGACACCATCCTGGAAGCGCGCGACGCCGGCCTGCCCGTCGATGTCGTCTGGCCCGCCGGGGCTGCACGCCGGGTATGACGGAAGGCCCCCTCCCGCCCAGGCGCAATCCAAGGGTCGTCGCAACACAGTGATCAACTGGCTGTGGCCAGAAGCTTGGCGAAACGCTCGGCTAGGGGAGGATGGTGTCGGCTCTCGTGGGGGGCACGGTCCTTTGGCTGTCGCCGCTCTGCCCACGGCGGACGGGGTGGACGGGCAGCCTTTCGGGCGTGTGCGTCACCGTACTCTGTGTCGGTCGTCGTCGACGCGCGCCAAAAACTCCCCCAGCGCCTCGTCGAACTCCCCCGCCCGCTCCAGGTTCGGCATGTGGGCCGCCCCCTCGATCACCCGCAGGGTCGAGTCCGGGAGGGCCGCGTGCATCGCCTCCGCGTCGGACACCGGGGTGTAGGCGTCGTCGGCGCCGACGACGACCAGGGCGGGGACCGTGACCCGGGTCAGCAGGTCGCGGTAGTCGGGGCGCTCGGCGCGACCGCGCAGGGCCGCCGCGGCGCCCTCGGGCGGGGTGGACGTCATCATGCGGTGGACGTGTGCCTTGACCTGGGCGTCGGCGTAGGGCGCGACCATCTTCTCCAGTACCTCGTCGGCGTATCCGCGCATTCCCTCGCGCAGGAGCCGGTCCGCCATGGCGCCGCGCGTCCGCTTGCCCTCCGCCGTCTCCGCCGCAGGGAAGGTGTCGGCGAGGACCAGGCCCCGGACGCGGCCGGGGAAGCGGGCGTAGCACTCCATGGCGATCTGGCCGCCCATCGAGAGGCCGGCGAGGACGAAGGTGTCCACCTTCAGGTCGTCCAGCAGGGCCTCGATGTCCCGGGCGAAGACGGAGAGCGGGGTGAGGCCCGGGACGACCGGGGAGGCGCCGTAGCCGCGCAGGTCGGGGGCGATGACGCGGCGGGTGGCGGAGAAGGTCTCGATCTGCGGGGCCCACATCGTGCGGTCGAAGGGGTGGCCGTGGACCAGGACAAGGGGGGTCGCGGAAGTGTCGACGCCTTTGTCCTCGTATGCGAGGAAGGGGCTCATGTGGACGACCCTAGATCGGCCCAACTGCTCGGTGCAATAAGATCTTTGCTCTCGGTGCAATCCGGGGGACCTGTGTCTGGGGGAGTTCGTGAACCGGATGGACGACTACCGGCGTCTCGCCGACCGCATGGCCGACGACATCGCCGCCGGGCGGCTCAAGCCCGGTGAACGGCTGCCCCCGCAGCGGGTGTTCGCACGGCGGCGCGGGATCGCCGGGTCCACGGCGGGCCGGGTGTACGCCGAACTCGTACGGAGGGGTCTGGTCGTCGGCGAGGTCGGCCGCGGGACCTTCGTGCGGGCCGCGCCGACGGGATCGGGTGAGCGCGCGCTGGTCGAGGCCGCGACCGCGGCGCCGGTCAACCTGGAGCTCAACTACCCCTGCGCGCCCGGCCAGTCGGAGCTCCTCGCCCCGGCCCTCGCCCCGCTGCTGCGCCCCGATGTCCTGGCCGAGGCCCTGCAACCGGCCGCGGCCACCGGCACGCCCGAGGCCCGTCAGGCGGCGGCCGCCCTCCTCGCCACCCCGGGCTGGCGCCCCGCCCCGGGCCGCCTCGTGTTCACCGGCAACGCCCGCCAGGCCGTCGCCGCCACCCTCGCCTCCCTGGTCCGGCCCGGCGGCCGGCTCGGCGTCGAGGCGCTGACCTACCCCGTGGTCAAGGAGATCGCCGCCCGGCTGGGCATCACCCTGGTGCCGCTGGCCGGCGACGAGGAGGGCCCGCGCCCGGAGTCCGTCGCCGCCGCCCACCGCACGGCGCCCCTGGCCGCGCTCTACCTCCAGCCGACCCTGCACAACCCGACGTCGGTGACGACGAGCCCCGCACGCAGACGCCGACTGGCGTGCGCGGCAGCCGACTTGAACATCCCCGTCGTCGAGGACCGCATCTGGTCCTTCCTCACGGACGACGACCCCCTCGCCGTCCACGCGCCCGGCCTCACCCATGTCGTCGACGGCCTCTCCAAGCGCGTCGCGCCCGGCCTCACCGTCGGCTTCGTCGTCGTACCGGAGGAACGCGTCGAGGCGGTGGCGGCGGCCGTCCGCTCCGGTGGGTGGAGCGCGGGGCGGTTCGCGCTGGCGGCGGCCGTGCGGTGGATCGGGGACGGGACGGTGGAGCGGCTGGTCACGGCGAAGCGGGCGGACGCGGCGCGCCGGCAGCGGATCGCCGCGCAGGAGCTGCGCGGGTTCACCGTCCGGTCCGACCCGCGCGCCTATCACGCCTGGTGGGAGCTGCCCGCCCCCTGGCGCGCGGACACCTTCACGGCCGCCGCGGCCGCGCGGGGCATCGCGGTGACACCGGGGCCCGCCTTCGCGGTCGATCCGAACCGCACCCCGGACGCGGTCAGGCTCGGGCTCGGCTCGGTTCCTGAGCCGGATCTGCGGCGGGCGTTGCGCCGGCTCGTCGGCGCCGTGCGAGAAGTCCCGTCAGGCGGCAGATGAGGGCGACGGTCAGGCCGAGGGCGATCAGCAGCCAGGACACGTCGCGCAGGGTCGCCGTCAGGGCGTCGTAGACCGCGCCCGCGGCCGGGCGGTGGGCCGGGTCCGGCAGGTCGGCCAGGGTGAGCCGGCGGCCGATCGCCACCGCCAGGAGCAGGAAGGCGCCGCCGAGGGCCGCGCCCAGTGCGGTGGCCGTGACCGCGCGGCGGCGGCAGGCGGCGATCGCGATGCCGGCCGAGGCGAGCACCGCCGCCGAGACGGGCAGCCAGAAGCCGGCGACTTCGAGCGCCTCGTACCCCTTCCGCAGGCGGTGCACCTCATGGGCCGGGAGCAGCGCGACCTCGGTGTGCTCGACCGGGATGTGGTGCGCCAACGGCACGTGGTCCCGGGTGAGCCGGCGCTTGATCTGGGCGGTGACGGGGGCGAGGTCGACGGTGACCGCCCGCTCGCGACCGTCCTGGAGAGCGCTCAGCACGGCGTCGTGGACCACCCTGTTGCCCGCTTCCCACGCCGTCCGGAAGGCATCGGTCCGGGTGAAGGAACGCACCGCGTCCTGCGCGAAGGGCCGCACGGTGCCCGGCTCGGGCGACGTGGGGGACGCCGGGGCCGCGTCCATCCGGTGGTCGATCTCCCGCATGATCCCGGCCCCGACCGTGTCCGCGACCGCGCCCTGCACGGCCGGATCGGCGGCCAGCGGCGCCATCGCGGTGAGATAGCGCCCGGTGTCCGCCAGCCCGTACGTCACCCATGCCGCGAGCGCGCCGAACGGCACGAGGAGGCACGACAGCGCGATCAGCGCTGCCGACAGGGCGTTCCGCAGCCGGGTGAGCACCCTCTCAGGCAAGGATCACCGGGGCGTGGACGCCAGTGATGTGCCTGCATACGGCCGCACGATTCCGCTCTCCGGTGGAGCGTTCACCCGAACGGGTGTCTCATGGATCACAGGAGCACGGGTGGATGAAGGGATGAAGGGGAACGGGCCGGCCCCGGCGCCATCGGCAGCCGGGGCCGACCCGTGCACGTCAGGCGAGACGGTGTCCCTGGGCGTCCTCGTGCGTGTAGTAGCGGTAGAACAGCACGACGAAGCAGACCGCGCCGATCGCCAGCCCCATCAGCGAGGACCTCAGGACCGACGCGTCGGTCTGGCTGTACAGGAACCCGAACGTGCCGCCCCCGAAGGCGCCCCACATGATGGCGTGGACCTCGCGGATCATGCGTGCGGCGACGTACCGCACGGCGACGTAGAGCACCATGAAAGCGATCGCGGTGACGAAGCCGAAGAGCAGGTTCCAGCCCGTGATCTCGCCGCCGGAGCGCCGGTTCGCCGCGGCCCAGTAGCCGTAGACGAGACCGAGGACGACCGGTACGGCCACGCTCATCACGCGGTGGGTGCGCGCACTGAACACATCGGGCAGGCCCCTGGTGCCGGCCGTGCCCGGTCTCGCCGTCACCGCCCGCCTGCCGGGCGCGGGTGCCGCATGAGCCATGAGAGCACTCCTCTCTCCTCGCCCCGCCATCCAGGGCACACCTGAAGCGGGCCGCAGGCAAGTCGGCACCCGGATGCGGCTCGCTGAACGGCGTGTTTGGCTGAGGCCCATGAGGGCCGTCAGCGGCGGGGAGGCCGGCCCGCGGGGCGAGGGCGCCCGCCGGCCGGAGCTGCTGCGCGTACGCGGTCGCAGTGTCGCCTGGGTGCCGCCGCTGCTGCTGCTCATCGGCATCGTGGCGGTCGACTTCAGGACCAGCAGCGACTTCCGGATCCTGTCCTGGATCGTGCTGGTGCCCGGTATCGCCGCCGCGATCTGCGGGGTGTGGGGGACGGCCGCGTTCGCGGTGCTCGCGCCCGCCACCTACCTCGCCGCGGACGCCGCCCTGCCGCACGAGTACCAGGCCGGCCTCCCCGACCTCGTCCTCGCCGGCATCGGCGGTGTCCTCGCCACGCTGGCCTGTGTGGTCCGGGTCCGCGGTGAGCAGCGGATGGTGCACATGCGGGACGTCGCCGAGACCATCCGCCGCACCGTGCTGCGCCCGCTGCCACCGGGCTGGGGCGGCCTCGACCACGCGGCCGTGTATCTCGCCGCCGACAGCGAGGCCAGGGTCGGCGGCGACTTCTACGACATCCAGACCGGCCTGTACGGCACCCGCGTCATCCTCGGCGACGTCCAGGGCAAGGGGCTGGCGGCGGTGGAGGCGGCGGCCGCGCTGCTCGGCACGTTCCGGGAGGCCGGCTACCACGAGCCGGACCTGACGACGGTCGCCGAGCGCCTGGAGGTGCGCATGCAGCGGCAGATCCGTATGCGCAAGGCCCTCGGCAGCCAGGACGGCGACCGGTTCGCCACCGCCGTGCTGCTCGGCTTCCCCGAGGGCGAGCAGGACGCGCTGGACGCCGTGGTCCTCGGCCACGAGTGCCCGCTCGTCGTCGGCCCCGACGGCGTACGGTCCCTGCCGCCCGGCCACGGCCTTCCCCTCGGTCTCGGCGAACTCGACCCCGCCGACGGCCCGCCGCCCGTGCACCGGGTGCCCCTCCGTCCCGGCGAGACCCTGCTCCTGACCACGGACGGCGTGACCGAGGCCCGCAACGACGACGACGTCTTCTACCCGCTCGCCGGCGAGGTCGCCGCCGCCGTCGCCGCCGACTCTGACCTCGCCCAGCCCCGGCGACTGGTCGCCTTCGTGCGGGACGGCACGTTGCGCCACTGCGACGGGCATCTGGCCGACGACACGACGGTGTTCGCGGTGCGGCGGAGGAGAACTGGTGTGGGGAATACGGACGGAATCGGGCGTAAAGAGTCCTGAGATCCCGCTTTGCAGCCGCAGCGGTTACGGTGCTGCCTACGTGATCGACGGGGGATGGGGAGGGACCGATGCCCGGAACCGTGCTGCTGCTGGCCGCCGCCCCGGCGGGCAAGAGCTGTCTGGTGGACGCCGCCTCCGTGCTCCCCGTCCTCGCCGCCGTCCCGCCCACGGTGCTGTCCGGCACGGACACGGCGAACGTCGTGGAACTCGCCGACCCCCTGGAACCGCAGGCCGTCCTCACCCGCCTGCGCGCCGCCGCGGCGTCCCCGGCCCCCCTGACCGTCTTCGTCACGGGCCAGCTGCACCTCGACCGCCGCCAGCACCTGCCCCACCTCGCGCTGGCCCGGACGACGCCGTCGACCGTCCGCTACACCGGCTTTCCCTGGCACTGGTTCCGGGAGGAACTGCGCCTGCGCGCACCGGGTTCGACGTCCCTCGTCCTCGACCTGCACGCCGACGCCGAGACCTGGGAGTGGCTGGGCGCCCATCCCCTCGATTCGGGGCGCAACAGCGCGGTCTACGGCCGTATCGCCCCGCCGCCGAGCCGCCGGACGGTTGCGGGACCGGCGTACATGAAGGCCGTGGCGACCCTTCTGCGCAGCGGCCACCGCCCCCCGCTCGACCAGCTGCACCAGCAGGCACTGACCCGGGTCTCCCCCGACGGCGGGGCCGCCACCGACATCCTGCTGACGGCGTACGCCCCACCCCGGATCCCGCCCCGGCTCCGGCCTTCGCCCCAGGCCCCCGTCCAGGCCCAGGCTCCGGCCCCGCTCCTCGTGCCCACGTCCGTGCGGGGCTACGACCCGAACCCCGCCCAGGCCCCGGCACCGGTTTCTGTGCCGCTGCCCGGGGAGATCCCGGCGTACGGTTCCCCGCCCGCTCCGGGTTCTGCGCCGCTCCCCGCACAGGACACGGTCCCGTCGGTGGCGGCGCCCCTCCCGGCTCAGGGCCGGGCCACAGCCTCCCCGCCCCTTCCGCCGCAGAACCCGGCGCCGGGTCCCGCGCAGAGCGCCCAGCCACTGCCTGCGCAGGCCCCGGCTCAGGATTCCCCACCGGTCGCGCCGCAGCCCTCGCCGTCGAGCCCGACTCCGGTCCCTGTGCCGCTCCCCGCCCCGCTGCCACCGCGGGACATCTCGTCGGGTCCGGCGCCGGTCCATGCGCCGGGTTCCGCACAGGGCCCCGAGCGGTCGGCCCCTGCGCCGAGTGCTCCGCCGAGCTCCGAGCAGAGCCCCGCGCAGGGCTCGCCGCCGGTTGCGGCGCTGCTTTCGCCGTCGGCTTCCGCGCCGAGCGCGGCTCCGGTCGCTGTGCCGCCGAGCACCGAGTTCGAGGCCACCCTGGTCCTGCCGCTGCCTGTGCGGAGCCCCGCGGCGAGTGTGCCGCCGCCCCCGGCGCACAGCCCCGCGCCGAGCGACCCCCATGCCACCATCGCCGCCGCCGTGGAGTCCGGTCGGCACGGTGAGGCCGAGGTGTTGGCCGCCCACTATGAGCAGGGCGCGCTGCGGGCCCACGGCCCGGCCTCCGAGGAGGCGCTGCACTGGATCGAGGTGCGCGCCGACCTGGCGATGATGGCGGGGGACCCGGTGCGCAGTTGCCGGGCCTGGCTGATGGTGGCCTCGGCTCGGCTGTCCGCCGGGCAGGCGGCGAACGCGCCCGCGGTGGAGGCCGCGGTCGACCGGGCCCACCACCAGTGGGGCCAGATCAAGGACACCGCCGCGGCCCGTGAACTCGGCCCCGCGCTCGCGGAGTTGCGGGGCCGAGTGCCGGGGCGGCGGCGCGGTGCGCTGGAGAACGTCCTTCGGCAGCTTCAGCAGCTGCAGACGCAGACCTGAGCCCCGACGCGGGCGGTCACCTGGTGAAGACGAAGTACTTCCAGGCGCCGTAGGTCGTCGTGTTCACGTTGTCGCCCGACGTCGGGTCGACGTACGACGAGCGGATCCGGAAGCGGGGGCCGACGGGCGGGGTGCCGTCGAGGGTGACGGAGTCCTTGCCGTAGGTGTCGAGCGCGAAGTACTCGGAGTGCGTGGTGTGCCAGGCTCCGTCGTAGAACCGCTGGACCTGGAGCTGGTACTTGCGGCCCGGGTACCTCGTCATCGCCGTGTTGTGGACGGGGTCCTTGGCCTGGCGGAAGTAGTAGTACTTCTGGTTCCAGGCCGTGGCCGTCTTGTACGAGCCGCTCAGCGAGGTCGAGACGGCCACCCTCGTGTAGACGGAGCTGGTCGTCGTCCGCGCCGCGTACCGGGTGTCGCCGGTGAACCTGGCGCTGACCTTGGCGTCCCGCGTCAGCCGCACGGTCGCCGTCAGGTTCCCCCGCGCGTCGACCGTGCCCTTCTTCACCAGGGCGTTGGGCTTGTCGGAGCCGTAGGGGTCGGCCCAGATCTCCACCGTGCGGTTCCGGTAGGTGGTGCCGAGGTGCGCGGTGAAGGTGACGTCGCTGTTGTAGCCGTACACCTTGGTGTTGTTGTTCAGGGTCAGCGTCGTCGCCGTCCTGGCGACGGTCACCGGGTCGGCGGCCGTCGCACCCGCGTGGCCGGCATCGCCCGCGTACGTGGCGGTGTACGTCACCTTGCCGCCGGCCGGCGGGGTGTCGGTGAAGGCGTACGTGCCGTCCGCCGCGACGGTCGCCGTGCCGAGCGCCTTGCCGGCGGGGGACTCGTCGTCGGTGCGGGTGACCGAGACCTCGGTGTCGGCCGGGAACGCGGCGGTCGAGGTCAGCTTGCCGGTCAGGGTCAGCGCCTTGGCGCGGGTCGCCGTGGCGGGGGCGTCGACCGTGAGGGTGGCGGACGTCTTCGCCGGGTCGTCGTAGACGTGCAGGGCGTAGGCGTCGGTGCCGGTGCGGGACACCGCGAACAGCTTGCTGCTGTCCGGCGCCCAGGCGAGCCCGCGCGCGGTGAGCTGGTCGGAGCCGAACGTGTAGTCCTTCAGCGCGATCGAGGTGCCCGGCTTGAAGACGTGCACGTCGGGCTCGTCGGTGGAGCTGGTGCCCGCCGCGACGTCGCCGTTGGGCGCGATGTCCACCGCGTTCGGGTACGGGTTGGTGACGTACTTGCCGTCCTTGGACAGGTCCGTGAGCTTGTAGACGGCCTGGTAGTACGGGGCACCGCTGGCGGTGACGACGTCCTTGCCGTCGGGTGTGACCGCCAGGTCCGTCAGGTTGCCGCCGCCCGTGGAACCGGGGTCGAAGGCGTACGCCGTCTGGCTCGGCGTGCCCGAGGAGACGTCGTAGACCGCGAGGACGACGGGGCTCTGGCCGGGGGCGCCCGCGACGAGCGTGCCCGGGGCGCCGGCGGAGGCGTCCAGGATCGGGGCCGAGTACCAGGCGTTGACGGGGGCCTGGTTCAGGGCGACGACCGGGTCGGTGCCGCTCAGGTCCAGCGAGCCGATGTTGCCCTCGGCGGCGCCGCCGTAGCCGAACCAGATCTTGCCGCCGGTCGCGGCGAGGTACTGCGGGTCGGCGGTCCCGGTGGAATACCGGTGGGCCTCGGTCGCCGTCGCCGTGTCGATGGCCACGATCGCGTCGGCGTCACCCACAGCCGCGTACACGGTCCCCGAGTCGGGCGACAGCTCCAGGCCGAGGACGCCGGGCAGTGAGCCGACGGTGCCGACGACCGCGCCGGCGTAGTTCGTGACGACGACCTGTCCGGCGGTCGGGTCGCTGATGAAGACCCGCTGGTGGACCCCGTCGACGACGATGTCGCCGGTCGAACGCAGGGACAGGGACGTGCTGGAGTCGGCGGCCGCCGACCCGGCGCCGGCCGCGACGAGGGCGACCGAGCTGAAGAGGACCGCGAGTGCTGTCGCGGCAGGGAGAGTGCGTCTGCGCACGGTTTTTCGAACCCCCCGGAACGAAAAAGAAATGGGGGCGGACGCGGCAGAAGCGGACACGCGTCTCGCCGTAAGTGATCGAAGGCTAGGTCATGGCACTGACAGCCGGGTGAAGTGGCACGTAAGAGGGGAGTGAGAACAGCGGGCGGGAGAACCGCGGGCGTGAGAACAGGGGAGAGCCCCCGGCGGGACTGGGGGGAGTGTCCCCGCCGGGGGCGGCTGTGGGGCCGGGTTCAGCTGCTCCAGGCGTTGAACTGGATGCCGGACGGCTTCGCCTCGTTCAGGTCCTTCCGGAAGTGGTCGTCCTTGTCCTGGAGGGGGAAGTTGGCCTTGCCCCACGAGGACCCCTCAAGGGCGTTCCACGCGCTGCGGTAGCTGCTCCACAGGATGTCGTAGGGGGCCAGGGCCGGACGGTCCCAGTCACCGTTCCCCCGCGCCACCGCCCGCTCGCCGGCCTTGGCGAAGCGGAAGGAGTGCGTCAGGCCGCCGTCCTTGTGGTAGACGACCTTGAAGCGCTTGCCCACACGCTCCACGTCGTTGAACCGCTTGGTGGTGTAGTTGCCGTGCGCGGAGACGGACACGTAGCTGGGCCACTGGTCCTTGCCGTGGTACCAGACCACGGCGGACTCCCACTCGTGGCGGTGCCCGCCGACGATGTTGCCGGCCGCGTTCTGGTCCTTCTCGAAGTACAGGGTGTAGATGATGCCGCACCAGCCGGAGCTCTTGTCGCACTTGGACCGCGAGTAGGTGTTGGCCTGGCCGAGGTGGTTGGTGCGGCAGCCGCCGGTGATCGATCCGGTGTCCTGGAGACCGCCGTTCAGTCTCCCGTTCGACTCGACGGCGGCAGCGGGGAGGCAACTGTCGGAGTCGTAGTCGAAGAGAGGCTGGAACATCTCCTGCGTCGGTGCCTTCTCCCACACCTTGTCGATGCTGATCGGGTTCAGAATCGCGGCGTTGGCGCTGCCGGTCAGGGCGATGGTCACGGCGGCGGCGCTGCCGACGACGATCGCGGCCCTGCCCAGGCGGGGGATCTTCCTGGTCCTGACTGCCTGCGACATACGGGTCTCCTCCAGGGCTCGGTCTGCCGGGATTCCGGCGTGGCGAGACCGAGACTGGGGAGCCGGGAGTTGATCGGCAGCCCTGTCCGATCAGGGCAATCAATCGAGCTGGTTGTCCGGCGGCACTGTTCTCCTGGCCGCCATCACCCGCTCCTGACCCGTCGTGCGCCCTTCACCTCGCGTTCTTGTGGTCGTCGGGGCGCAGCCGACCCCCGCGGCCTTTCTGGAACCGGAACGTTGATTGCCCCATCTCCTTTGTCAGGACAATCAAAATTTCATGATCAGTGGTGATTTGTTTCGTCAGCTGCGTCAGCGGCGTGCGCCTCCCCGGCCTCGTCAGCTGTCTGGAGGTACGTGCGCATGGGTCGTCCCGAAAGACCCCTGGACCCCGCGGCCGGTCCCATAGCCCGGCTCGCCCAGGAGCTCCGCGAGGTGCGCAGGGCCTCTGGCAGCCCCTCGTACCGGCGCATGGCCGAGGTGGCCGGGTTCTCCGCGACAACGCTGTCGCAGGCCGCGGCCGGCGAACGGCTGCCGTCGCTCGCCGTCGTCCGCGGATACGTCAGGGCCTGCGACGGCGACCCCGCGGTGGGAGCTCCGCTGGAAGGAGGCGGAGGCGGAGGCCGCCGAGGCGGTGCGCGAGGAGTCGGCGGACACCGCACCCCCGTACCGGGGCCTGGCGCGCTTCGAGCCCGACGACCGGCACCTGTTCTTCGGCCGGGAACGGATGGTCGAGGAGCTGAACCGGCTGATGCGCGACCACCGGTTCGCGGTGCTCTTCGGCGCGTCCGGCAGCGGTAAGTCCTCCCTGCTGCGCGCGGGGCTGATCCCCGCCCTGCGCGAGGAGATCGCCCGGTGCGGCAGCCCGGCGGTGCTGCGGGTCCTCACCCCGGGCGAGCGGCCCGCGCAGTCGTACGGGCACCTGCTGGCCCCCGCCGAGGGCGAGCCCGAGAGCTGGGTCGTGATCGACCAGTTCGAGGAGGCCTTCACCCTGTGCCACGACCCCGAGGAGCGGGCCCGCTTCGTCGACCTGCTGCTCGCCGCCCGGGATCCCGCCGCCCGGCTGCGCGTCCTGATCACCGTTCGGGCCGATTTCTACGCCCGCTGCTCCGAGCACCGGGGCCTGGCCGACGCGCTGTCGGGGGCAGGGCTGCTGCTCGGGCCGATGACGGCCGACGAACTGCGTGACGCGGTGACCAAGCCCGCGCAGGCCGCCGGGCTGCTGGTGGAACGGGAGCTGACCGCACGGATCGTCGAGGAGGTCGTCGGCCGGCCCGGCGGACTGCCGATGCTCTCGCACGTGCTGCTGGAGACCTGGCGGCGGCGCAAGGGCCGGGTGCTCTCCCTGGCGACGTACCAGGCGGCCGGCGGGGTGCGCGGCGCCATCGCGGCGACGGCGGAGGAGGTGTACGAGGAGCTGACCGAGGACCAGGCGCGGATCGCCCGGCAGCTGCTGCTGCGGCTGGTCGAGCCCGGCCGGGGCACCCCCGACACCCGGCGCCCGCTGACCCGCGCCGACCTGGCCGAGTGGACCGATCCGGCGGTGGGGCAGGTGGTCGAGCGGCTGGCGCGCGCCTGTCTGCTCACCACCGACGGGGACGGCGTCCAGCTTGCCCACGAGGCTCTGATCACCTGCTGGCCACGCCTGTCCGGCTGGCTGGAGCAGGACCGCGAACGGCTGCGCGACCACCGCCGTCTGACCGAGGCCGCCCACGCCTGGCTGGAGCACGACCGCGACCCCGGCGGGCTGTACCGGGGCAGCAGGCTGGCGCGGGCCGAGGAACTGTTCGGGGACGACGGCACGCTCACCCGGTCGGAGCGGGCGTTCCTCCTCGCCGCGCTGGAGGCCCGGGAGGCCGAGCGGCAGACGGCCACGCGGACCGCCCGCAGGTCCCGGGTGCTGGTCTGCGCCCTGTCCGCCGTCCTGGTGGTGGCGCTGGTGGTGAGCCTCGCGGCATGGCACCAGCACCGCGACTACGAGCGGCAGCGCACCGACACCGCCGCCCGCCGGATCGCGGCCGTCGCCGACTCCCTGCGCACCACCGACCCGCGCGCCGCCATGCTGCTGGGCGTCGCCGCCTGGCGGGTCTCCCCGCTCCCCGAGTCCCGCCGGGCCCTGCTCGGCGCCCTCGCCCAGCCCGAACAGGACACCTTCTCCGACCCCGCCCCCGGCGAGACGCCGCGTCGTTTCCTCACCGCCTCCGGCCGTGTCCTGCTCAGCGTCGAGGGCCGCACCTGGCGGACGTACGACGTGGCCACGCACCGCCGCACCGGCTCGGGCCGGCTGCCGGTCGTCGGCGACCAGGTCGTCGCGGTCTCCCCCGACGGGAAGGTGATCGCGCTGTCCGGCCGGGACGGCATCCGGCTGTGGGACACGGCCACGGGGCGCTGGACCGGCGGCGGACCGTGGTCCGCGTTCTCGGACGTCGAGGTCGGCGACCACGCCTACCTGGTGACCGGCAGCGAGGACGAACGGGCGCGCGTCCGCTCCCGCACCGACGGGGCGATCCTCTTCGAGAGCCCGCGGGCGGCCGGTCGCGCGGACATGGCCCTCGACGCCCGCACGGTCGCCCTCTGCCCCGCGGAAGGCCAGGGCGCCACACCCCAGGTGTGGGACGTCGGCAGCCACCGGAAGCTGCCCGGCGCGTGGACGCGGGACAAGGATGCCTGCGCCGACGACGACTTCTCGCCGGCCATGGGCGACGGCGGGCGGCTGGCCGCCGCCTCCCCGGCCGGCCTCCGCGTCTGGGACACCGGCTCCGGGAAGCTGCTCGCCGACCTCACCGCCCCGGCCGTCGAGTACACCGCCTTCAGCGGGGACGGGAAGTACCTGGCGGCGGTCGACAGCACGGAGATCAAGGTGTGGCGGCTGTCGTCCCCCGACGCCCCGGTCTTCCGGCACTCCCTCAACAACCAGTACGTGTACGGCGGCCTCGCCTGGGTCCCCGGCCACCCCGTCCTGCGCTACCTGGAGGGCGGCACGGTCCACTCCCTCGACGTGTCGGCGGCGGTGACGTCGGCCTGGCACGACGACGGCCTGTCCGGCGTCCGGCTCGCCCCGGACGGCCGCACCCTCGCCACCGCCGAGCGCACGGGCACCGGCTACCGCTTCCGGTTGCGCGACACCGGCGACGGCCGCGTCCCGCGCACCCTGCCGTCGCCGCCCGCCCCCGTCGCCCGCGCCGGCACGGACCCGGTCGTCCCCGGCGACACCCTGGCGCTGGCGGCGTTCAGCCCGGACGGCGCCCTGTTCGCGTACGGCGTCTCGGCGCCGGGCCGGGAGGCCGCCCCGCAACGGATCACGATCTGGGACGTACGGCACGCCAGGGTCCGCGACACCCTGGACCTGGCCGGCTCCGGCTCGACCGGGCCGGTGATCGGCCTCGCCCTGGGCTCCGGCGGCCGCACCCTGTACGCCGCGCGTACGCCAGCGGTCGGTGACGTGGAGAACGAGGTCTGGGACACGGCGAGCCACCGCCGCCGCTCGGTGCTGACCGGCCTGAACAGCGTCCACCTGGCGGTCCGGCCCGACGGCGGCCTGCTGGTCGGCGACAACCGCGCCGCCCGCCTTCCCGAGGGGCCGGCGGTCGGCAGGGACCTGGTCCAGGGCGAGCAGATCGGCGCCGTCGCCTTCAGCGGGGACGGTTCACGGCTGGCGGTGGGCGACGGGACCGGCCGGGTCGCGCTGTGGGACGGTGAGCTGCGGCGCAGGGCCGGGGTGCTGCGGAACGTCTTCCCGGCCCGGCTCGGAGACACCCCTGAGGGCGTCGGCGCGCTGGCGTTGAGCCCCGACGGCCGCACGCTCGCCGTGGGCGGCGGCTCGGGCACGCTCCAGCTGTGGGACGTGGCCACCCAGCAGCCGCTCGGCGGGCCGTTGCCGACGGCGGGCGGGGAGATCGTCTCGGTGGCGTTCAGCGAGGACAGCGGCACGGTGTACGCGGCCGGGACCCATGTGCCGCTCCAGCGGTACGTCATCGACCCGGACCGGGTGGTCGAGCGGGTGTGCGCCCGGGCGGGTGGCGGTCAGCTGACGCGGGCGCAGTGGGAGACGTACGTGCCGGATGCCCCGTACCGGAAGGTGTGCGCGCGCTGAGGGGCCCCGACCCGGTTGGGCCCCGACCCGGCGGATCGCCCGGTTGATCGCCCTGATGAGAGGGGCTGTTGATCAATTCCGGCCCCTGTCACCCTCGATCGGGCCCTGGCGTGGGCAACCTCCTCCGCTCGCGTCACGGTCCGCCGCGTCTTGGTGGAACCTTTGCTCCCGGGTGGGCGTTGATCCGGTTGAGCGTGCACGATCGGGTCGCGAGTGATGACCCGGATGACCCGACGAATACCGAGGTGACGTCAATGGCACTGTTCGACCGGCTCAAGGACCAGGCCAAGCAACTCCAGCAGCAGGTCCAGGGCGGCGGCCACGGCACGACCGGCGGCCAGGGCGGTCACGGCAGCCACGGCGGCGCGGCGGCCGGCGGTTCGCACGGCGGCTCGCGGGGCGGTTCGAAGGCCCAGCTGGTGGGCCTGGTGAAGACCCAGCTCGGCTCCCTGAAGACGGAGCTGAAGTCCGGCGCGTACCGGGACGCCAGCATGGCGATGTGCGCCCTGGTCGCGGCGGCGGACGGCCATGTGGACCCGTCCGAGCGGCAGCAGATGGAGTCGATGATCCTCAGCAACGATGTGCTGCAGAACTTCCCGCCGGACCAGCTGCGCCAGCGTTTCAACCGCCATGTGGACCAGCTCACGCGCAACTTCCCGCAGGGCAAGACCGAGGCCATGCAGGAGATCGCCAAGGCCGCGAAGAAGCCCACCGAGGCCCGCGCGGTCATCCAGACCGGCATCGTCATCGCCGGCGCCGACGGCTACTTCTCCCAGGCGGAGCAGGCGGTCCTCAAGGAGGCCTGCGCGGCCCTGGGCGTCTCCCCGGCGGAGTTCCAGCTCTGACGACGACCTGACAGCCGCAGCGGCGTCTGCGGCGCGCGCACCGCGAGACCTCGGGTTTGACGTGCAACCTCTCCCTGAAGGGAGAGGATTCTGGCCTTCCGATCCGGAGTCTGCGCCGCTACGCGGCGCGGGCTCCGGCATGGATTCCTTGGCTTCCTGCTTCTTCGCACCCCGCCATGACCTTCGGCCATGGTCTTCCGGGCGCTCCACAGGCATGCACCGCTCGTCCAGCGGCGTTCTTCACGTTCACTGCGGCGTTCACGTCACGGTCCAGGTGCGTGCCGCAGGCCGGGCAGTCCCACTCCCTGACGTGGAGGGGTTTGGGTCCGTCCACATGGCCGCAGACCGAGCAGCGGCGGGTGGTCGGCTCGAACCGGCCGATCTTCACAAACGCCCGGCCGTACCGCTCGCACTTGTAACGGAGCATGTCGACGAACGCCGACCAGCCCGCGTCGTGCACGCTCTTGGCCAGCCGTGTACGCGCCATCCCGGACACCGCCAGGTCCTCCACCGCGACCGCTTGGTTCTCGCGGACGATCCGGGTGGACATCTGGTGCTGGAATTCACGGCGCGCGTCGGCGACCTTCGCGTGGGCACGGGCGACCTTCAGGCGGGCCTTGGCCCGGTTCTTCGATCCCTTCTGCTTGCGGGACAGTTCGCGCTGGGCGCGCTTGAGCTGCTTCTCCGCCCGGCGCAGGAACTTCGGTGAGGAGATCTTCGTGCCGTCGGAGAGGACCGCGAAGTGCTTGAGGCCGAGGTCGATGCCGACGGCGGGCAGGCCCTCGGTATCCGGAGCGGCGCGCGGGTCGGTGGTGGGGCCGGTCTCGATCACAAAGCTCGCGAAGTACCGCCCGGCCGCATCCCTGATCACGGTGACGCTGGAAGGGGTGGAGGGCAGGGTGCGTGACCAGCGCACTGGTACCTCACCCACGCCCGGCAGGGCGAGACGTCCCTTGTCGGTGATCTTCCATCGGGCGTTCTTGGTGAAGCGGATGGACTGCCGGTTGTCTTTGCGGGACTTGAAGGCCGGCGGCCCGATCTTCGGTCCCTTGCGTTCGCCCTTCAGGCTGGCGAAGAACGCACTGTAGGCGGCGCCCACATCGCGCAGGGACTGCTGCAGTACGACGGCGGAGACCTCGCCCAGCCAGGCCCGCTGAGGCGTCCGTTTCGCCCGCGTGATCAGCGTGACCGACAGCTCGGCCATCGAGGGGGCCTTGCGCCCTTCGGCGCGGGCCGCCTCACGCGCGGTGATCGCGTCGTTGTACACCACCCGCGCGCACCCGAACGCCTGGGCCAGCGCGGTGCGCTGCCCCGGCGTGGGGGTGAGGCGGAAGGAGTACCTGAGCTGCATGACTGCCACGATGAATACTTGGGTTATGGCCGAGATACAAAGATCAGAACTGGCAGGCACTGCGCTTTCGTGATGCATGTTCACTTGGTTTTCGTGACCAAGTTCCGGCACCAGGTGTTCACCGATGCCCATCTGGTGCGGATGGAGGAGATCATGCGGTCGGTGTGCGCGGACTTCGAGTCCGAGCTGGTGGAGTTCAACGGTGCGGACAACCACGTCCACCTCCTGGTGAACTTCCCGCCCAAGGTCGCCGTCACCAAACTGGTCAACTCGCTCAAGGGAGTCTCCTCCCGCCGTCTGCGCCAGGAGTTTCCGGACCTGGTACGCCACTACTGGCGGGCCAACAAACTGTGGTCGGGGTCCTACTTCGCCGGGACCGTGGGCGGTGCCCCGCTCAGCATCGTCAAGCAGTACATCGAACAGCAGAACCGGCCCGTGTGAGCATCGTTCCGGCTCCGCCGGAACCCGGCTTTCACCGCACTCCGCGGCCGAGCGGGACCGACACGATCAGATTCGCTTCACCACCGGGGTAAACCCCGGTGCACTGCGAATGAATCCCGGTAGCGCTCGGTGGTGCTGCTGATTTCCTGCACGGCTACCTCGCAACAGCTACCTCGCAACAGCCATGCGTCGACCACGTGTGATACGCGGTTCAACTTAGGAGCTGTCGGACTCGAACGACAAGAGCTCAGGGGGAGTTGGGGCAGCGGGGGAGTTGGCTGAGTGATGTCCGGGCGTGCTGATCCCTGGACGGTCGGGCGGCGGGCGCACCAGTCGCGGGCCGACCGCGAGCTGACGCGGAGGCAGTTGGCGGAACCGGCGTACACGCCGCTCACATCTCCGGCCTGGAGGCGGGAAGCCGGCCACAGCACTTCCCGAGCCGAACCCAAGGCTGCGCACAGGTCCCACCGGCTAACCTGCGCGGGGGTATTCGGACGGGTTCGAACAGGTGGGACAGGCGCGTGCAGAACCAGCGGACCGTGGCCGACGGGCTGCGCGTCGTCATACGCGCGCTCGTGTACGCCGTACTCGGCGGCGCCGCGCTCCTCGCCATCGCCACGGTCCTCTCGGTCCTCGGGCCGATGCTCGCCCTCGACCTCTACACCCCGCCCGTCGCCGCCTGGTGGACCGTCTTCACGGCGATCGCCGTGCAGGGCGTGCCCTTCCTGCTGCTCGGCACCATCGTCTCGGCGGCGATCGGCGCGTTCGTACCGGAGAAGGTCTTCAGCCGGCTGCTGCCCCGCAACCAGGCGCTCGCGGTACCCGTCGCCGGGGCGGCCGGTGTCGTCCTGCCCGGATGCGAGTGCGCGTCCGTGCCGGTCGCCGGGAGCCTGATGCGGCGCGGCGTCGCCCCGGCGGCCGCCCTCGCGTTCCTCCTCTCCGCCCCCGCCATCAACCCGGTCGTCCTGGTGGCCACGTCCGTCGCCTTCCCGGGGCAGCCGAAGATGGTCCTCGCCCGGCTCGTCGCCTCGCTGGCCACGGCGGTGGTGATGGGCTGGCTGTGGGCCCGGTTCGGCCGCGAGAAGTGGCTGCGCCCACCCGAGCGGCACACCGGCCCGGCCGCCACCGGCCTGCGCGCCTTCACGGCCGGCCTCCAGCACGACTTCCTGCACGCGGGCGGCTTCCTCGTGCTCGGCGCGGCGGCCGCGGCGACCTTCAACATCGCGGTCCCGCGCTCGGTCCTGGACCTCTTCACCGGCTCCCCCTGGATGTCGGTACTGCTGCTGGCCCTCCTCGCGGTCGTCCTGTGCGTGTGCAGCGAGGCGGACGCGTTCGTCGCCGCCTCCCTGAGCGGCTTCTCGCCGACCGCACGGCTGGCGTTCATGGTGGTCGGCCCGATGGTGGACCTGAAGCTGATCGCCCTCCAGGCGGGGACGTTCGGGCGGTCCTTCGCCGTGCGGTTCTCGTCCGTGACCTGGGTGGTCGCCGTGCTGAGCAGCGTGCTCGTCGGGTGGTGGCTGCTGTGAGGCGGTACGGGCCGGCGGTACTGCTGCTCCTGACGGGCGCGGCGATCCTGCGGATCTCGCTCTTCAGCGAGCTGTACCTGCGGTATGTGCAGGCGGGACTACGGCCGTACCTGGTCGTGTCCGGGTTCCTGCTGGTGCTGCTGGCGGTGGCCGCGGCGGTCGTCGGGCGACCGGAACAGGAACCGTACGCCGAGCAGGGCCAGGACACAGAGCACGGCGAACACGCCCGCCGCGATCAGCAACGCGAGCACGGCGAGCACGGCGAGCACGCAGAGCACGACGACGATCCCCACACCCACGATCAGCACGGCGGTCACCATAGCCCCCGCGTCGCCTGGCTCCTCACCCTCCCCGCCCTCGCCCTCCTCCTCTTCCCGCCCCCGGCCCTCGGCTCCTACAGCGCCGAGCGCGAGGCGGCGCAGCGCGCGGCGCAGGGGATCGGGCACTTCCCCGCGCTGCCGGCCGGGAACCCGGTGGAGCTGACGCTGGCGCAGTTCAGTTCCCGGGCGATCTACGACAGCGGACGCTCCCTTTCGGGACGTACGGTCCGGCTGACCGGCTTCGTCACCCGCGACGACGACGGCACCTGGTACGTCAACCGCCTCATCGTCGCCTGCTGCGCCGCCGACGCCACCACCAGCAAGGTCGAGATCCGGGACGCGGACGCGCCGCCCGCCGACGCCTGGGTCACCGTCACCGGCACCTGGCGCCCCAAGGGCGAACTCGGCACGGACGGGGCCTGGCCGCCGGTGCTGGACGCCGCCGCGGTACGGCGGATCACGCAGCCGGCCAACCCGTACGAGGCGCTCCGCTAGGAGGGCCGGGACCACCGGGCCGGGGTTTTGCGGTGTGGGTTGCGGGTAGTCGGGCGTCGTCCGTGGGCGAGCGATTGAGAGGACCGTCGGACCCCGGAACCAGCAGGCCGCGCCCGGAACGAGGAGGCAGCCGTGCGGCCCAGAGACGATCCACCTGGTGAGCGTGAGCACGGGCGGGAGCGAGCCGCGGACGCCATCGCCGAAGGCGTACGCGGTGTCGGGCCCGGCGAGATCCCGGCGCGGCTGTGCGATGTCGCCGTGGAGCTGCTGCCCGTGACCGGCGCGAGTGTGTCGCTGCACAGTGACGGCATGCCCGTACAGCTGGGCGCGAGCAGTGCGCGGGCCGCGTATGTGACCGAGATCCAGGCCACCTTGGGCGACGGGCCCTGTCAGTCCGCCGCGGAGAGCGGCGCGCCCGTGCTCGCCTGTGACCTGACGGCGGGCCAGGACGTACTGCGCTGGCCGGTCTTCGCTCAGCAGGCCACGGCGGTCGGCGTGCGGGCGGTGTACTCGCTGCCGCTCGGCAACGACACGATGTGCGTGGGCACGCTCGACCTCTACCGCGACACCCCCGGCGACCTCACGGACCCGGACCTGCGCACGGCGCGGGTGGTGGCCGGGATGATGACCGTGGCGCTGATGGCACTGCCGCGGGTGGAGGAGGCGGGCGAGCCGGGGGACGAACGCTGGCTGAGCGGCCTCGCCGTCGACCAGGACCAGGTCTACCAGGCCACCGGCATGATCATGGCCCAGCTGGGCGTCGGCACGGACGAGGCGCTGGCCCGGCTGCGGGCCCACGCGTTCGCGAACGCGCGAACGGCGGTGGCCGTGGCGCGGGACGTGGTGGAGCACCGGTTGCGGTTCGACGTGGACTAGCGGCGTCTAGGATCGCCGACCATGGATATAGCCGTTCTCTTCGTCGTGCTCGCCGCCTTCTGGGGCATCGTCACCCTCCTGGGCCGGATTTCCCAGGCGGATCAGCGAGTTGCCCGTGTCGAGCGCAAACTCGACCTCGTTCTCGACCACTTGGGGTTGAACGGCGCGGACCCGCGCATGGGCGAGGTCGTGTCGCTCGTGCGGACCGGCAAGAAGATCCAGGCCATCAAGGTCTACCGGGAGATCACCGGGGCTGGCCTGAAGGACGCCAAGGAGGCGGTGGAGCGGCTGGGCTAGCCGCCGCTGCTCCACATGCTCCGAACCCCGCGCCCCGGAAGGGGCGCGGGGAGCTGCGCGAGCGAACGGAACGTACCGGCTCCTTACGAAAGAGGGGCCAGCGGGACGGGCAGACCGGCCTGGTCCGTCACCAGGCCCAGGTTGAAGTAGCTCTTGAACTTGTTGCTGTACGCGGAGTTGGGGACGATCTGGTCGAGCACCAGGCCCGTCCTGCCGTCCGGAGTGAGACCCCGTGCGGTCATCTCGTACGCGACGGGTACCGTGCGCGCTCCCGAGTATTTCGGCGTGATCTGGTACCACACCACCTGACCGGCGTCGACGGCGTTCTTGACCTGGGTCTCGAAGGTCAGCATGTGCTGCGGGAGCCCCGGGTCGGTGCCGGCCTGCCTCTGGGCGTTGGCCGCACGGGTGCAGGTCGACAGGTTCTTCAGGTCGAGACCGCTGCCGTTGAGCTGGCTGCCCAGCAGATGGCAGTTGTTGATCCAGTACCCGAGCGGGAAGTTGCCGTGGTACGCCATGGCGCGGCGCGCCCAGAAGTAACCCGGGGGCTTCACCTCCTTGGCGTCCGAACCCAGCCCCTCCGCCAGGTAGGCCGTGTCCAGGCAGGCCGTCCTGCCGGTCGACCGGTCACCGTTGGCCGGGTCGGTGGCACCCGGGTCCTGCCAGCCCCTGCCGTCCCTGCGGCAGTCGAACATCGGTGGCTTGTAGTCGCGCTCCTGCGGCTTCTCCTTGACCTTGTCCAGGATCTTGCGGGCCTCATTGACGGTGTTGCGGGCCCTGGCCGTGTCCTTGGAGTAGTGGGGCAGCTTCTTGACGGCCGTCTTCACCGCGCCGCCCACCTTGTCCGCCTTGGTGACGGCGCGGATCACGCCGACCGGCTTCACCGCGGAGGACAGACAGGCGAAGAGGCTGCTCACGTCCACGTCGAACGACGTGGCGGCGGAGAGACACTGCTCGACGTCATTGACGCCGATGACGTCGAGCAGGACACCGAGTCCCTGGTCCTTGAGCCATCCGCTGAGCGACATCCGCTCAAGGTCCCTGGCCCTGCGGAACTCGTCGACGTACTCCTGCCCGCGCTCCTGGAGCAGTGTCCGCTCGTCCTTCAGCTCCTGGAGTTCGGACGACGGGCCGCCGATGTACTTCCAGGGCTCGCCGTCGTCCCCGCTCTGGAAGAACGCCCCGCGGTCCGGCGAGAGCCCGATCGCGTGCTTGTCGTTGACGGCGAAGACGGCGCCGGCCGAGCCCGCGGCGAGCCACCGCTCGGGCTCGCCGTCGTACTTGTGGATCGAGCCGTCCGCCGGACTGGTGGCGTAGAGGCCCGCGCCGCCCGCGTAGAGATCCAGGGCCGGGCCGCCGATCCTCTCCCAGGCGGTACGGTCGTGCTTGTCCTGCTTCCAGCGGAAGACGGCGCCGCCGTCCGGCGAAACCCCGTACAGGTCGTCGTTGTCCACGGCGAACGTGGAGCCGGGGCCGCCGATGCGCTCCCACTCGCCGGGCTCTCCGCGGTACCTGTGGATCGAGCCGTCGACCGGGCTGGTGGCGAAGAGGCCCGGGCCGCCCAGGAACAGGCGCTTCGCCGAGTCGCCGATCCGTTCCCAGTCGCCGCTCTTCTTCGACCACTTGAAGACTCCGCTGTGGTCGGCGGCCGTGCGGTAGACGTCGTCGCCGTGCACCACGAGGTCCGCCGACGGGTCTCCCACCCGCGTCCAGGCGTCGGGCTCTCCCCCGTACCTGAATACCTCGCGCGTCTGCGGGTTGATCGCGAAGAGGCCCGCCCGGCCCGCCCGGATGGAGTCGGCGGGGCCGCCGATCCTGGTCCAGTCGGTACCGTCGCCCTCCCGCTCCCACACGCTGCCGTGGTCGGCGGCGAGGGCGTATACGGCCCCCTTGCCGGTCACGGCGAGCTCCGCGCCGTATCCCAGGTCGGAGTCGGGCGCGGGGTCGGTCTCCGGGTCGGACTCGGAGCCGGCGACGGGGTCAGTGGCGACGGGGTCAGTGGCGGAGGCCGCGGGCTGTGTCACGCGGGCCTGCCCCATCGCCCGTCCGCCCGGCTCCCCGGGGTCGGCGCTCGCGGGGACCGCCGTCAGCAGGCTCGCGGCGACTGCTGTGGATACGAGCAGGGCCATGCGGTGGTTGATTCTGGACATGACTGGTCACGTCTCCTCTCGGAGGGGTTCGGAGGTGCGGGATGCGGGGCCGGTCTCAGGCGCTCGTCGGTGCGCCCACCGATGTCCAGACCGACCCGCCGCCCGTCCAGCGGAAGACCGCCCGCCCGTCCGGGCTCAGTCCGTACAGCTCGCCGTCCGCGCCCGCCGCGAACGTGGCCCCGGGGCCGCCGGCCCTCGTCCAGGAGTCCGCGCTCCCGTCGAAGCGGTACAGGTCCCCGCTCTTCGGGTGCGTGGCGAAGACTCCGGCCCAGCCCGCGTACAGCCGCACCGCCGGGCCGCCCACGCGGGTCCACGTCGTCCCGTAGCCCGTCCAGCGGTACACCGCCGAGCCGTCCGGGCTGATCCCGTAGACCGTGCGCCCGTCGACGGCGAAGGCCAGGCCCATCCCGCCGATCCGCTTCCAGGCACCCGCGCGGCCGAGGAACTTGACGACACTCCCGTCGTCCGGGTCGGTGGCGAACAGGCCCGCCCCGCCACCGTGGATGTGCCGCGCGGGGCCGCCGACCCTCGTCCAGCGGCTCCCGCTCCCCGTCCACCGCATCACCGCGTCGCGCTTCGGCGTGAGCCCGTAGAGCGCGTTTCCGGCGATCGTGAACTCCGCCCCGGACGTGCCGATCCAGGTCCAGGAGCCCGGCGTGCCGTTGTACTTGAAGATCCGGCCGTCCTCCGGGTCGGTCGCGAACACCCCGGCTCCGCCGGCATACAGGCGTCCGGCCGGGCCCCCGACGCGCCGCCAGACGCCGCCGCTCCGCTCGTACACCGCGCCGCGGTTCTCCGCGAGGGCGTAGAGCCGCCGGTTGTGGGCCGCCAGCGCGCCCAGCCGGACGGCTTTGCGGGTGGCGGCCCGCGGAGGCGCGGACTCGGCGGGCTTGGCTTCGGCGGCGGGCTTGGCGGCAGGCTTGGCGTTGGACTTGCCGGTGGGCCTGGCGGCCGGCTGGGGCGCCGCGCGCTCGGGAGCCGGGGCGGGCGGCTGCGGGCCCGGGTCGGACGGCCTCGCGGGGGTGTCGACCACGTTGTGGTAGCGGCGGGCCTCGTAGTCGCCGGTGGGATGGCCCGACAGAGTGGCGTCGTCCAGGTCGCCTTCGGCCCGGTTGGCGGGGCGCTTGCGGCTGCTCTGCTGGTAGTACGTGAACTCCCGGCCCGCGCGGTCCGTCCACCCGCCGAAGATCAGCACATGCTGGTCGGAGTCGAGGATGTCGCCCGGCTTCAGCTCGGCGCTGCCGATCTTCGACGACACCTCGCGGAGGGTGTACGTGGAGCGGCTGTACGGCAGCTGCCAGGCCATCGAGACGAAGCCCGAGCAGTCCTGCCGGTAGTGCCCGCCGGTGGCCTCGTCGGACCACCAGCTGTACGGGGAGGCCAGCCCGTTCGTGCTGTACGGGACCTGCCGCGTCACCCACGCCTGGGCGCGCTCGATGATCTGCTCGCGGGTGACCTTGCCGCCGGGCGCGGCACCCCGCCCGAGGGTCCCGGTGCCGGTGGCCTTCCGGTCGCTCGCCTGGACGGTCTGCGCCTGTACGGGGTTCGAGGCCACGGTGGTGGCGAGGAGAGCGGCGCCGAGTGTCCCGTACAGGACGCGGAGGCTTGTCGTACGCATACGTGTGTGAGGCAAGGAAAGCTCCTGGAGTGGACGGGCCGGCCGGCTGACCGGCGCAGGCTGGCTGGATTCCGTGCCTGTGCGGCGAGTTGTGCGCATCAGGCGTCATGGCCACGCACGGACGTGGTGTGATCTGGCGATGCAC
Source organism: Streptomyces sp. NPDC057623 (assembly GCF_042800355.1). Lineage (NCBI taxonomy): Bacteria > Bacillati > Actinomycetota > Actinomycetes > Kitasatosporales > Streptomycetaceae > Streptomyces > Streptomyces sp. NPDC057623. Next base: position 44,368 of record NZ_JBHVGZ010000046.1, read on the forward strand.
CAGAGGTGATGTGGGCGGTGCCGCCCTCACGCCAACCACCGTGGCGGAGCGGGCCATTGGACGCCCGAGGGGTGTGTTCGTCCGGGCAGGTCAGAGCGAGGGAAGTGGGCGGACAGGGTTTGTCCGCCCGGACAAAAACGGGGGTGCGGGGGCCGTGGCCGGTCGTCAGCGGGGTGAGTTCAGAGGACGGAGTGAAGCGGCCAACGCGCTGGCCCGGTTCCTGTGCGAAGTGACGGACAGGTGGACCGTGCGGGACTTGGCCGAGAGATACGGCGAGGTCAGCAAGACGACGTGGGGGGAGTACCGGTCGGGGGTGCGGGTGATTCCCTGGCGGCGGCTGCAGACGGTGGTGGAGCGGGAGGTACGCGACCCGGCGGTACGGAGCGGGAGGCTGGACGAGGCACGGCGCCTGCACCAGGCGGCGCAGCGGGCGGCGGTCGCGGGTGGGGGCGGGGGCGCCGGATCCGGCGGGAGTTCCGCCCCGGCACCGCGGGGCCCGGCTGGATCTGCCGACGAGGCCGGTTCGGCTGGGTCTGCTGGGTTGGCCGGGTCTGCCGTGTCCGCCGGGCCCGCCGCCCCCGATCCGGCGGCCTCCGCCGCGTACGGCTCCAGCGCGGTCGGCCCGGCTGGTGTCGGGACTGCTCCGGCCGGCTCGGAGACCCCCCTGGCACACGGCCCCGGTGTGTCCGGCTCCGGCAGCTCCGCCGCTCCCGCTGCCTCCGCTCCCGCCCCGGACAATCCGTTGACCAGCCCGGACAGTCCCACCGAGACCCGCACTGTCGGCAACGCAACGTCTTCCCGGGCCCGCCGTATCCGGCTCGCGATCACCGCGGCTGTCGTCCTCGCCGTGGTCGCGGCGGGCACGATCGTTGTCCTCCAGCGCGGTGACGACGGGGTGGCGGACCGTCGACCCGAGGCGGCCACCGGCCCCTCCGCCGGTCAGCCCTCGCCCTCCGCCACCCACACCCCCGGCCGGGCGGCCGTCTCACCGAGCGGCGCGTCGATCCCGTCCCGGGGCACCGAACGGAGCGCACCGCCCCCGTCCCGTACCGCCCCCGCCGCCACCGGGCCCGCCTACGCCCTCTCCTCCGACGGCCGCACCCTGCTGCGCTGGTCAGGGTCCGGCGACACCTGGGCCACGGTCGGGAAGGGGGTGGGGGCGCCGTACGCGGGAGAGTCCGGCGTCTTCGCGCTCGACGAGAAGACCGGGCGCGTCTCCCGCTACGACGGCACCCCGAACTCCTGGACCGTCATCGGTACCGCCTCCGAACTCGCCCTCGGTGGCTCCTCCCTCTACGCCCTCACCCCGAAGCGCGACAAGGTCCTGCGCTGGAACGGCCGTGCCGGAAGCTGGACTTCGATCGGCGGCCCCGCCGGGCACATCTACGCGGGCGGGGCCGGGCTCTTCGCCACCGAACCCTCCGGCGGACACCTCATCGGCTACGACTCCGCCAGGGAGACCTGGACCCGCGTGGGCAATCCCGGCGCGCACTTCGTCGTCGGCCCCCGCCACCTCTACGGGCTCAATCCGGCCCGGAACCAGGTCTGGCAGTGGTCCGGGAGCGGCGACAGGTGGCACGTCATCGGCGGGCCCGCGCGGGCGATCTACGGTGGCGAACTCGGCCTCTTCGCCGTCAACCCGGAAACGGGGCGGCTGTGGCAGTACACGGGGGAGCCGTGGATCTGGTCGGAGATCGGCGATTCGGGGGCGGCGGCCCTGGCGATGGACAGCCACGCGCTCTACCGGGTCGCGGCGGACGGCGGGTCGGTGTGGCGCTGGTCGCCCGGCGGTGACTGGACCAGGATCGGGGGGCCGGCGACAGCGGTCGCAGCGGTCGGCTAGGGCGGGCTCAGATCTCCGCCCGTCCCCGCTTGTGGACCTCGGTCAGCCGGTGGGCGCCCAGTTCGACGGCCGCCCAGGTGGCGTCGGCCGGTACGTCGAAGAGGCCGCCGTTGGTGAGGACGATCGCGTCGTCGTCCACCCGGACGGCGGCGACGTGGAGGGTGAGGACGGGCGCGTCCTCGTACTCGGAGACGGCGCTGAGGACGACCCGCAGGCCCTGCCGGGCATCGCCGACCTCCGGCATCTCGGCCTCGGTGACCTCGACGGCCATCTCCCCGCCGCCCGCGGTCGCCGTGAACCGGCCGCACTCCTGCGGCATGCGGCCCAGCCACGCCAGCGTCCGGTCCACGGCGTCGGGGCGATGGGCCACGACCTGGTAGCGCAGCTGGGCCTCGTCGGCCGGGTCGTCCAGGCCGACCGACGCGCGCGTGGTGGCGTCGGGCCCGAGGAGTTCCTCCGCGTACAGCGCGTCGAGCAGTTTTCCGCACTCCGCGTCGGCCGACTCGGTACTCGCCTTGAGCATGGACTCCCGCCAGGTGGCGAAGCCCTCGGTGGCGACCCAGGGCTCGCCCAGGTCGGCCTCGCTGACGAGCGCGGCCCGCGCCTGGGACTCGGTGAGGGTGGGGGCGGCCGCGGGGGTCGCCGACGCACTGGGGCTCGCGGCGGAGGCGCTGCCGCGGGGGGCCGAGACCGGTCTGCCCAGGCCGGCGATGGAGTCGCACGCGGGAGCGGTCAGCAGGGTGCCTGCCAAGAGCACCACGGCGACGACGGCTCGGGCCGGGGGACGGGGCATCTCGGGCCTCCTGGGCTGGGGTGGCGTGCGCCTCAAGATCGGGTACGTGTTCTTAAGGCACCACCCCACGGGGGCGACCACCAGTGCGCCGGGCCGTCCGGGTGACGTGGGTGCACGCCGGACAGGTTCTCGCCCCCGCCGCCCCTGCCCGTCCCGCCCTGGCCCGTTCCAGGGCTTCGGCGACCGCCGGTAGGTCACGGTGGGGCCGAGCTGCCGCAATGTGGTACTCGCCGAGATGGACGCGGTAGGTATCGCCGCCGCCGAGAACGTCGTCCTTGAAGAACTCCCTTCGCCGCACTGTGCTGTCCCCGTCTCGGGGCGTGCAGGTAGTGCCTCAAGCGATTCAAGTCGGCGCGCCAGCGGAGACGTTGTTCACAGCCGGCAGCGGGGCTGATTCTGGTCTGGCACGGCGAGATAGCCTCCAGTTGGCTGGCCATGACCGCACGAACACCGCACCATGGAGAGTGAGTTCAAGTGGGAAATTCCTCGGACTACCCTGACGTACCCAAGTGGGTAAAGAATCCCCAAGGCTACAAGACGGGTTCCGTCACCAAGTACGAGGGAAACATTTTCCGCGCCGCTTTCTGGGCCGACGAGCCGGGGGTGGGGGATCCGAACAAGAACGGCTGGCGCTTCTTCGACGAGTTGTACGACAAGACCCCGCACAAGGAGACCGAGCGGGCGAACATCATCGCGTACATCCCTACCTGGCGGAAAGAGGAGGGATTCGACTACGGCAAGGGCGAGATGTATCAGTACATCACGCACGGCATCATTTCGTTCTTGACGTTCAGCGAGCAGGAGTCCGGCGCGTTCGACCCCAAGTCGGTCCGGGAGGTCGGCTCCGTTCTCGCGGACGTGCTCATGGCCGCGAACCTGTACGGGACCAAGATCATGGTCGCGCTGGGTGGCGCGAACGACTTCGCGTTCCTTGACCTGATGACGGCCGTCGGGACCGACCCGGCCTCGCCGAAGCTCGACCAGGCCGTGCGCAACGTCGTGGACTACGTCACCCACAACGGCCTGGACGGCGTCGATCTCGACCTGGAGTGCTGGTGGGGCCGGCCCGGCGCCCAGGACCAGGGCGGCCGGATGAAGAGCGACGGCCCGCATCCCGCGGGGCGGGGCCTGACTCTCTTCGCCAAGAAGCTGAAGGAGGCCATGCCCGACAAGATCGTGTCGGCGGCCGTCTTCGGCACGTCGTGGTACGGGAACAACTACGACCCGGACATGGCCGAACACCTCGACTGGGTGGGCGTGATGACCTACGACCTCACCGGGTCGTGGGACAAGTCCCCGGTCGGTCCGCATTCCGCCCTGCACAAGATCCGCGGGAAGGACACGGCGAAGATCCGTGAGGCGGATGTCTATCTGGAGTCGTACCTCCGCGAACAGCAGGGCGGCTGGCCGGGGGCCAGGGCGGGCGCTGGTTCGGACGCCCCGGGTGGCGACGCCGTGGAGAACAATCCGATCCTGTCGGTCGAGGACTGCCTCTGGTACTGGACGAATCCGCTCTTCATGAACTGGCAGGGCAAGGGACAGGAGGTGGACCGCGGAAAGATCGCCGCCGGCGTACCGGTCTACGGCTATGACTTCGCCGCGGCCAAGGAGCCGGACGACCTGACCGGTGAAGTTCCCCCGGGTTACAAGGTGCTGCGGTACAAGGAAATCCTGGACGAATTCCCGGACGCCCTGGACGCCGAGGACGCGAACATCAAGGTGGACGGGAAGACACCCCGCCCCAAGCTCGCCGAACCCCTTCCTCCGGGCGAGTACCCGTACGCCCACAACATCTATTTCGAGACCCCGGACACCGCCGTCACCAAGCTGAAGTTCCTCAAGGGGGTCGGCGCCAAGGGCGTCATCATCTGGGAACTCTCCAACGACGTCTGGGAAGACGGCAAGAGCATCATCAAGGCCCTTTATCTCGCCTCCGGCAACCCGGTCCCCGAGGCCTCGCCCATCACGGACCCGCCGGTCCCGGTGGCCAATTCCTATCTGTGGGACTCCGTCGGATTCCTTGGGCACGCGACCAGCGCCCTGCAGTTCCAGGACGACGGCACCCAGGACAACGGCATGCGGCAGTTCTCGGCGCGGCTGTGGAACATCCCCGACGACGCGGACTGGAAGAGCGTCGCCCAGAACTGTCCGGCGGTGGTCAAGAGGCAGTACTTCAACCGGCCGACGCGCATTGTGGACAAGGGCGCTCTCGGACTCTGGGGCGAGTTCGACGTCCTCGACAATGACGACGTCCCGGACTGGTTCTGGGGTCACGTGGAAGAGAAGGACGGGGCGCCCGACGGGTACACGCGGTACGCCTCGCGCCTGTGGGGCCTCTCCCTCAGCGACGACTGGCAAGAGGCCGCGAAGCAGACCCCGGCGCTCATCGCGGGCCAGTACTTCGACGAGCCGACGGAGATCGAGGACAAGGGAGTCGGCGGACTCTGGGGCATTTTCGACGTCAGCGACGATCCGAGCCCGGTACCCGCGCCCACGAAGCAGGCACGGGGTGAGAACGACTGCATGTACTGCCAGGTCGACACCGTTCCGTCCCCGGACGGCTGGGACAACGTGGAGCGGTTCAACCTCACGAACACGATGACCATCGGTGAGGACGCGCCGTTCCTCTATGCGGTGGTCACGAAGGACGACGACTCGGTCGACTTCCCCGAGGGGGTCGTCATGAGCCTCAAGGACCCCGACGGGAACGCGTACGACAAGGACGTCGACGAGGCCGGTCGACTCGTCAAGATGTCGGGCGACTCGGTGCGCCTCGTGGTCGTCAAGGATCCGCAGGCGGGCGACTGGACGATGACCATGAGCGTGTCCTCCGACGCCGAGTTCCACTGCGAGTGCAACACGGTTCCGAGCAAGGATGTCTACAACACCCTGCTGGAGACCGTCCGCCGGAGGGACGGAGGGGCCGGCGGGATCGGCCCCCGCAGCGTCGGCGGCGACATCCTCGCGGCATTCCTCGGCGTCGCCATCGCCGTGGTCCTCATTCCCGAGGCGGTCGTCACCACCGCTCTGACCGTCGCCGTCGCCGGGGCGGGGCTTGTCGGGATGGGCTACAACGCCGTCAGGAAGAAGGACAGCGCGGAGAAGATGGGCACGGTCGCCGCCATCGTGAGCAAGATCGGCGACAAGGTCCGGAACCAGGGGTTCGATGGCGTCCTGGAGTCCGTGTACCTGATCGGAAAGAACATCAGCAAGGAGGAAGTCGAGGTCATCCGCAGGCCGGAGAACCTGGACAAGATCTACCCGTGGATCGGCGTACACATCCAGGTGTACAAGGTCGTGGAGCACATGACGGACCCGGAGAAGCAGAACTCCGTCCGTCACGTCTTCTGGCAGTGCATGCTCACCAAGAGGCTGGGCAAGGACTTCGCGACCGAAATGGGCGATGCGCACGAGGCCGGCAGGCCGGGTACGGACGCGGACAACGAGGCGGACGAGAAGAACAACAAGATCGGCCAGCAGCTCGCCATGGAGGTGGCCTCCGAGAACGACTGCCTGAAGCGCACCCTCGAACTCTGGGACACAAGGACCAGTTACCCGCCCGGCGACCCGATGAGGATCGCCATCCGGCCCGACTACGAGGGCGACCCGACCTGATCCCCAGGGCCTCGGCATAGTCGTGCCCGACTGGCGCGTACGGCGCTCCGCAACTGCTCCGCGAGGGCGCGCACGGTGTCGGGGGTCGCTGCGGGGCGGGTGGGCGGCGAGAGGAGCCTTTCGGGTGTTACAGGCGTTACGGCGCTCCCCTCGCCTCCTCGGGCCCTTTGCATCCCATCGCCCCGGCACCCCCGGCAGAGACCCCCTGGAAGGGCTTCCGGGCGGCCCGGTACTCCGCAGTCGGTGCACTCCATGAGGCGGCGGGGGCCGGGCGACGCGGGCTCTTTGGGCGCTGCGGGCAGCGCTGGCGGCACCTTGTCGCGAAGGCGGCGCTGGACGAAGGCGCGGGGCGAGTGAACCTGGTCGGGGAGCCCCGCGACGAGGCTCCCCGTCAGGTGATCCGGGGTCGCGCCCCGGGCCAGCCACTCCTCGGCGAGGGTTTGCAGGGCCCCGCAGTCGGCGGCGGAGAGGGCGAGGCGCGGGTCATGGAGGCCGAGCCGGGCGAGGGCGGTGTAGGCGGGGGTGGGGTGGGGGCGCGCGGGAGGGTTGGGCGGCGGCTCGGTCTCGGCCTGCGGGGGTACGCCGCCGGGAGCGGTCTGGGGCCTTACGTCAGCTACCTCTTCTGCTACCGGCTCGTCACCCGCGAGGAACCGTGCCCACCAATCGCTGGAACGTGCGGTACGCGACCAGTACGTGTGGAACACCCAACGGGTGGCGTTGTCGACGCCGGTCTCACCGGGCTGGGCGCGTCGGCGTACTCGGCGCAGGTGGCCGTGCCTGCTGAGCTCGTTGAGTGCGCTGCGAACGGCTTGCTGGCCGTACAGTGGCTGCGCCTTGGCGATGGTCTTGGCGTCCATGGCCGCGTTGTCGCTGAGCCGGTCGAGGAATCCGGCGAGGTACGCCTCACGGGGCGGGAGGTGGGCGAAGTCGTCGGCGCGGGGCGGCACTTGGTCCGGGGCGGAGCGCTTGCCGTAGCCGGGTTTGGCCAAGGGGTGGGCTGCGGGCGCGGGCAAGGGGGCGTTAGAGTTTTCGTAAACCACGGGATCGCTTGTTCCGATCTTGAGGTGAGACCCCGGCGGGTGCTGCTAACACCCGACCGGGGTTGTTTGTTGCCGCGAACGCTAGAGGGTCGTGACGTCGTGTCGCAAGCCGGTTACGAAAAGTCATGTGCGCTGGTATGCGCGGGAGTTGGCGTGTGCGCGACGGCACGGGGAGGGCGGGAGGGTGGGTTCAATTCTTCCCGCCCATTCCTTGCAAAAGGGGCTCGAATGTCGGGGTCCGACGCCCGGGGCTCAGGCCGCGGTGTCGTGCGCGTACGTGACGAAGGCGGTCCATGTGTCGGAGGTGACACTGAACTGGGGGCTGCGAGCGCCGAGCTTCGAGTCGCGGACGTGGATGCTGTGGGGGCAGGCGGCGACTTCGAGGCATTCGCCGCCCTGGTCATCGCTGTAGCTGGACTTGAACCACGACAGCTCAGTGCTCATAGCTCTCCGCCACCTTCCTGATGTAAATCACCAGACCGCGTCCCCGTCGTGCAGGTACGCCGTCCGCCCCTCACGCAGAGCCTGCACCGCAGCAGCCAACCGCCGCCGCATACGATCCCGCACCATCCGGCTGGCCTCGGACATGCTGTAGAACCCAGCCGCGGACAGCTCTTGGTCGTGAGGCTCCAGTGCCTCGTCCACGTCGAGGACGCCACCGTCGAAGATGAACGCGATCTGGTCGTCCCACGGCCCGTGCGGCGCCACCCAGTCGACGACCAAGAGGCCGCGCACGACGACGTCCAGGCCCAGCTCCTCGCGCAGCTCCCGTACCGCCGTCTTCTCCGGCGGCTCGTTCGCCTCCGCCATGCCGCCCGGTAGATCCCACCCCGGTTTGTAGGTCGGGTTCACCAGCAGGACCCGCCCCGAGCGGTCGCGGAGCAAGACGTCAGCCGCCACACGCTTACGGGCCTGCTTGGCGTTGCCCTCGGCCAGGTAGGCGTTCCAGGCGTCGGGGTCTGCGGGTGTGGGCTTCATGTGCGGGTGCCTCCCGGGGACGGGATGAGATCGGCGAGCAGCAGCATTCTGGCCCTCCGCGCGTCGTCGAATCTCCCCAGGTACTCCCGCACCGGTCCGTAGGTCCTGTGGGGTTCCAGGGCGGTGCGGAGGTCGTCGAGTTGGCGGACGACACGGACGGAGCCAAGGGTGGGACTGGTGCTGAGCAGGGCGTGGCCGACGTCAAGGGCGGCGTCGAGGTCACCTCGCCGGACGTGGATGTCGACGAGGGTGATCCGGCTCAGCGCGAGGGAGCGCGTACGGTCGGCACCCCGCAGTGCGACGGCATCCTTGGCAGTGTCCAGGGCGGCGTCGTGCTCGCCGAGATCGACCAGGATCAGCGCCGCCTCGCTCGCCAGACGCCCCGGATCGAAGGGGCTCAGCCAGGGGTGTCCGGCGTCGGCGGAGGCGACGAGGTCGCGGCGGGCTTGGTCAAGGGCGCGATGGGCGACCGTGTGCTGCCCGGCCACGGCCAGGGCTCGGGCGTGCATGGTGTGGAGTCGGGATGCCAGTGCGGGAATCCGCGGGCCTCGGCCGGCGAGGTCGAGCCCTACCTGAGCCCAGTGCACGGCCCCTGCAACGTCGCCGGTCTGGAGAGCGAGGTGACTGCTGGACGCTGCGATGTGTGCAGCCAGGGGCAGGTCGCCGGAGGTCTGCGCGAGCGGAAGCGCACGCTGGAAATGTCCCAGGGCCAGGTCATCCTGGCCGGAGTCGTGCGCCATCCAGCCCGCCATCTCCGTCAGGGCCGCCGCAGCGGCGAACACGCCGTGTCCGCCGGAGATGTCGACCAGGCGGGGGGCGACGCGGTCTTTCAAATGCCGGACTACGGCCCCGTACAACCGCCCTCCCCCCCCGCCTGACGGTCGGCAGACCGGAATGCGTCCATGGCCGTCAGATCGTCCCCCTCCGGCTGGGGCTGCGGCTGCGGCTGGGGCTGGGGCTGCGCATCGACAGCAGGCTCCCACGACCGGCGGGCGAGGCCGAGGAGATGGCCGGGGATGTGGAAGGCGTCCGCGATCTGCTCGAAGATCACAAGCTTCTCCACGCGGCTCTTGCCGTTCATGTAGTCGTAGAGCCGCCCCTGGGTGATGTCGACGGCCGCCGCGATGCGCCGCGTGCTGATCCCACGGTGGTTGAGTATCCGGAACACCGCGCCCATGTCCCGTGCCGCGCATGCTCCGAGGAACCGGCTGTCGTCGAGCAGCCCCGCGACGACCTCTCGCGGGTCCTGTACCTGGCGGTCCATACGTCATCTCCCCCATGCGCGTGCACCGGGCACCGACGCTACCCCTCGTGCACGCGTGGTGACTCCAACTCGGGGTCACCTCCTGGAGTCTCCTCCATACCCCCTACCGGCGTTGACTGATCATCAGCCGCCGGGCGCCGATCCGCAGACTCCCCGACCCGGCGGCGTGGAGGAGAGCCCCGCCCATGCCCCTGTCGTGGGCTGGACGTCCCACACCCCGAGGAGACGACCCCGTGAGCGTCATGACCCGACCCATTGCGAGACCCGCCGCGACAGGTGCGCCCGGGTACACCGAGAACATGCCCGCTGAGAGGGCATCCGCCCGTCGTGCACGGCTGTTGGTCTCTGCCGCTCTGCACACATGGGGTATAGGAGATCTGGCTGACTCCGGGATCCTGGTCGTTGACGAACTGGTCGCCAACTCGGTGCAGCACACGTCGTGTCGTCTGCTGCGGGTGCGGGTGACCCGGGCCGGCGATGGTCGTGTGCGCATTTCCGTCACCGACACATCCCGTACCCCGCCGGAGATGGACCGCCGCCCGGTCGAAGGCGCCGAGGAAGGCCGTGGGCTGGTCCTCGTCGAGGCATTGTCGGACTGCTGGGGCTACGACCTGCACCGCTGGGGCAAGACGGTCTGGGCGGAGCTACGCGTCGAGGAACCGGCAGCATGCTGACACTGCGGCTGGTCGACGGCGGGGTGGAACTCGTCGCGCAGGACGTGATCCTTCCCCTCACCTCGGCCGACCTGGTCCGTCTGTATGTCGAGTCCGGCGATGCGCTGGCCCAGATCCGCGCCATCGTCGAGGCGGACGCGGAGCTGTGGGAGCGCGAGCGCCGCCGCCGCGCGGCCCAGGCCCCCGAAGTCGGCTTGCTGCAGCGCGTCCTGGAGGGTCTGCGCCAAGACCGCTTCGCTCCCGCGTGAATCCACAGACTTCCGCCCGTGAACACGAATCGGCATTCGGCACCGGGCGGAAGGCGACGAGGAAACGTCCCCAGCGGGTCACCGTCGTCACCTATGGCACCACTCGCTACGTATGAAAGGAGCACCATGCAGACCGCAACGCGGACAGCAGCACACCGCCCCTGGGGCCTTCGCCGACTCGGGCCGTATCCCAGGACGGTGAAGCTGCCGTTCACCACAGTCACGGTCGACCCGGACACACAGGTCGGTGTCTTCCGCGACGCCGACGGCCACGTGGTCGAGATGGGCAAGCACGGCACCAGCTCCGCCACCTCGACGACGACCACGACCAACCTGGATTCGAAGAACGACCAGGGGTCCGACCAGGACTCGCAGCAGGACTGACGCGCATGACCGAGACGGACAGGCCCGTCCTCGTGGCCACCGAACCGCTCGACCTGACCGCCGACATGGTGATCACGGAACTGAACCGCAAGGGTGCTCCGGTGGTCCGCTTCAACCCCGCCGACATCGGCACGGACCTTATGGTCTCGGCACAGTTCGGTGTCTGCCCGGCCCCTGTGGTCGGGCGGCTCCGGGCCCCGTCGAGAACCGCCGATCTGGAGTGCGTCCGGGCGGTGTACTGGCGCCGTCCCGTCTGGCCGACCTTCACGTACCTGGAGGCCGCCGACGCCCGCTACGCCGCCGCGCAGGTCCGCTACGGGCTCGGCGGGATCCTCTATGCCCTCGACGGCCCTCTGTGGGTGAACCACCCGCTCCGAGAGGCCGCCGCCGACTACAAACCCGCCCAACTCGCTGTGGCCCAACGCCTCGGGCTGACCGTGCCCCCCACCCTGGTCACCAACGATCCCGACAGGGCCCGCCAGTTCGTCGCCGCGTACGGCCCGGTCATTGCCAAGACGCTGCGGTGGACACCGTACGAGCGCGACGGGGTCCCCATGACCTCATGGGCCGAACCGGTGGTCACCGACGAGATCGACGACACCCTCAGCGCAGCCCCGCACCTGTTCCAGGCCCGTGTCGAAAAGGTCGCAGACCTGCGTGTGTTGATCGTCGGCCGCCGAGTCTTCGCTGTCCGGATCGACTCCGGCCTATTGGACTGGCGCACGGATTACGACGCGCTCTGCTACAGCGTCGTCGACCTTCCGGAGCGTCTGGAGAAGGTCCTGCTCGCCTTCCTGGACCACTTCGGCCTCGTCTCCGGGTCCTTCGATCTCGCCCTGGACGGCAAGGGCGACTTTCACTGGTTGGAGCTGAACCCGAACGGCCAGTGGGGTTGGCTGGAGGAGAAGACCGGCCTGGAGATGTCCGCCGCAATCGCAGATCTGCTGATCCGAGGAGAACTTGATGGACACCGCCCCTGAACGCCGTGCGCTGGCGGACCGGCTGACCACATCCGGAGTCCTGCGCCCGGATTCACCGTGGCGGCCGGCGCTCGGAGCTGTACCACGCGAACTGTTCCTGCACCCGGGGGTATTCCTGCCGGTCGACGGCGGACGCTGGCAGCCGGTCACCGCCCTCGGCACGCCCCCGGAGGAGTGGGCGCAGATCGCCTACCGCGACGAGTCGCTGGCCACTCAGCTCGACGGCCGCCTCACCGCCGACGAGGCGACCGAGACGGTGACCGGCGTACCCACGTCCTCCTCCACCACCCCCACCACCGTCGTCGGCATGCTCGAACAGCTCGATGTCGCCGACGGCCACTCCGTCCTCGAAATCGGCACCGGCACCGGCTACTCCACCGCCCTCATGTGCCACCGTCTCGGCGAGGACAACGTCACCACCGTCGAGGTCGACTCCCAGGTGGCCGCCCGTGCGGACGCGGCCCTGGAAGAGGCCGGATACTCCACGTGGACGGTGACCGGCGACGGACTCCTCGGCCACCCCGCCCGCGCACCCTATGACCGTGTCATCGCAACCTGCGCCGTCCGGCGCATCCCGTACACGTGGGTCCGCCAGACCAAGCCCGGCGGCATCATCCTCGCCACGGTCGGCTCCTGGCCGTACGGCACCGGCCTGGCCAAGGTCACCGTGAACGACGACGGCTCGGCCGAGGGCCGCATCATCGCCCGCTCCTCCTTCATGCACGCCCGTGCGCAGGCCCTCGTACCGTTGGCCGGGGATCTCTCCGCCCGTACGGCCTACCCGGACACCGAACGGCCTGCGAAGTTCCCGCCCGCCCTCCTGGACGAGTGGATGCCTGCCTTCCTGGCCCAGCTCACCGCGCCCGGCGCGCAGTTGGTGCGAGCAACGGCCGGCGACGGTACGCAGAATCTGTACCTCTTCGACGCCGAGCGCGAGTCGTTCGCGGCGTTCACCGAGGACACCTCCGGCGGGACGGTCCGCCAGGGCGGTCCCGTGGCCCTGTGGGACGCCGTCGAGGAGACGCTGACTGCCTGGCGGGACGCCGGGAGCCCCGACATCGCGAGCGTCCGCCTCCACATCACCGAGCAGGCACACACCTACTGGATCGGTGACCGACAATCCCTCCGCTGGGAACACCGGATCATCTGACGTCAGGTCCGTAGCTGAGCGTAGTCAGATGGCTTCACGCTGGCGACGGGAACCGGGAAACTCACGCGCCATCCCACCCACCTCCTGTTACGGTCCCTACATGCAGCGCGCCAACCCGTCTCCCACGACGACGCCGGACCACGTCCCGGCGCCGCGCTGACACCTGAGCGTTCCGAAGCCCCGGGCGAGTGCCCCGGGGCTTTGTCGTGTGGGTGCTCGTCCCTCCAGCTCATCCGGAGGAGCACCCCCATGCACGATCACGATCACGACCACCGCCGCCTCGGCCGTGAACTCGACCTCTTCGACACCGACCCCCTGATGGGCGCGGGCCTGCCGTACTGGCTGCCCGACGGTGCCACCCTCCGGCATGTGCTGGAGGAGTACATCCGCGAGGCGGAACGCGGGGCCGGGTACCGGCACGTGTACTCACCCGTACTCGGCAAGCGCGAGCTGTACGAGATCTCCGGGCACTGGGACCACTACAGCGAGGACATGTTCCCGCCGATGAGGCTGGGCGCCGAGGAGGTCGTCCTGCGCCCCAGCCTCTGCCCGCACCACGCCCTGATCTACCGCTCCCGCTCCCACAGCTACCGCGAACTGCCGTACCGCATGGCGGAGTTGGGCGGCATGTACCGGTCGGAGCTGTCGGGGGTCCTGGGCGGACTCACCCGCGTCCGGGCAATTCAGCTCAACGACGCCCATGTCTTCTGCACCCTGGACCAGGCGGTGGACGAGGCCCGCGCCGCCCTGGAACTCATCACCCGCGCTTACGCCGATCTGGGGATCCGGGCCGTACGCCACCGGCTCTCGCTCCCCGGTGAGGGCGGCAGAGGTGGCAAATACGTCGCCGACCCCGAGCTGTGGCGGCGCGCCACCGCCCTGCTCCGCGAGGTCCTCGACGCCTCCGGCATCCCGTACGAGGCCGCCGAAGGCGAGGCCGCGTTCTACGGCCCCAAGATCGATGTCCAGATCGCCGACCCGGCCGGCCGCGAGGCGACCCTCTCCACCGTCCAGATCGACTTCCACCAGCCCGAACGCTTCGACCTGCACTACATCGGCCCCGACGGCGCCAGGCACCGCCCGGTCATGGTCCACCGCAGCGTCATCGGCAGCGTCGAACGAGCCGTCGCCCACCTCGTCGAGCAGCACGGCGGCGCCTTCCCGCCCTGGCTCGCCCCGGTGCAGTTGGTGATCCTGCCCGTGTCCGACGCCCAGACCGGGCCTGCGGAGGAGCTGCTGCGCCGGGCCCGCCGTCAGGGGCTGCGCGCGGAACTCGCCGGCCCCGAGCACGGCACCCTGGGCGCCCGCGTCCGCGCGGCACGCCTCGTGCCGTACCAGGCGGTCATCGGGGAGCGGGAGGCCCGGGAAGGCGGGGAGGAGGGCCTCGTGGCGGCCGTACGGCTGCGGGACGGGCGCAGGCCGGGGGCCGTGAACGGGGCCGAGCTGGTCGACCGGATCGCCGCCCGCGTCGCGGCGCGCGGTCCCGGGCTGTGGGACGGTGACGCCGCATGACGCCGCGCGCACGAAGCCCGCACGGCGACGCCATACGGCGACGCACTCCACCTGTACGACACCGTAGGGTCGGTTCCGCGGAACCCGCCACCGCAGATCCGCGCAACCGCCACCCACCCGTGTGAGGAGACTCCCCGTGACGAACGCCGAAGGGCAGCCCATCCCGGTGATCATCGACTGTGACACCGGTGTCGACGACGCTCTGGCGCTGTTGTTCGCGGTACGCCACCCGGGGCTCGACGTGCGCGCCGTCACCTGTGTGGCGGGCAACACGGATGTGGACGGCGTCGTACGCAACACCCTGACCGTGCTGGAGCAGGCCGGGGCCGGTGACATCCCCGTCGCGCGGGGCGCCGAGCGGCCGCTGATCGAGCCCGCCCGGTCGGCACGGCATGTGCACGGGGAGGACGGGATGGCCGACCTGGGGCTGCCCGCGCCGACCCGGGTGCCGGTCGACGTGGACGCGGTGACGCTGCTGAGGCGGGAGATCCTGGCGTCGCCGCGCCCGGTGACGCTGATCCCGATGGCGCCGCTGACGAACATCGCGCTGCTGCTGCGTACGCACCCGGAGGTGGTGCGGAACATCGAGCGGATCGTGTTCATGGGCGGTGCGGTCGCCACCGGGAACGCCACGCCGGTCGCCGAGTTCAACGTGTGGCACGACCCGGAGGCGGCGGCGGTGCTGCTCACGGCAGGGGTGCCGATCACGATGTACGGGCTGGACGTCTTCAAGCGGGTGCTCGTCCCGGCGGCCGACGTCCAGCGCCTGCGTGAGAGTTCGCGGCCCCGTCTGCGGATGGCCGGCGAACTGCTCGCCCACCGTGACCCCGCCACCTCCGGTGACCCCACGCCGACCGGCGGTCTCGGCGACGCGGGCGCGGTGTGCGCGGTCGTCGACCCTGACGGCCTGACCACCGAGCTTCTCCCGGTCGAGGTGAGCCTGGCCCCGGGGGCCACGCGCGGTCAGACCGTCGTCGACCGCCGTCCGCGTCCCGGCGAGTCGGAGATCCACGAGGGGGAGCGCGAACTGGCCCTCGTCAACGTCGGGTTGCAGGTCGACGTGGAGCGGTACGTGAAGCTGTGGCTCACGGCGGTGGAGGGCGACTGAAGCCTGGCCCCCCGGTCACGTGAACGCCCCGGCATCGACCGGGGCGTTCACGTTCACCGTCGGTTCAGGAGCGAGCGGTACGCCGCCGCTTCGACATCACGACGAACGCCGCGCCGCCCGCCACCAGCACCACCGCGCCGAGGGCGATCGGGCCGGTCGCGCTGCTGCCGCCGGTCTCCGCGAGGTCGCCGCCGCCGCCGTTCGGCTTGGGCGCCGCGGGAGTCGTCGGCTCGGACGCCTCCGGGGTCGGGGTCGGGGTCTCGGTCGAAGGCGTCTCCGAGGCCGGCGGTGTCGTCTCCTGCGCCGGGGGCTCCGACGGCTCCGCCGGCGGCGTGGTCGGGGGCTCCTCGGTGGCCGGGGGCTCGGTCGTGCAGTCCTTCGAGCCGCCGTTCCAGGCAGCGATCAGCTTGTCCTTGATGACCGGGCGGTCCGGGCCCTTGGGCAGGTCGCCGTGGACGAACCCGTCGTTCGCGTCGAGCTTCCCGTCGAACTTCACGGCGCCCCGGTACAGGTCGATCTGCCCGAAGCAGCCCGCGTCCGGCACGGCGATGTCGAGGGAGTCGGTCTGGCCGGGCTTGACCGTGACCGTGTCGAAGTCGACGAAGACCTGCTCGCCGGAGGTCGCGAAGGTCGCGCCGTGGGCGAGGTAGGAGGCGAGCGAGGCGGTGCAGGTCGTGGCGTCGGCGGCGGCGCGGACCTTGATGTGGACCTTGCCGTCGTCGGTGACCTTCAGGTTCTGGTCGTCGACCTTGACGGAGTCGTAGAAGTTCGAACCGTCGAGCGAGAACTGGCAGCGATCGGTGGCCGTCTCCGTGCCGGCGCCGGTGCCGGGCTGGTAGCTGCCGCCGGTCTTCCAGCCGTCACCGCCGGGCGTGCCGTGGGCCCAGGCGCCGGAGGCGGAGGCGACGGTGGCCGCGCAGAGGGCGAGCGACGCGGCGCCCGTCCCCAACAGGCGTCGCGCGATGACACGTCTCGCTATGGACATGCGTATCCCATCGTGGGGTGAGAGTCGTAGAAGAATCACTGGGCTCATTGGTCACATGCGCCACAGTGTCTGCACATCGTCGGGCGACGGGAGAACGCTGTCAACCTGCGGTAATGCAAGGAAAGTTCAAACGGCAATCACAATTCAATCACAGGAGGAATGATCTTCTCCGCTCCTGACGGGGTTCGCTTTTCCGGCCAAATGGACAGAGTTCTCACTGTCGCCCGTACGCACCCAGCGAGGAGACCGCGTGACCGTTCCGTCCACCACGCCCGACCTCTCGTCCAGCAACCCCGACTGGTGGCGCCAGGCCGTCATCTACCAGGTGTACCCCCGCAGCTTCGCCGACGGCGACGGCGACGGGCTCGGTGACCTCAAGGGCGTCGCGCAGCGCCTGCACCACCTGGCCGCCCTCGGCGTGGACGCCCTGTGGCTCAGCCCCTTCTACCCCTCCGAACTGGCCGACGGCGGCTACGACGTCGCCGACTACCGCGATGTCGACCCGCGCCTGGGCACCCTCGACGACTTCGACACCATGGTCGCCGGGGCTCATCACCTCGGCCTGAAGGTGATCGTCGACCTGGTCCCCAACCACACCTCCCACCAGCACGTCTGGTTCCAGGAGGCGCTGCGGTCCGCCCCCGGCTCCGCCGCCCGGGACCGCTACGTCTTCCGCCCCGGCCGCGGCCCGCACGGCGAACTCCCGCCCACCGACTGGCAGTCCGTGTTCGGCGGCAGCGCCTGGCGCCGGGTCGCCGACGGCGAGTGGTACCTGCACCTCTTCACCCCCCAGCAGCCCGACCTGAACTGGGAGAACGAGGAGGTCCGCGCCGACTTCCGCACCACCCTGCGCTTCTGGTCCGACCGCGGTGTCGACGGCTTCCGCGTCGACGTGGCCCACGCGCTGGCCAAGGACCTCGGCGAGCCGCTGCGCGACCTCGGCACCCCGGAACGGAGCCGCGAGGAGGCACTCCCGGACTTCCCGCCCGGCACCCACCCCTTCTACGACCGCGACGAGGTCCACGAGATCTACCGCGACTGGCGCAAGATCCTCGACGCCTACCGTCCGCCCCGCATGGCGGTGGCCGAGGCCTGGGTGACCCCGGCCTCGCGCCGCGCCCTGTACGCCCGCCCGGACGAACTGGGCCAGGCCTTCAACTTCGAGTACCTCCAGGGAAGCTGGGACGCCGACGAACTCCGCCGGATCATCACCGACTCCCTGGCCACCGCCCGCTCGGCCGGCGCCTCCGCCACCTGGGTGCTCTCCAACCACGACGTCGTACGCCACTCCTCGCGGCTGGTGCTCCCGCCCGGCACGGACGACAACGCCTGGCTTCTCTCCGGCGGCCACGCACCGGCCGTCGACGAGTCCGCCGGCCTGCGCCGCGCCCGCGCCGCGACCCTCCTGATGCTGGCGCTGCCCGGTTCGTCGTACGTCTACCAGGGCGAGGAACTCGGCCTGCCCGAGGTCGCCGACCTGCCCTTCGAGGTCCTCCAGGACCCGATCTGGGAACAGACGGGGCGCGTCCGCAAGGGCCGCGACGGCTGCCGGGTGCCGCTGCCGTGGACGACGACGGGCCCGTCGTACGGCTTCGGCACGGGCGGCTCCTGGCTGCCCCAGCCGGTGGGCTTCGCGGCGTACGCCGTCGAGGCCCAGGACGGTGTCGAGGGCTCCACCCTGGAGCTGTACCGCAGGGCCCTGCGGCTGCGCCGCAAGCTGCTGGAGGGGGAGGAGTTGGTCTGGGCGCCGGACGCTCCGCCCGGCGTGGTGCACTTCGCCCGCTCGGAGGGCTGGCGGTGCGTGGCCAACCTCTCCGGTACGGCGGTCCGGTTGCCGCCCGGTGAGGTGCTGCTCGGCAGCGCGCCGCTGGAGGGGGGCCTGCTGGGGCCGGACACGACGGTCTGGCTGGCGTAGGGCGGGCCGCCGCGGGTGACTCAGGGCGCGAGGGTCACCTGCGGTTCGCCCGCCGCCGGCGGTGGCGGGGTCAGGTCCTCGGACGGGAGCTTCGGTGGCGTCGTCTCCTGGAACAGGACCTGGTCGAAGTCGACCAGCCCGGTCTTCTCCATGACCGTGATGTGGTCCAGGACGGTGTTGTTGGCCTGATCGGCCAGCTGCCGGACCAGGGTGTTCTCGGTCGTGGCCCGGATCTTCGCGATCGTGCCGAAGATCTGGCCGTGCGTGACGCGCAGGATGTTCGCCATGTCGCTGTCGAACTGCCTGCCCGTGTCCGAGGTGAGCGTCGCGACGAAACCCCGCTGCTGGGGACTGGGCCGGTTGGGCAGCGTGATGTTCAGCCGCGCGGCGATCCGCCGGCAGTCGGCGTCCAGCGCCGCGTGCCCGGCGATCAGATGCCGGCCGGCCGTGTGCACCGCGTCGGTGGTGCCCTTGCGCAGCGCCATCTGTCCCACCGGGTACTCCCACAGCCCGGCCGCCCGCACCTTGACGACGAAGTCCCGGTCGGCCTCCGTCAGCGGACCGGCCGAGGTCTCGGCGACGATCCGGTCCTGTGCGGCGGCGGCGGTGCCGACGCCGAGCAGGGCGGGATAGGCGAGCGCGGCCAGGGTCAGTCCGAGGGCGCCGCCCACGAGCAGAGTTCCCGTCGCCTTGCGGGTGATACGCACCGTGGTTCCTCCTGGCCTGGGTCGTACGGGGTACGGGTCGTACGGGGTACGGGTCGTACGTGAGGGGTCGCACGGAGGTACGCGTTCTGGGGCGCGGGAAACCTTTTGGCTTGGCATCGGCTCCGTAAAGCAACGCCCAGCGCGCCGTCCGGGTGAGAGGCGCGGCGCGGGTCGCGTGGCGTCTCGGGCCGGGCGGGCTCGCCGGCGCAGGATCCGGACGCGTGGCACGTACCTTCGACGAACTGGTCGCGATGCAGCGGGCGGCGGACCAGGCACACACCCGCGTGGAGGAACTACGGGACGCCTACGGCCCGCCCGCCCACACCCCCTGGACCGAACTCCAGACCGACACCTACGAAACCGCCTGGCGCGGCTGGCGCGACCTCGCCCGCGACGTCCATGACGCGGTGACCGAGTACGCGAAGGAACAAGGGACGGCGCGCAACGACACGGAGGCGGACGTGAAGAGAGCGGTGCGGCACGGGGAGAGAGCGGGAGGCGGGGCGAATGGCTGACGTCGGGCTACAGCACGCGGAGGTTGCTGAGCGGGATGTTCCACTCGTTCCTCTCGATGGTGCCGGGGCCGTCATGAGCGGCGGCGGCAGCGGGTACGGCGGACAGCACCAGTCCGGCGACGACGACGGTCAGGACGGCGAGGGCACGACGCATCACGGTTCCTCCTGGACGACGGCAACTGCGACCACCCTGCGCCGAGCCGTTGACCCCTGGCCGCCCGGACACGCCGCTCCGAGGCGCGGTGCCCCGTACGGCCGTACACCGCGCGCCACCGGCGGGCGGGCGCCACGAGAATCGCAGGCAGGGGTACCCCGACGCGCGTGTGAGGAGCTCCGCCGACGATGAGCAGGTCCTGGAAGACGACGATCCTCGGTCTGCTCGCCGTCGCGGGCATGACGGCCACACTGGTCACGCCCGCGACGGCCGACGGCGACGGCGGCCTGTGGGCGAGCGCGACCATCGAGCCCGGCCGGGAGGGCATCGTCGAGGTCGGCTACGACGGGACAGCCCTGGGCGAGGGCTCTGTACTGACCCTGACGGCGCCCTCGACGACGAGAGTGACGGGGACGCCGTTCACCGATCTCGGGTACCGGGGGTCGGTGACGCTGGGCGGGAGCACCGGGACGTACACCTTCGAGGGGACGCCGGCCGCGGTCGAGGACTCGGCGCTGGCGGCCTGGCAGGGCCGTAGGTACCCCTTCGTCCTGTCGGTCCCCGCGGACGCCGAGCCCGGCACCCGGCTGCCCGACTGCGCCCTGGTCCTGCGGGACGCGCAGGGCACCGTGCGGCACAAGGGCACCTGCACGGTGACGGTCGGACTGCCCGCGCCGACCCTGTCCCACCCCCACCCGGGCGTGCCGCTGAGCGCGCGGCCGAAGCTGCTGGGGTCGGCCTACCCGGGCGCCCAGGTCACGGTCCGCGACGCCGCGGAGGAGGAGGTCTGCGCGACGACGGCCGCGCCCAACGGCATGTGGTGGTGCGTCCCGAGCCGCGCCCTCCCGCCCGGCACGGGCCGCCTCCAGGCGACGGCGACGTTCAACGGGGTCGGCGCGATGAGCGAGCAGATCGACGTCGTCGTGGCGGGCTCCGCCGACCAGGGGCACAAGTGACTGTCAGTGCCGGGTGGAAGACTGCCCGGCATGGTGACAACGGACCCGAAAGCAGACCTTCTCCGGTATCTGCAAGACGCGCGTGACGCCCTCGTGTGGAAGCTCGACGGGCTCTCGGAGTACGACGTCCGCCGCCCCTCGACCCCCACCGGGACGAACCTGCTGGGGCTGGTCAAGCATGTCGCCGGTGTGGAGCTGGGGTACCTCGGCGACACCTTCGGGAGGCCGTTCTTCGACAAGGAGCCGCCACCGCCCTGGTGGTACACGCGGGACGCCGAACCCAACGCGGACATGTGGGCCACCGCCGACGAGTCGCGCGAGGAGATCGTCGGGCTGTACCGCCGGGCCTGGAAGCACTCCGACGCCACGGTCGAGGCGCTGCCGCTGGACGCGACCGGGCAGGTCCCGTGGTGGCCGCAGGAGCGGCGTGAGGTGACGCTGCACCACATCCTCGTGCGCGTGATCGCCGACAGTCAGCGGCACGCCGGCCACGCCGACATCGTGCGCGAGCTCACCGACGGAAGCGTCGGGTACGGGGAGGGCAAGTCCGACCTGCCGCCCGGTGACCGGGCTTGGTGGGAGAGCCACCGGCACCGGCTGGAGCGGGTGGCGCGGGAGGTGGGCAACGGCTGATCAGTGGCGCAGCGCCCGGGCCACCTCCGCCTTCACCTCCCCGCTCAGGTCGTGCGTGCTGCGCGCCGTGGCCTTCCCCGTCCCGCCCCCGGCCACGTCCGACACGCTGACGACGGCCGCGTCCAGCAGGTCGCCGTTCTCGTTGCGGAAGTTGACCTGCACGGCGAAGGACTTCGTCGAGTCCGTCGTGTTCTGCGCCGTGACCTCCACGGTCGTACGGCCGTCGGAGTCGGTCGTCGGAGTGCCCAGCCGAACGGCGTCCTTGGCGTTGACGCCGCCCTTGATGTCGTCGAGTTCGCGGCCCGCCTCCGCGGTGGCCGAGGCGAAGACCGATGCCGCCTGGCTGGCCACCGACGAGGGCGTGTCCTCGTCGGAGCAGGAGGTCAGGGTGAGGGCGGCGGCCATGGTGGCGGTCGTCGTGAGGATCGCGGCGGTCGTCCACCGCGTTCGGTGACCGGGCATGGCGCCTCCAGCGGGTTCTGTGCGGTCGGTCGGGGCTCCTTCCAGTGAAGGGCTGTGGGCCGCCGCCCGCACTCCGGGCGTCACCCGATCGGTCCTTCCCCCGTGGTGGCCGCCCCCGGCCCGGCCGATCGTCGTCCTACGGATCGCAGAACCCGACCGCGCGACGCGCGAGAAGTGGGGTACGGCACCCATGAGCCAGCAGCAGCCGCAGTCGCATCCGCAGGCGACCGACGCGGCGCACAGCCCCCCTGGGTCCCGGACGACGTGGGCGTCGGCCGAGACCCGCCCCGGATCCGGACCCGCCTTGGGCACCGCTGGATCCCGGCCCGCGCCGTCCGGCTACGACTGGACCACCGGAGGACTCGTCTTCGCCGGTGTGCTGATGCTGGTGAACGGGCTGCTGGCCGTCCTCCAGGGCATCTCCGCGATCGCCGAGGACGATGTGTACGGCCGGATCGGCGACTACGTCTTCAAGATCAACCTCACGGCGTGGGGCTGGATCCTGCTGGGCCTCGGTGCCGTGGCCATGGGCGTCGGCTACGGCATCCTCAAGGGCGCCTGGTGGGCCCGGATCACCGGCATCTTCCTGGCCTCCCTCAGCATGGTGGCCCACTTCCTGTTCCTGCCGTACACGCCGGTCTGGTCGGTGATCATGGTGGGCATCGACTTCTTCGTGATCCTGGCGCTCGCCACGGCCCCGGACGTCTCCCGTGCCGCCGACGGCGACGCCGGTGCCGGAAGCGCCGGCGCTAACGCCTCAACGCGCGGTAACGCCTCAGCAGGCCGGTGATCCGGGCCGGGTCCTTGCGGCCGTTCAGCTCGGTCAGCAGGTCGTCGGGGCAGAGGTCGTAGTGGTCGCCCCAGAAACGGCGGCCGTGGTTGTCCCAGATGCGGTAGCCGCCGGGGACACCCCGCGCCACATAGCGTCGTCTGCTCAATCAGCCCCCTGCCCAGAACCACCCACACCCCCTCCGGTCCCGGCAAGAGGGCACCCGGACACCCCCCCCTTCTCCCCAACCTCCTGGCGGCCCCACCCCCCCCCCACCCCCCCCCCCCCAAAGAAACACC
>NZ_JBHVGZ010000046.1:67361-80764 GCF_042800355.1 Streptomyces sp. NPDC057623
GTCGGCTAAGCCTCCCCCTGTCCGGGACCTGCACACACCGGGGCGGGTCCGGGCAGGATGACATCGGGCAGCGCCTCGCGTCGCCCGGATTTCCGGGCGGCTCAGCCGTGCCCCAGTCCGCCCCCGCCGAAGGAACCGCTCTTTCCGGGCAGCCAGCGCTTGCGGTGCTGGTCGTCGCTGCGCCTGCTGCTCGCATGGTGCAGCTCGTGCGGCAGGAGCCGTTCCCTGCCCTCGGCGTGCGGCACTTCGTCCGGCTCCCTGAGCTCGCGCATCTCATGGACCGGACCGGTGTCGGGAAGATGTGGCTGCTCCTCGGGAGTGGGCCGGGGCAGCTCTCGATCACGGACCCGCATGCCGAGCTGCACGGCCCAGACCAGTGCGCCGGCGATGACCAGGCCACCAGCGAAGGCGGCGATCACGTTGAGTACCTCACTCGACGTGGCCGCTACTACGAACGTCGCTGTACTCATGCCCCAATTATCACCGAAACGGACGAATAAGCTCCCCGTGGCACCTCGGAAGTGCTCGCACCGCTCCCGCCGACGGGTCTACGCGCGTTCCGCCGCGTCGTCCCGTTCGGTGAAGGCATCGTCCAGCTCGGTGAAAAGGGTCAGCTGGAGGGCGCCCGGCGCTTCCAGGCGGGAATTGAGGGAGTTCCAGGGAGTGCGGGTGGGCTCCGCGAGGACCTCGGCCCCGGCCGCCGCCAGCCGGGCCGTGGTGGCCGCGGAGTCGTCGACCTGGAAGGCGACCCGGACCTGCCCGGCCACCCGCCGGCCGACCTCGACCTCGTCGATGAACTCCGCGTGGTTCGGGTCGGTCAGCTCCAGCGTCGCCCGGCCCGCCTCGAGGATGGTGACCCGGCCGCCGGGGGAGGAGAACGCGGCGCGCTCGGGGAGTCCGAGCACGTCGCGGTAGAAGCGCAACGCCTCGTCGTAGTCGGCGGCCGTGACGACGAGGCGGAGCTCGCGGACGGGGGGTTCGGGCGGTGTGCCGGTGGCGGCAGCCGTACCGGTGGTGGCGGGTGTGCCGGTGGCCGGGGCGTCGGACATGTTCGGCTCCTCTTCGGCTCTGCGGCGGACTCGGTCGGAGTCGCACGCGGTCGGAGCCGGACTCGATCGGACGCGGCCGGGCTCCTCGACGGTCGTGCAGCGTGAACCCGCCCACCCGGGCCCGGGATTCCCGCCCGCCCCCGCTGCCTCGTCCGATCGGCGGAGCCGCACGGCGGCACGGACCGGTGGAGTCGGCCGTTCGGCCGAAGTGGGGCCGGGCCCGTCGGCGCGACAGTGGAGCCTGGTCCCCTCTGCCCCAGGAGTACGCCGATGTCTCAGCAGGACGGCGCCCGGTCCGGTACGACGGCCGGCGTGATCCGTGTCGTCATCGTCGACGACCAGGACATGGTGCGCTCCGGCTTCGCCGCCCTGCTCTCCGCGCAGAGCGACATCGACGTGGTCGGCGAGGCCCCGGACGGCGCGGCCGGAGTCGAGGTCGGCCGCCGCACCCATCCCGACGTGGTGCTGATGGACGTACGGATGCCCGGCATGAACGGCCTGGAGGCCGCGCGGCACCTCCTCCACCCGCCGCCCGGTGTCACCCACCGCCCGAAGGTGCTGATGCTCACCACCTTCGACCTCGACGACTACGTCCACGAGGCGCTGGCCGCCGGGGTCAGCGGCTTCCTCCTCAAGGACTCGCCGGTCGCCGAACTCCTGCACGCCGTACGGGTGGTGGCGGCCGGCGACGCGCTGCTCTCCCCGTCGGTCACCCGTCGCCTCATCGAGGACTACGCCGGGCGCCGCCCCGCCCGCCGCCGCGAGACCCGGCTGCGGCTGAACGGCCTCACCCCGCGCGAGACGGAGGTCCTGTACCTGGTCGCGCGGGGGCTGTCGAACACCGAGATCGCCGGGCAGCTGGTCGTGGCCGAGCAGACCGTGAAGACGCACATGACGCGTCTCATCGCCAAGCTCGACGCCCGCGACCGGGCCCAACTGGTCATCTTCGCCTACGAGTCGGGGCTCGTGAGCCCCGAGGACCGGCCCTGAACGCCGTCATACCCGAGTGCTGCACCGAGGTTGGCACCCCGGTGTGACGCATCCCCGCCGAGCGCCCTCCTACCGTCCCCGCGTCCCGCCCACGACGGCAACGACGGCACCCACGGAGCGCGCATGCACCCCCAGCCCCGAAAGATCGACCTCGACCGCGTCACCGGCCTCTACCGCACCTACGCCGAGGACCTCGACCGCGTCCGCGAGAAGCAGCGCCGGCTGCTCGCGCCGCCGAAGTCGATGAAGGCCCAGCTCGACGACATCGAGGCGGAGATCACGTATCTCCTGCTGCGGGAGAGCCGCCCCGAGACGGTCGTGGAGATCGGCACCTTCCACGGCTGGTCCACGACCTGGATACTCCAGGCCCTGCACGACAACGGCACCGGCCACCTCCACTCGTACGACATCACGGACAACGTCCTGCGAGGCGTCCCGGACCAGCTCGCCGCCGGGCGCTGGACCTTCACGCAGGGCGACGCCCGCGAGAACCTGGAGAAGATCCCCGACAACGCCGACTTCCTCTTCATCGACGCGGCGCACTCCGCCCGCTTCGCCCGCTGGTACCTCCAGCACCTGTTCCCGCGGCTGACGAGCGGCATCCCGGTCTGCGTCCACGACGTCTTCCACGGCCGCCGGGCGCTGCCGTTCACCGAGGGCGCGGTGGTGCTGCGCCGGCTGAACGAGCTCGGGACGCCGTACTTCACGGCGTCCCGAGCTCATGCCCCGGAGATCCACGACCGGCTGCGGGACGTCAAGCGGTCCATGGCGCTCGGCCTGCCCCTGCGGGACAGCCACGACAACCCCATGATCTTCTTCAACCTGCCCTGAGGGGGGCACTAGCCGGCCTTGGCCACCGCCCGCTCGGGCTCGCCCTCCGGAGCCGGCCGGCCGGGGACGGCGGGGCGCTGCTTCGGGATGAAGGTGGCGACCGCGAAGGCCAGCAGGGCCGCTCCGGCGCCGATGGCCATGACGACCTTGAAGCCGTTCTCCGAGGGCAGGGCGTAGCCGCCGAAGTCGGTGGTCATCTGGGCCAGGATGACGCCCGCGATGGCGCTGGCGAAGGAGGTGCCGAGCGAGCGCATCAGGGTGTTGAGGCTGTTGGCGGCGCCCGTCTGGGAGGGGTCGACGGCGCCCATGATCAGCGCGGGCAGCGCACCGTAGGTGAAGCCGACGCCGGCGCCGATGACGCAGGACACCAGGACCAGGTGCCAGACCTCGCTCATCAGCACGATGTTCAGCGCGTACCCGGCGGCCACGATCAGCGCGCCGATCATCAGGGTGACCTTGGGCCCCCTGGCCTTGGTGACGGCCGCGGACACCGCGGACATGGCCATCATCACCAGGCCCTGCGGGGCCAGCACCAGGCCGACGGTGAGCATCGACCTGCCGAGGCCGTAGCCGGTCTGCTCCGGCAGCTGGAGCAGCTGCGGCAGTACGAGCGACATCGCGAACATCGAGAAGCCGAGCGCGATCGAGGCCAGGTTGGTGAACAGCACCTGCGGCCGGGCGGTCGTCCGCAGATCGACCAGCGGCTGCTTCGCCCTCAGCTCCCACCAGCCCCAGGCCAGCAGGATCGCGACCGCTGCCGCGCCCAGCCCGAGGGTGGTACCGCTGGTCCAGCCCCAGTCGGCGCCCTTGGAGACGGCCAGCAGCAGCGAGACCAGTCCGGCCGACAGTCCGAGCGAGCCGACCAGGTCGAACCGGCCGCCGGTCCGCGCCTTCGACACCGGTACGACGACCAGGACCAGTAGGAAGGAGAGCACACCGAGGGCGGCGGAGACCCAGAACAGGATGTGCCAGTCCCAGTTGTCCGCGATGAACGCGGCGGCGGGCAGCCCGAGCGCGCCGCCGACGCCGAGCGAGGCACTCATCAGCGCGGTGGACCCGGCGAGGCGGTCGGCGGGAAGTTCGTCCCGCAGGATGCTGATCCCGAGCGGGACGACCGCGGCCGCCAGACCCTGAAGGGTGCGTCCGACGATCATCGGGACCAGGGCGTCGGCCAGTGCGCACACGACCGACCCGGTCACCAGCAGGGCGATGCTCGTCAGCAGCATCCGCCGCTTGCCGATCATGTCGCCGAGCCGTCCGACGACGGGCGTGGCCACGGCGGCCGCGAGCAGCGTCGCGGTGACCGCCCAGGCGGTGTCGGACGCCGACGCGTCCAGGAGTCTCGGCAGCTCCGGGACGATCGGGATGACCAGCGTCTGCATCAGCGAGACGACGATCCCGGCGAGGGCCAGCACCGCGACGACGGCGTTCGGCGCGGCGGACTTCCTCTCGGCGTCGGTGGGGCGGGTGAGTGCGTGGGACATGGCGGGGCCTCCGTCGAGGGAACGGTTCACGGTGGGGGTGGGTGGTTCGGTGGGCGGTTCGGCGGTTTCAGCGGGTGCCGAAGGCGGCGACGGCCTGTCCCACCGGACCCGGCGGCGGACAGGGGGCGATTCCGCCGCCGGGCCGGTGAACCGCGCCGTTCCCCGTCCCCACGGGGTCGGCGCGTCGGGGCCGTCCTCCGCTCAAGGCGGCCCCGAGCCGGGCCAGGCTCTTCGTTGCTTAACTTAGGCAAGCATAAATGAGTTACTTAAGTCAAGCAATCATTTGCGGTACGGTGGGGCCATGTCCGCACCGTCATCCGCGTCATCCGCGGCAGCGTTGCCCGTCTCGACGGACATCGTGGAGATCGAGAAGTGCCTGACCCGCGTCAGCTACCTGGCGGGACGGGCGAGACAGCACGAGTACCTGATGGCCATGGCCGGCGTGAACCTCGACCGGGCCGCAGTGGCGGTCCTGCGCCGCCTCGCCGAGAGCGAACCGATGCGGCCCGGCGTGCTGGCGGGGCTGCTGGCGGTGGAGGCGTCCCATGTCACGCGCCAGGTGCAGCAGTTGGAACGGGCCGGCTATGTGGTCCGGGCCGCCGACCCGCACGACCGGCGGGCCCGGCGCGTCGAACTCACCGACGCCGGCAGGGCGGCCGTGGACCGTTTCCGGGAGGCGAGCCGTGTCGGCATGGGCATGGCGCTGGCCGACTGGTCCGACGAGGACCTGCGACGGCTGGCCGAGCTCTTCCATCGCCTGGTCGACGACTTCGTCACCCACGCCGAGGTGCCCGCCGGCCTCGACCCCACCGCCTGACGCCCCTTCCCCACCCTCGCCGACCGCCGTCGCCGACGACCCTCCCCGTCGTTCCCTCGCCCCACTCATGAGCCCCCCGAGCCCCCTGAGAATCCTTCGCCCCACCCGCCTGACGAGCCCTTTCCGTCGGGCAGTGCCCCCCACACGGCCCCACACGAAGGGCGTCGCCATGAACGCGAACCTCTCGAACCTCCTGGAGAAACCCTCGTCGCCCCGCGGGGACGGACAGCGGGTCCTGGTCGTCGCCGACGATCCGGGAGACAGCGAACTGCTCAGCACCACCCTGGAGTTGGCCGGCTACCGGGTCGGCACGGCGGGCACCGGCGCGGAAGGGCTGACCCGGCTGACGGAGCACCCCTTCGACCTGGCGGTGTGGGACGCCGTCCTCCTCTCCCACCTCACGCATCCGCCCCACCCGCCCCGCGTCGCCGCGCGCCCGCCCCACCCCCCGCTGCTCTTCCTCACCACCTGCGACTCCCTGCACCGCCTGGTCCCCGAACTGGGGCCGGGCGAGAAGGACTACGTCACCAAGCCGCTCCGCATCGCCGAGGTCCTCGCCCGGGTCGACGTCCTGCTGCGCCGCCGACGCCCCGAACGGCAGACGGCCGTGCCCCGCTACGGCGACCTGGTCCTGGACGACGCGACCTGCCGCGCCAGCCGCGGCTCCCGCCCCCTCGACCTCACTCCCGCCGAGTACCGGCTGCTGCGTCATCTGCTCGTGCACGCCGAGTGCGTGCTGTCGAAGGAGCAGATCAGCCGCCATGTCTGGGAGGACTTCCGGGCCAACGAGGCGATCGAGAAGCTCGTCTCGCGGATGCGCCGCAAGGTGGACAGCGACCCCGGGGAACCTGCCCTGATCCATACGCGCCGGGGGTTCGGGTACTGGCTCGGCGGCGCCGGCTGACGTCACGGCCGCCTTCCGCTCACCGCCCAGGCCCGTGCGGTGAGCGGGACCGAGCCGTCCGGCGCGGCGGGGACCCTCGCGCGCAGGGCCTCGCGGAGCCGGTCGCGTGCGGCCGGGGCGAGGGAGGCGACGTAACCCGGGGCGGGGCCCTGGCCGGACCGGAACGGGTCCCACAGGTCGGCGAAGTCGGCGAAGACGGTGGGCACCTCGATCGCGGTCGTCGACACGGCGGTGAGTCCCGCGTCCGTCCACAGGCTGTGGAGCGGTCCGGGACGGCAGTCCGGGAAGCGGCGGCCCTCGTCCAGGGCGGCGGCGGCCGGGTCGGTCTCGGTGGCGGCGGACCAGAAGTGGCGAAGGAGGTCCATGCCGCCGCCGTAGTCCCAGACATACGCCGCGACGAGGCCGCCGGGACGGACGGAGCGGGTCAACTCGACCACGGCGGCGGCCTGTTGGGGCAGGAAGTTCAGCGTCAGGCCGCTGACCGCCACGTCGAACACGGCGTCCCGGACGGGCAGTGCCATGGCGTCCGCCACGAGGTGGCGCGGCGAGCCGGTCGCCCGGGCGGCAGCGCCCACGAACCTCTCGGAGCGGTCGCACCCCACGACCTCCCGGGGGCGGTGCCGCTCCGCCACGGCCGCCGACAGCACCCCCGTGCCACACCCCACGTCCAGCCAGCGCAGACCCTCCGCGCGGCCCAGCCACACGAGGAACTCCCGCGCGACGACCCGGCTCCACCGGCCCATGTACCGCTCGTAGGCGGCACCCGACGCCCACACGTCGAATCGCTGCTCTGCCATGTCCGTAACGATCCTCCGCGCCACCCGTGCCCGAAACCTCCAGGGGCCGGAACAGCGACCAATGAGGCACCGCGAGCGGCGACCGGCCGACACGCGTCCGTCGCGACGGTGGGCCGGGCGGGTCCTCGGGCGCGCCCACCTCGGTGCCGGTCGGGGCTGAGGTGGGCGCCTGCCGGGGTGTCAGCTTCCGTTCTTGCCGCGGAGCTTGTCCATCTCCTTGATCTCGGCGCTCTGGGCGGTGATGACGTCGTCGGCCAGTTCGGTCGCGGGGCCGTACTCGCCCTTCGCCTTCTCGCCCTCGGCCATCTCCACCGCGCCCTCGTGGTGCTCGACCATCAGCGTCAGGAAGAGGGCGTCGAAGGCCCTTCCGGCGGTCTTCGACAGCTCGGCCATGTCGTCCTCGCCCATCATCCCGGGCATGCCGGAGGCGTCGGACCCGCCGGAGTGGCCGGAGTGGTCCATGCCGGGGGAGGCCGACGGCACGTCCTCGCCCCAGGTCTTCAGCCACCCCGACATCGTCCTGATCTCCGGGTCCTGGGCCTTCTCGATGCGGGCGGCGAGGTCCTTGACCTGAGCCGAGGAGGCACGGTCGGCGGCCATCTCCGCCATCTCCAGGGCCTGCTGGTGGTGGGGGATCATGCCCTGCGCGAAGGAGACGTCCTGGGCGTTGTGGGCGCTGTGGCTCCTGTCCGCGCCGGAGCCGGTGTCCGGACGGTCGTGGTCGTCACCGCCGCACGCGGCGAGGACGAGGGCGGCGGTGACGGCGGTCGCGGCCAGCGCGGTGCGACGGGCCAGGGGACGGGCGCCGGCCACGCGGGTTCCGGTCATGCGGGCCCCGGTCGCACGGGTATCGGTCGCACGGGTATCGGTCGCACGGGTATCGGTCGTACGAGTGCTGGTCATGCTGGGAACTCCTGCGAGTACGTGGGTCGCCGCGCCCTCGGGGCGTGGCATGGGCATGGCTGATCGCCGTACGCCCGTGGCTGACGGGGACGGACGGCTCGGCCTTGTCCTAGGTCCGCAGGATCTGCAGTTCGGCCAGTGAGGGTGGCGCGCGCCCGCCCTCGGTCGCGGCGGCCACGGAACGGCCGTCGAGATCGCCCGCGGCCCTCGCTCCGCCCGGGTCGGGCGCCGGGGCCGGCAGCACGGGGCCCGCACCGACGGCGCCGGAGGCGCAGGTGGGGTCGGCGTGCTGGGCGTGCCCGCCACCCGAATCGGAGCCGTGGCAGACGGCCTCGTCGGTCATGGCCGTCGTATGGCCGCTCATGGCGCGCGCGGGCGCGTGATGCGGCGTCGCCGGGGAGGAGGCCGCGACCACGTTGCCGGGTCCGAGGGCGTGCATCCCGAACAGCCCGGCGAGCAGCCCGAGCAGCAGAAGCGTGCGCCACGGCCCCGTCATCGGGAGCCGTAGCGCACGGTGGTGCCGTGCACGGGCTGTCACGCCCTCATCGTACGTAGGCCGCGCGGGGCCGGTTCATCAGGTGACGGGCAGCGCGTCGTGCTTGAAGGGGAGTTCGGCCGGTTCGGCGGCGCCGCGCAGGGCTGCCCCGGTGTGGTGGGTGCCAGGAACAGGCCGGTGAGGGCGTCGGTCAGGGCCGTGGCCGTGGCCTCCCAGGACGGCGGGCGCGCACCGGTCCCGTCGGCGAGCGCCCGCTCCTGCTCGGCACAGGTGTGGGTGATCAACAGTCCTGCCATCCGCCCGCGTTCGGCACGGACCTCGGCGGGCAGGAAGTCCAGGCAGCGGCCGAGGCCGCGCAGGGCGCGCCGCAACGGTTCGCGGACGAGCGCCTCGTCGGCGACGAGTGCCCGCAGCACCGGATCGGTCATCACGAGCGCGGAGAAACGGGCGTGCCAGGAGGGGACGCCGAGCGAGTCGAGGTGCTCGGTGACGGGCCGCACCAGACAGGCGACCCAGTCCCGGACCTCAGGGGCGGCCGGTCCGGCGTCCATCTCGTCCAGCATCCGCGCCCGGACGAGCTCGATCGTCCCCGCGTTCCCGCGCATGATGGCGCGCACCAGCCCCGACTTGCCGCCGAAGTGGTAGCCCACGGCCGCGACATTGCCCTGCCCGGACGCTTCGCAGATCTGCCGGTTCGACACCGCCGCCAGTCCGTGCTCGGCGTAGAGCCGTTCGGCGGCGGCCATGATGGCTTCACGTGTCCCGGCGGAGCGTTCGGTGGTCACGGCGTTGTCGCTCATGCCGTCCACCCAAGTTAATACGCCTGCATTTGATCAAGCGGCTGACTTGAAAGCGCGCAGCAGAGTCCGAAACAGGCCGCCGACACCGTTCCCCGGCGACTTTGCCATCTCTTTACAACCCGCCCCGGCGCCGCGTCGTCTCTCCGCTCGACCTGTCACCCACAGCCGCCGGATACGCCAGTACCGCGCGGACCGCCGAAAGAGAGCGAATCGATGCGCCGAACCGTCCTCAGCGCCCTCACACTCACCTGCGCGGCCCTGTTCGCGACCGCCGCGCCCGCGTTCGCCCACAGCAGCGCCACCCCGACTCCGGTGCCCAGCGCGACGGACACCTCCCCCACGGAGGCGGCCACCCCGGCGCCCAGCGCCGAACCGACCCGCGCGCCGTCCTCCGCCCCCGAGCAGTCCGCGGCGCCCTCGGCCGAGCCGACCCGGCCCTCGGAGGGCCAGGTCTCCGTCGTACCGTCGGGGGCGCCCGACACCGGCGAGGCGCCTGCTTCGGGGTCCGGCAACGCACAGGCCGGGCTGATCGGCGGCGGCGCGGCGGCGCTGCTCGCCGCGGGGGGCGCGACGGCGTTCGTCGTACGGCGTCGGCGGGCGACCGGGGCGTGATGCCGTCGGCGAGGGACGCGCGGCCCCTCTCCAGGCGCGCCTTCGCCACGGCGGCGGTGGCCTCGGTGCTGGTGGGCTGCGGCGGCCAGGGAGCGGGGCAGGACGCGAGCGCGGGTTCCCGGCGGAGGCGGGAGGACGCGCAGGGGACCGCCGCGGAGCGCCCGTCCTCGGCGAACTCGTCGCGTGCGCTGGGCCATTCACCCCCCGTCCGGCTGCGGATCCCGGCGATCGAGGTCGACACCCCGGTCATCCGGCTGGGCCTGGCGCCGGACGGCACCGTCGAGGTGCCGCCGATCGCGGCCGACGACCGAGCCGGCTGGTACCGGCACTCGCCGACGCCGGGTCAGGTCGGCCCCTCGGTCCTCCTCGGCCATGTCACGGTGGGCGCTTACGGGGACGGCGTGTTCCGCGATCTGGCCCGGCTGCGCCGGGGTGACCGGATCGAGGCGCGCAGGAAGGACGGCACCACGGCGGAGTTCGCCGTCAGCGCCGTACGGACGGTGGCCAAGGCGGACTTCCCGGCGGACGACGTCTACGGGGACGTGGACCGTCCGGAGCTGCGGCTGATCACGTGCGGGGGCCCGCGGGAGGGCGAGGAGTACCGCGACAACGTGATCGTGTTCGCGAAGCTGAGCGCCACGTCCTCCTGAGGTCGGAACGTACGCCGACGGCCCGGCATCCCCACAAGTACCGTGCAGGTTTCCTCACGACCATGGAGAGCGTTGAAACGGTCCCGCGACAAGGCAGCGTCCGAGCTGTTCGCCGCCCTCTATCCGCGCCTCGCAGGCTGGTGCCGCCGTCTGGTCGACGACGACGAGACGGCCCACGAGATCGCCTCCGAGGCCTTCACCCGGCTCTGGGCCCGCTGGAGCCGGGTGGAGGAGCCGCGCGGCTTCCTCTACGTCACGGCGGCGAACCTGGTCCGGGACCACTGGCGCAAACTGGAGCGCGAACGGCGGGCGATGCGCCGGGCCACGGCGGAGGCGACGCTCAACTCCCACACGGAACAGGCGGACCCGTCCGTACGCCTGCTGGTCCAGTCCCTGCCCGAACGCCTGCGTACCCCGATCCTTCTCCACTACTACGCTGACATGCCGATCCGGGAGGTGTCCGTGCTGACCGGACGTAAGGAAGGAACCGTCAAGGCCGACCTCCACGCGGCCCGCGAACTGCTCCGCGTCCACCTGAGGAGAAGCCTTGACCACACGCTTTGACGACGACGTGGACGACCAGGAGCCGGGCCCCGACGACCCCCTCGCGGTGATCCTGCGCCCGTCCCCGGACCACCTCGCCCCGCCCCCCGGCAGTTACGAGGCGATCCGCCGCCGGGCGACCCGTCGGCGGCTGGTCCGTGCGTCGATCGGGGCGGCCCTGACCTGCGCCGCGGCCCTCCTGGTCGCGCTGCCCCTGCACGTGGGGACGTCCGACGGCCCGACCTCCCCCGCACCTCCGCTCGCCCCGCCGCCGGCGACGGACCGTACGACGCCCCCGGTCCCGTCGGCGGTCCCGAGCCCGTCGGTGTCCTCGCCCCGCACGGCATCGCCCACCCCTACGGTGTCCCGGGAGGCCGTGACCTCCGAGCCCACGCGGACCTCCCCCACCGAAGGGTCCCGGCCGCCGAGCAGTCCGGCTGGGCAGACACCCGCGCCGTCGGTGACACCGACGGCGCGGAGTGCGGGGGCGTCGGCGTCACCGACGAGGGGTGGCGTCAGCTGAAGGGAACGGCGTCCGCCGGGTCGGTGTGCCAGTTGGTGACGATCGGCTTGTCGACGGTGATGGTGCCCACCGGCAGGGAGACCGGGTTCTGGTCGTCGTCACCGACGGCGACGATGATGCTGTCCAGTTCCTTGCCACCGTCCGTGTTGGTGGACTTCGGGTTCACCCCGGCGTAGGCGGCGGTGCTCCCGCTCAGCTTGATCTGCTCACCGACGGACTGCTCCGCGGGGCCCGCCTCGGTGCCGTCGGATCCGAACGCAACGGTCGGCAGCGCCGCGGGCAGCCAGCAGGTGATCCCCGACTTCGCCTTCGCGGTGATCAGGATGTAACCGCCGCCCTGGGTCTCGGACTTGGTGCTCCAGGAGATGTCGTTGGCGCCGCAGACCTGCTCGACCGGCTCCTTCTCGCCGTTGCCGGTGTCGGCGCCGGAGCCGGCCCCGTCCTCGGTTCCCTTGCCCGTCGTTCCGGAGTCCTTGTCGCTGCCCTGGCCGCTGCCCGGGGTCGACGAGCCGGACGGGGTGGTGGACGAAGAGCCCTGCGCGGCACTGGTGTCCGTGGCCTTGTCGGTGGCGGTGTCCGAGTCCTGGCACGCGGTCATCAGCATGGCGCCGCCGACGATTGCTGCGGAGACGAGGAAGGCCTTGCGACGCTTGCCGGACATGAGAATCCCCTTGGTCATCAGTGGTCGAGGCCGAAGCTGTTCGGCTTCTTTGTTGATTACTTGATCACTATGAGGGGGCTGAGAGCCGTGGGGTGCCCGGCGTCGTCGTTCCAGGACAGCGTTGTCACAGGCTGGTGACATGATCGCGACGAGTGCGTCAGCCGTGCCGGGTCAGCGTGCCGCGAACTGGACCCGGGTCGGCTGCGCGACGTCCGGGCTGATCGAGATCCCTTCGACCGTCAGCGCCTCCCCGTAGATGTCCGTGATCCTGATCGCGCCCCCGCACCCGCTCCCCCGCTCGGAGAGGAAGTAGTTGTATTCCGTGCGGGGCAGCTGTCGCCAGCCGCTGGCGTCGCGGACCTCCAGCCGGGCCAGGGGGTTGCGGTGGCCAGTCGCCTGGATGCCGCACCAGTGGCTGCTGGAGCCCGTCTTGTAGCGGATCGAGATCTTGTCGGACGTCTCGGGGCTCAGCAGGCTCCAGGTGATCGGGACACGGCCGGTCGAAGGGGCCGCGAGCCTGGCGAACGCCTCGGCGCTCAGGTCGAGTTGGCCGGGAGCGCAGGGCAGGGGGCACTCGTTGGTGACGCGGACTGTCACGGAGGCGCCGCCGGCCGCGCGGACCAGGACATGGGCACCGCAGGCCTTGGCGGTCTCGTAGTCCGTGTGGTTCATCGCCGCCGTCATGACGTCGTCGGTGGGGCCGTACAGACAGGCGCCGTCACCGTTTCCGGTGTCGTAGAAGGTGGCGACTCCTTCGTAGACGGTGCCCGGGCGGATACGTCCCGCCAGCGGTGCCGAGCCCGACGCCCGCTGCGGCGTGGTGCTCTCGGCCGAGGAGCGTGCCGGTGCGCTGGTGGCCCTCGTCGCCGTGGGGCCCGGAGACGCCTTGGACGGCTTCGGCTTCGAGGTCGGGGTCGGGGTCGGGGTCGGGCTCTGTGTCGTCGGTGAAGGTGCCGACCGGCTGCCGGTGGTGGGCGCGGTCGTGGTGTGACCGGCCGTGGCCGCGCCGTCGGGGCGCAGGGCCATGAGCAGGGATGCGGCGAGGGCGACGGCTGCCACGACCACGGCGGGGACGAGGGCGTTGCGCCACTTGCTGGGGGACCTGCGGTGGGAAGGGGATGCCACGGGAGAGTCCTTACGTCCTTACGCCCGCGCGTGGATGTGGGTGCGTGTAGGTGGGCGGGGGCGCCCGCGCGGGGGTCGCCCGTGTGTCAGTGGGCGCCGCGGGCGGAAAGGTTGCCGGGTCCGGGCCACCGGTCCCCGGGTACGGAAATTCCTTGCCGGCCCGGCGCGGCGCGGCGCGGCCCGGCGCGGCCCGGCGCGGCCCGGCCCGGCGCGGCCCC
>NZ_JBHVGZ010000047.1:0-66485 GCF_042800355.1 Streptomyces sp. NPDC057623
CACCCCCCGGGTCATGGTCGACAGGGGGCAAAAGTCATGCCGGGCCAGAAGGCCGGGAGCCCCAAGATCGGGGCCGTCTAGAAGGTAACGGGGGAAGCGGATGCCACGAATGAGTCCTTACGTGCTTCGGTGAGACTCGCGCTCCGGCGAGCGAGCCCGCGTGAGCGGGCTTCCGATTCCTTCGTGGTCGCGGAGATCGGAAAGGTTGCTGTGAATTTATTGACTGATCGGTGGTCAACTCGGGGACATCACGCGGATGTTGCCCATGCGGTTGGCAAGGATCGCCCCCCCACCGCCACCATGCCCCGCCTGCCGACCGTATGGTTTCCGCCATGGCAGTCCCTGAGGTCATCCCGATCGCCTACGAGCCGCACGGCCGGACCGAGGCGATCGGCTGTTACGCAGACGGGCAGTTCATGGGGTCGGTCATCTACGCCTTCCCCAAGGGGTTCGACCTCGACACCGGCTGGGAAGAGCACAAACGCCTCTATTCGGTCCTGCACACCTTCGACTCCGAGGGCAGGTACCGCGATTCGGAGATCTGGTGCGCGGGCACCTGGGCCGAGCAGCAGCGTGCCCCGCAGGGCGGCGACTCGGTGCTCGCCCGTGCCCGCGCCCACCTCGCGACCCGGCTGCGCAGCCTCCCCCGCCGGACGTACACGGACATCGCGGTCCGCCCCTTCCAACTCACCTTCGACGGGGTCCTGTTCGGCCTGGTCACCGGAGAGGACGACGGCGAGGCGTGGGCCGAGCTCTATCCGGACCACCTGGGGTTCGGGGCACCCTGGGACGGTTCGTACGACACCTGATCGTTTGGGCCTCTATGCCTGGACGCCCCCGAGGCGCTGTACATTGCGAAGATCACGCAAGGCCGTCAAGTGGGGGGATCCATCCATGGCACTGTTCGGGAACGCGCACACCGTCGACACGGGCCAGGCGCAGCAGGACTTCGCGCGTCTGCTGGGGCACGGGGAGCAGGTGCACGCGGCGTACCAGCTGATACGGGACACCATCCTGTTCACCGACCGCCGTCTGATCCTGGTCGACAAGCAGGGCATCACCGGCAAGAAGGTGGAGTACCACTCCGTTCCGTACCGCAGCATCACACACTTCGCGGTCGAGACCGCGGGCACCTTCGACCTGGACGCCGAGCTGAAGATCTGGCTCTCGGGGTCGGCGACGCCGATCGAGAAGACGTTCACCAAGGGCGTCGACATCTACGAGGTGCAGGCGATCCTCACGCAGTTCGTGGCGAAGTAGGGACGGGCGGACGTAGGACTGTGGCGAAGTGACCCGGGCCGGGGCGGGGTGCACCGCTCCGGCCCGGGTCTCCTTTTCCGGCGTCAGGCGGCGAGGCCGAGCGCCAGTGCGCCGACGACGGGGGCGGCGTAGACGAGCGGGTACGGGATGTGGGCGTACCAGCGGGCCCTGGCCACCGTCACGGCGGCGCCGGCGAAGTAGAGGACCAGCCCGATCCCGGCCAGCACCCCGATCACCGGCACGAAGAGGCCGACCAGCAGGCCCACGGCGCCCGCGCCCTTGGCCAGTCCGAGCCAGGTCCACCACGAGCGCGGCACCCGGTAGTCGGTGAGCGCCCGCACGATCCACTCGGCGCGCATCAGCAGCACGGCGGCCGAGAACCCGGCCATCACAGCGGCCAGGACGGTGACGACGACGTGGGCGACATACATGGCGGGCTCCTCGGTGAGGGAAGTCGGGTCACAGCACTGACGCCGGGCACCGGACATGTGTGACGGCGGGCGGAGCGCGGCTGATCGCGTCGAGTCGTGTCGCCGTCGGCATGTTGGCGGTACGTCCATCCGGACGCGGCCGCGATAATCGGGGCCACCATGCTGCCCCCGCACCGCGACCTCCTGCCCGACGTCCTCGCCGTCGGCGCCCGCTACCCGCTCGTCCTGGCCGGCGACTGCGCGGTCCGGGCGCACGGTCTGACCGCCCGGCACGTGCGGTCGGTGGAGCTGGCGACCGAGCACCCCGAGCCCATGGACCAGATCGCGGCGATGGTCCGCCACGGCCTGAGGGAACGCGGCTGGCGGGTACGTCCGCTGGAGGCCGACCCGCTCTCGGCCCGGCTGCTCGTCGCGGACCCCGACGACCCCGACACGGGTGCGGAACGCGCGGTCGACCTGCTGAAGGAGACCTTCTGGCGGCCCACGGTGCCGACCGGCCTCGGCCCGGCCCTGTCCCTGGAGGACCTCATCGGCACGAAGGTCCGGGCCCTGACCGACCGGGGTGCCGTGCGCGACCTCGCCGACGTCTACCTGGCCGCGGGCCACTGGAGCTACCCCGACCTGGAGGAACTGGGCCGCCGCCACGCCTGGGACGAGTTCGACCTGGCGGATCTCCAGTCCCGTCTGGAGGCCACGGAGCTGTGGGACGACCGGGAGTTCGTCGCGGGCGGCCTGGACGCGGAGTCGGTGCCGGTGCTGCGCCGGTGGGTCCGGGCGTGGGCGGACGACATCGCGGAGCGGCTGCTGGAGGAGGAGGCGCTCAGGCCGCCGGCGGACGGGGAGTGACGATCCCTGGCGATCCCGGCGATCCCCTGAAGACCGGCCCCGCCCCACCCCCTTCACCTGCGCGAACGCGCCCTCTGCCCGGCATAAACCCCTGATAAGATCCGGCCACTTGTGCGAGGGCACGGGCCCTCGTGGGGGAGGGAACATCACGTGGGCAGACACGCCCTGAGACGGGGCGGGCTGGCCGCCGCCGTCTCCTCGCTCGCGCTCGCCGTCGCGGCCGCATCCGTTGTGGTCCTGTCGGAGGGCGGCGGCTCCGCGGAAGCGGCCGAAGCCTCGACCACCGCGATCACGCTGGTCGACCCCAGCTCCACCGCACCACGCACCGACCGCCCGTACGTCGCGGGCGACAGCGGCTTCCTGCACCGGCAGACCGGCCGGGCCGGGATGCTGTGGACCGACTACGCGACGGGCCGGACCGTCACCGTCGAGAAGGCCGACGGCAGCGTCTACGCCCCGTCCTCGACCTGCTACTACATCGACTCCGAGTGCCGTACGGCCTGGTACGGGTCGGACGGCGACCTGGTCGCCCTGCCGTCGTCGTCGGTGAACGCCTCGACCGTCGCCCTCTGGGACCCGGCCACGGCCACAGCCAGGAACCTGAGCTGGCCCGGCTCCACCACGCACGGCTACTACCGGGCCCTGGCCGGGGACACGGTCGTCACCACCTACTCCCTGATCGACAAGGTCGACGGCGAGTGGCACGCCCGCAAGGTGACCGGTGATCCGACGGCCGTGGGGAGCGACGACGTCCTCGCCGCGGACTCCTCGGGCGTGCTCTGGTCGGTCGACACCGGCAGAATCGGCTACATCGACGTCGCCTCGGCCGTGAACACCGATGTGTTCGCCGACGCCACCTACGCCTCGCACTACGTCATGAGCGAGGACCGCATCGGCTGGTACCAGTCCGGCACCGCCGAGCTGCACCTGAAGTCCCGCAGCGACCTCACCGCCGCCGAGCAGGTCGTCACGTTGCCCGCGCACCCGGGCGCGCTCGACGGCGACCCGGTCCTGGTCGGCGACTGGCTGCTGCTGCCGCTGTCCTCCAGCTCGCTCGGCTCCAGGCTGCTCGCGGTCGACATCGACGACCCCTCGGTGCAGCAGACCCTGCTGGCGAGCGCCGGCGAGTTCACGCTGGCCGCCGGTGACAAGAGCGCGCTGGTCAGCGGCGGCACCGACATCAACGACTGGTGGGTGCAGCGGGTCAGCCAGGCCGAGGACGGCACGCTCGGGCTGGAGAAGGTCCAGCAGGCGCCGGCGGTGGAGAACGCCAAGACGGGCATCGCGCTCAGCCGCGGCAGCCTGCGCGTCGCCGAGGACGACACGGCCAGTACCACCACGGACACCACCTCGCTGCGCACGCTCACCACCAACGGCTCCACCACGCTGACGGCGGCCGCTGCCACGGAGAGCGGCTCGATGAACGGGCCGGTCTGCCCGTACGCGGGGACCACCTGCGCGGCGCTGTGGGGCAACCTCTCCGCCGAGGACGTCTACCTCGACACGAACGGCGGCACCGACGAGGGCGAGAGCCTCGGCGACGACCGGCTCAAGGCCCTCGGCGGCCACTACCTGGACTTCGGCGGCCAGGGCGGCGCGATCGTGGACGTCTCCGACGACTACGCCGTCTACAACTCCGGCGGCACCGCCCCGGCGCAGTACGTCGGCGAGTTCGGCCAGGGCCAGAAGCTGAAGCGGTCCGTGCGCGCCGCCGCCCTGAACGGCTCGACCCTCTGGAGCGCCACCACCACCGCCGGCCGGCTCACCTCGTACAGCATCCCGCTGGAGAAGACGCTCAGCACGGTGACCGTGCCGGGCCTGGCCTGTGTGCCGAGTGAACTCCAGGCGGCGGGCCGCTGGGTGTACTGGGCCTGCGGGACGGACTCGGCGGGCGTCTACGACTCCAAGGCCGGTACGTCGAAGGCGGTCGCCCCCGGTGACGTGCTCCTCGGCGACGGCTTCACCGTCCGCCACGACCACGGCGCGGGCACCCTGGTGCTCACCGAGTCGGCCACCGGGAGCACTCGGGTGATCGCCTCCGACCTTGCTGCCAACGGCCTGACGGCGGACCGCCGTTACCGCTGGACGGTCGACGAGTACACCGGTCTGGTCGCCTGGTTCGACGACTACGAGCGCACACACGTCACCACCACGGGCATCGCCCCGTCCGCGGTGACGGCCTTCGAGACGTCGGTCGGCAGCTACGTGAGCTCGGGCATGCCCCTGGAGGGCCAGTGGGTGCTGTCCCGCCCGGTCAGCTCCTGGTCGCTCACCTTCACCTCGGTGCAGGACGGCGCGAACGGCAAAGCCACCCACAAGGTCACCGGCGGCGCGACCCCGGACCGAATCTCGGTGTCCTGGAACGGCAAGAAGGCCGACGGGAGTTACTTCACCACCGGCTGGTTCAAGTGGACGCTGAGGGCGACCGGCCTCGCCGCCGCCACGGAGAACACGGTCACCACCGGCGAGGCCTTCCTCCAGCGCGGGGCGGCGGTCCGGCGCGATTTCGTCAGTCCCGACGGCCCCGACGGCCGCGGCGACCTGCTCACCCTGAACTCCTCCGGCGGCCTGACCTGGCACTCCGGTACCGGGACGGGCAAGTTCGGCGACAAGTACACGGGCACCGGCTGGGCGACGAGCATCATGGCGATCCCCTTCGGCGACCTGAGCGGCGACCGCTGCAACGACGTCCTCGTGCGCTACAGCAGCGGCGCGCTGCGGCTGTACAAGCCGGGCTGCGGCGCGGCGGTCAAGCCGTCGACGTCGTACACGACCCTCGCGACCAGTGGCTGGACGCAGTACAACGTGCTGACCTCGCCGGGTGACGTCAGCGGTGACGGCCGGCCGGACCTGATCGCGCGGAACTCCTCCACGGGCACGGTCTACCTCTACAAGGGCACCAGCACCGGCAAGCTCGCGGCCCGCGTCAAGCTCTACGACAGCTGGAAGGGCTACAAGAAGAT
Organism: Streptomyces sp. NPDC057623; assembly: GCF_042800355.1. Classification (NCBI taxonomy): domain Bacteria; kingdom Bacillati; phylum Actinomycetota; class Actinomycetes; order Kitasatosporales; family Streptomycetaceae; genus Streptomyces; species Streptomyces sp. NPDC057623. Next base: position 5,501 of record NZ_JBHVGZ010000047.1, read on the forward strand.
CGTCGGGGTCGGCGACATCACCGGCGACGGCAGGCCCGACCTCCTCGCCCAGGACACGGCGAACACCCTCTGGCGCTACAACGGCAAGGGCGACGGCACCTTCGCCGCCCGAGTGAAGGTGTTCACCGACTGGGGCGGCAGCTACAACGCCGTCGTCGGCGTCGGCGACATCACCGACGACGGCCGCCCGGACCTCGTCTCCCGCGACACCAGCGGCAACGTCTGGCGCAACAGCGGGGACGGGAAGGGGTCGTTCGGCTCGCGGGTGAAGATCGCGAGCGGGTGGAGCGGCTACAAGTTCCTTTCGTAGCAGGTTCCTTCGCAGCAAGTTCCTTTCATACAGGGCGAGTCGATAGTGCAGTGGAGAGGACTCACATGGGCAGATGGGGTACGTCCGCGCTCGTCGTCGCAGGTCTGATCGCCGGGACCTTGCTACCGGCGGTCCCGGCGGCCGCGGTGCACGGAGCCGCCCCCGGCGACTTCAACGGCGACGGTTACCGCGACGCCGTCCTGCCCGCGCCCGGCGCGAACGTGTCCGGCAAGGAGGCCGCGGGCGCCGTCGTCGTCCTGTACGGCTCGGCCTCGGGCCTGTCGGCGACCCGCCGCAAGACCGTCACGCAGAACACCTCCGGGGTGCCGGGCACGGCCGAGGCGTACGACCGCTTCGGGGCCGCCACCGCCACGGCCGACCTGAACCGGGACGGGTATGCCGACCTGGTGGTCTCGTCGCCGTACGAGGACACCGACACGGGCGCCAACGCCGGTGCGGTGACGGTTCTCTGGGGCGGCAGGAGCGGTCTGACGAGCGGGACGAACCTGCCGACGCCGGCCAACAATCCCAACTCCTACGGGCTCGACGTGGCCGCGCTCAGCACCGGCGCGGGTACGAGGACCCGGGTGGCGGTGGCCGGCTGGGACGGGTCCGTGGAGTTCACGGGCCCGTTCACCCGCGCCGGCCGCTACGGCTCGGTCACGGTGAACGAGAACACCGCCTCCCTCGAATCCGCCACGCTCGGCGACTTCGACGGTGACGCCGTGCCCGACCCCGCAGTCGCCACGTCCCGCAACGGCAACCCGACCGGCGGCAGCCTCTACACGACGTTCGCCTACGGGGAGGAGCTGCGGGGCGACGGCCTCATCGTCGCCGCCGGCGATCTCAACGGCGACGGATACGCCGACCTCGTGGCCGGCGACCCCGACGAGCCCGAGGTCGCGGGCGCCGATGGCGCGTTGGGTGGCCGCGTGCTGGTCTGGTACGGGTCGGCGAGCGGCATCTCGAAGGACGCCGTGCCCGTGCAGCTCACCCAGAACACCGCCGGAGTGCCCGGCGCGAGCGAGAGCGGCGATGCCTTCGGCGGTGCGCTGGCCGTGGCGGACCTGAACCGGGACGGGCTCGCCGACATCGTCATCGGCTCCCCGTACGAGGACCTCGCCAAGTCCCGCGCCGGTCAGGTGACCGTCGTCCCCGGCCGCCGCACGGGCGAGCTCGGCACCGGTGCGTACACCTTCTCCCAGGACACGGCGGGCGTCCCCGGCGCCTCCGAGACCGACGACTTCTTCGGTACGACGGTCTCGGCCGGGGACGTGAACAGGGACGGCAGGCCCGAGCTGTTCGTCGGCGCGGCGAACGAGAACAACTCCACCGGTGCCGTCTGGGTGTTCCCCGGCGGCAGCTCCCGCCCGACGGCCACGGGCAGCCGACTGTTCACGGCGTCCTCGGTCGGCCTCACCCAGCAGCACAGCACCGACCTCGGCGGCAACGGCCTGCTCTGGGTCATCTGACGACCCGAGCCCGGTGAAGGGGGCGGTCCTTCGGGGCCGCCCCCTTCCGCGTTCACGCCCGTGTCGTCGCCGCGGTCTCCGGGACCGACGGGGCGGCCGTCCGCGACCGGTGGATGAACGCCACGCCGCACACCGCGAGGACGGAGGCCGCGGAGAGGGTGTACAGGCCCCCGTTGGTGCTGCCCGTGGTGTCCTGGAGGTAGCCGAAGAGGGTCGGTGAGACGAAACCGCCCAGGTTTCCTATGGAGTTGACCAGGGCGAGCCCCGGCGCCGCGATCTTCAGGTCGAGCCCCGACTGGGCCATCGGCCAGAACAGGGTGGCCGCGCACTTCCCGCCGACCGCGGCCAGCGTGAGCGCGGCGAGGCCGAACCACGGGGAGCCGAGGGTGGCCAGGAAGGTGCCGACCGCCGACAGGACGAGGGCGATCGCCAGGTACGGGCGGCGGTCCGGGGCACGGTCGGTGAAGTGGGCCATCGTGTACATCGCGATCACCGCGCAGATCCACGGCACGGCCGTGAGCAGGCCGACCTGGAAGGGCGACAGCCCGCCGATGTCGTCGACCAGGCTCGGCAGCCAGAAGGTGATCGCGTATCCGGTGAGCGCCATCGCGAAGAACACCGCGGTCAGCAGGGCGACCTGGGGGTGGAGGAGCAGCTTCAGCCGGGACGTCCTGGGGGCACGGTCACGTGCCTCCTTGTCCCGCGCGACGGCCTCGCTGAGCGCGTCCTTCTCCTCCTGGGTGAGCCAACGGGCGTCCTGGATACGGGAGACGAGGAAGAAGCCGGCGATGAATCCGACCAGGATCGAGAAGGCCCCCTCCAGCGCGAACATCCAGCGCCAGCCGGCGATCCCGCCCGCCCCGTGCAGTTCCAACAGCGCGCCCGTGATGGGCCCGGTCACGATGTACGCCGTGGCCGAACCGCCCAGGAAGACGGCGCTGGCCCGGCCGCGGCTGGAGTCGGGCAGCCACTGGGTGAAGTAGAGGAGCACCCCGGGGAAGAAGCCGGCCTCGGCGACGCCGAGCAGGAAGCGCAGGCCGTAGAACATCCACACGTTGTGGATGAAGCACATCGCCACGATCACCGCACCCCAGGTGATCATGATGCGGGTCAGCCAGACCCGGGCGCCGAACCGCTCCAGGAGCATGTTGCTGGGCACCTCGAACAGGGCGTACCCGATGAAGAACAGCCCCGCGCCGAGACCGTACGCCGTGGCGCTCACCCCGACGTCGGCCCTGAGCTCGTCCTGGACGAAGCCGACGTTCGTCCGGTCCATCTGGTTGACCAGCAGCATCAGCACGAGGATCGGCAGCATCCGGCGCAGGAACTTGCCGACCGCGCGGCGCTCGGCATCCACCAGCACGCCTTCCGACATCGTTGTCTCCCCTCGGTTGTGCACATACGTGAACTGACATCACGTACGCGGGCCTGGGGAACCCTACGGAGGGGCGCCTTCCGGGTCAACGGGTTGAGCTGATGTCCATACATGTGAATGCGGGGCGAACGTGTCCGCACACATCCGCCCCGCGTCCCCGTACGTCCGCCGGTCAGGTTCCGGTGTTGGTGGCCTCCGGGTCGACACCCACCGTGAGGGTGGCGAGGACGCCCTTGGCGATGTCGTTCTTCCTGTACTTGAGCTTCAGCAGCCCGCCGGTCGTGCCGCTCTGGTCGTAGATCGTGTCCTCGTCGAGCGTGGTGCGCTCCGTCGTGGACGTCGAGTACGGCTCCACCTCCGCGGAGAGCAGCACCGTCTCCTCGTCGAAGAAGAACTGGCCGGTGTGGCAGGTCGTGCCGCCCTCGTAACCGGCGTCCGTCCACTCACCGCTCACATGCACCTTGGTGTGGATGTGGACACAGCGGCCCTGGCAGCCGGGGAAGACGGTCCTGAAGGTGACGAAGCCCTTCCGGTCCGTCCGCCATGTACCGCGCAGATAGCGGGTGTCGCTGGTCGGCTCCTCGTGCCCGCCGCCACCGCCGCCACCGGACGGAGGCTCACCGGTCGGGGTGCCGGACGGCACGTCGGTCGGGGTGCCCGACGGGGCGTCCGTGGGCGGGGTACCGCCCCCGCCGCCGTTCGAGAAGCTCTCGTAGCCCGAGTACAGGCCCAGCGCGTCACAGTGCCAGATGTCCACGGCCGCGTTGCCGACCGGCTTGCAGGTCTCGGCGTCGATCACCTTGATGCGGAGGGTGAGCGGGATGCCCTCCTTGTCCTCGGTGATGTCCTGGCGGAGCTTGTCCGCGTCGATGTAGTAGGGGCCCTCCGTGGTCTCCGAGGTGAGCTTGTAGCAGGTCTCGGCACCGGTGGCGGTGCTGCTCGCGGCCGCCTTGCCGTTCGTCTCCCCCGCGAAGGCACCCGCGGCGACCGTGCCGCCCACGCCCACCGCCGCGGCTGCTCCGGCGCCGGCCACGACGACCTTGCGACGCGTGAGGTCCCGCTTGTGTTTCGGCCCTGCGGCCGACTGGTTTCCCGTCTGGTTTCCCGTCATGTGCAGGGAAGTTAGGGACCGCGCCTGTCAGTAGGTTAGGTAAGGGCTGGGTGAGAGCCCTGCATGAGCGGCGTAAACGAAAGTGGCTCGGAACCGACGCCGGTTCCGAGCCACTTGCAGTCATGTCACCGATCTTTACGGCGAATAATGCCGCCTACTTCGGCTGCGGCTTGCGCACCGACAGGTGCAGCTCCTTCAGCCGCGCCTCCTCCAGCTCCGTCGGCGCGCCCATCATCAGGTCCTGGGCGTTGCCGTTGAGCGGGAAGGCGATCGTCTCGCGGATGTTCGGCTCGTCGGCGAGCAGCATGACGATGCGGTCGACGCCGGGCGCGATGCCACCGTGCGGCGGGGCGCCGAAGCGCAGGGCGCGCAGCATGCCGGCGAACTTCTCCTCGACCGTGTCACGGTCGTAGCCCGCGATCTCGAAGGCCTTGAGCATGATCTCCGGCTCGTGGTTCCGGATCGCGCCGGAGGACAGCTCGACGCCGTTGCAGACGATGTCGTACTGCCAGCCCAGGATGTCCAGCGGGTCCTGGGTCTGAAGGGCCTCCAGACCGCCCTGCGGCATGGAGAACGGGTTGTGCGAGAAGTCGATCGCGCCGGTGTCCTCGTCCTTCTCGTACATCGGGAAGTCGACGATCCAGCAGAACCGGAAGACGCCCTCCTCGAAGTGCCCGGCACGCCTGGCGGCCTCGACCCGCACCGCGCCCATGATCTTCGAGACCTCGTCGAACTCGCCCGCGCCGAAGAACACCGCGTGACCGGCGGCCAGCGACAGGCGCTTGGTCAGCTCGGCGACGTTCTCCTCGGTGAGGAACTTGGCGATCGGGCCGGTCAGCGAGCCGTCCTCGGCGACACGGACCCAGGCCAGGCCCTTCGCGCCCTGGGAGACCGCGAAGTCACCGAGCTGGTCGAAGAACCTGCGGGGCTGCGCGGAGACGTCCGGCACCGGCAGCGCCCGCACGTGCTTGCCGGCGAACGCCTTGAACTCCGAGCCCTCGAAGATGTCGGTGATGTCGACGAGCTCCAGCTGGGCGCGCAGGTCCGGCTTGTCCGAGCCGTACTTCAGCATCGCCTCGCGGAACGGGATCCGCGGGAACGGGGAGGTGACGTGGCGGCCGCCGCCGAACTCCTCGAACAGCTCCGTCATGAGCTGCTCGATCGGCCGGAAGACGTCCTCCTGCTCGACGAAGCTCATCTCGACGTCGAGCTGGTAGAACTCGCCCGGCGAGCGGTCCGCGCGCGCGTCCTCGTCGCGGAAGCAGGGCGCGATCTGGAAGTAGCGGTCGAAGCCGGAGATCATCAGCAGCTGCTTGAACTGCTGCGGCGCCTGCGGCAGGGCGTAGAACCTGCCCGGGTTCAGCCGGGACGGGACGACGAAGTCGCGGGCACCCTCGGGGGAGGTCGCGGACAGGATCGGCGTAGCCATCTCGTTGAACCCGAGGGCCGTCATCTTGTGACGAATCGCGCTGATCACCGACGTACGCAGCAGGATGTTCTTGTGCATGCGCTCGCGGCGCAGGTCCAGGAAGCGGTACTCGAGGCGCCGCTCCTCGTTGACCCCGTCCTCGGTGTTGATCGTGAAGGGGAGCGGGGCGGCGGCGCCGAGCAGCTCGACCTCGCCGACCTCGACCTCGATCTCGCCGGTGGGCAGCTCGGAGTTGATGTTCTCGGCGCCGCGGGAGACGACCTTGCCGTCGATCCGGACCGTGGACTCCTTGGACAGCTTGTCCAGGGCCTCGTACGCGGGCGTGCCGGGACGGGCGACGAGCTGCGTGATGCCGTAGTGATCGCGCAGATCGATGAAGAGGATGCCGCCCAGGTCGCGCCGATTGTGCAGCCAGCCACTCAGTCGGACGTCGGTGCCGACGTCAGAGGAGCGGAGCTCGCCGCAGGTGTGGGACCTGTACCGATGCATCGTCGTTTCATCCAGTCTTCGCGGATCGGGGGGCTGTTTCACGTGAAACTTCCCCCAAGCCTACCGGGGACCCCAAGATCGGCTCCCCACCATTTCGCCGCGCCCGTGGGCCCACCCGTGCCACTCCCGACCGGATGCCCCGTACAGCTTCGGTGGCAGTCTGCGATCACCTCTTCTTACAGTGGGGCAATGCGCACTGGTGAGCCCCTGCCCGCCGTGGGGGAGGTTCTCGCCGCCCTCGCTACCGGACTGTGGCACTGGAACACCGCCACCGGACTGGTCACGGTCGACGCGGAGGCGGCACGGCTGCTCGGGCTGCCCCCTGAACAGGCCACCCTCAGCCAGGCCCAGGTGCGCTCCCGTCTGCACCCGGTCGACTGGAACGAGATCAGCGGGGTGATCCAGCTCGCCGTGGCCGAGGGCACGCTCGGCGAGGCACGCGTGCGGATCATGGACGAGCGGGGCCGGGTCATCCGGGTCGGCCGCAGCCGCTTCCACGCCTCCTTCGACCGCGCGAAACGGTCGTACGAGGTGACCGGCTCCCTCCAGGAGGTCACCGAACCGACGCCGGGGACCCCGGCCGGGCGTACGGCGGTCACCGGTGACTGGCGGCGCTCACGGGAGGCGTTCCTGCTGGACGCGGGCCGGGCGCTGGCCGAGGCGCGGTCGACGGCGGAGGTGCTGCGGGTCGCGGCCGGACTGTCGATGCCGGGCTTCTCACCGGACGGCCTCGCGGTGTTCGGGGTGACGGGCGACCGTCTGACGATCACCGGCCACCACGGCCATCAGCCCGGCGACGAGAGCCCCTTCTCGCACATGGCCCTGGACACCGACTACCCGGCCGCCGAGGTGGTCCGCACCGGCCGTGCCGTCTACCTCTCCACGCCCGAGCAGTACAAGGACCGCTACCCGCTCACCTGGCCGCTCGCCGCGCACTTCAACCGGCAGTCCTGGGCGTTCCTGCCGCTGACCGTGGCCGGCCGCACGATGGGTGCCTGGATGGCGGCGTTCACCTATCCGGTCGCCTTCACGCCCGACGAGCGGTCCGTGCTGACGACGGTGGCCCGCATGCTCGCCCAGGCGCTCTCCCGCGCCGAGGCCGCGGAGTCAGCGCGGGAGCTGACGGACGGCCTCCAGCGCTCGATGCTGCCCCAGCTGGGCCCCGAGATACCGGGCATGAGCGTGGCCGCGCGCTATGTCCCGACCGGGGGCGGGCTCCAGGTCGGCGGCGACTGGTACGACATGATCCCCCTGCCCGGGGGCACCTCCCGCACGGAGTTCGGGGGAGGCCGCTTCGCCCTGGTCATCGGCGACGTCCAGGGCCATGACGTGCGGGCGGCGGGCCTGATGGGCCAGCTCCGGATCGCGCTGCGCGCCTACGCCTCCGAGGGCCACCGGCCCGACGCCGTCCTCTCCCGGGCCTCCCGCTTTCTGCACGGGATGACGTTCGGCTCCCCCGGCGAGGACCCGTCCGAGCTGCGCTTCGCGACCTGCCTGTACGTGGAGGTCGACCCCGCGACCGGCCTGCTGGACATCGCCCGCGCCGGCCATCCGGACCCGGCGATCCGCATGACCGACGGCACGGTGCTGTCCCGCCCGACGGCCGGCGGGCTGCCGCTGGGCATCGACCCGGACGCCGACTACCCGACGACCCGGATCACCCTGGAACCCGGCGAGACCATGCTGCTCTGCACGGACGGCCTGATCGAGACCGGCGGCCACGACCTGGAGACCGGCTGGAAGCGCATCCGCGCGATCCTGGAGGACCACGACGGCGACCTGGAGGCACTCGCCGACGCCCTCGTCCAGGCCGTCCACGGTCCGTCCTCCCACCACACCACCGGCCCGCTCGCCGACCGGCGCGAGGACGACATAGCGGTGCTGCTGCTGTGCCGCGAGGGGGAGGGCTGCGGCTGCGGCGAGACGGTGACCGTGCGGCCCACGATCCGGCGGACCATGCTCACGGTCGCGCAGGACGAGCCGGAGCGGGTCTCGGTGGCCCGGCAACAGCTGCGCGAGCTGCTGCACGACTGGGCCTGCGAGGACCAGGTCGACTCGGCGGTCCTGCTCCTGTCCGAGACGCTCACCAACGTCCTCGTCCACACCGACGCCGACGCCCTGCTCCTCGCCGAGGTGCGCGGTGTCGCGGGGGACCGCCGCATACGCGTCGAGGTGACGGACACCAGCGACGCCCTGCCGCACAAACGCCGGCCCGGAGAACTGGCGTCGTCCGGGCGCGGCCTGATACTGATCGAACTGCTGGCCCAGGCATGGGGCGTGGACCCACGGGGCGAGGGCAAGAGCATCTGGTTCGAGCTCTACGAGGCGGACGGCGCCGAAACCCCCGCGCCCGCCGACGGCACTACGGGCTCCGAGCCCGCGTAACACCTCGGTTCACACCCGGGGCTCCGGGGGTGTGGGGGGCTCCGGGCCCGCGTAACGGTCCCTGAGTTCGTTGACGACGCCGAAGGCGGCGGCGGTGAGGGGTACGGCGAGGAGCATGCCGAGGACTCCGGCCACGGACGCCCCCGCGGTGATCGCCACCATGACGAGGGCCGGGTGCATCTGCACGGTCCGGCTCTGGATCATGGGCGTCAGCACATGCCCTTCCAGGACCTGCACGGCGAGGACGATGGCCAGCACCCACAGCGCGATCACGAACCCCCGGTCGGCGAGCGCGACCAGCACGGCGACCGCCCCCGAGATGAAGGCGCCCAGGTAGGGGATGTAGGCCCCGACGAAGACGAGCGCGCCCAGCCCGACCGCGCCCGGGACGTCGAGGACCAGCAGCCCGACGGTGATGCAGAGGGCGTCGATGAGGGCGACGAAGGTGGTCCCGCGCATGAACCCCTCCACGGCCTGGAACGCCCGCCGCGCCATGGCCTCCACGACGTCCCCGGCCCCGCCCGGGACGGCGGACCGCAAGGCGTCGGCGGCCCGGTCGGAGTCCCGCAGGAAGAAGAAGACGAGCAGCAGCGCGAGTACGGCCATGGCGATGCTCTCGCCCACGACGCTGACCCCGCTGATGACCCCGGAGGCGGCCGTACCGCCGAACTTGGTGAGCAGCTCCCGGGCGTTGGAGGCGACGTCGTCCAGCGAGGTCCCGGCGGCCCCGAAGTGGTCGGCGAGATCCTCGGCCGCCTGCTTGAGCGCGGCGATGATCTCATCGCCGGTCCCGACGATCGCGGCGACGACGATGTACACGGCCCCACCGACGACGCCCACGACGGCGACGCAGGTGAGCCCGGCGGCGAAGGACCGGTTCACCCCGGCCTTCACCAGCCGCCGGTGCAACGGCCCGAGCAGCGCCGTACCGAGCAGCGCGAGAAGCACGGGCACGACCGCCGTACTGAACTCCACGGCCAGCCGGATCCCGACGTAGACGACCCCGGCGACGAGCAACACGACGACGCACCAGGCGGCGAGCCGCCGGACGGGGTCGGGGAGCAGCGGGGTCGGGGCCTGCACGGTTCCAGCGGATCACGGACCGGGCGGAGCTGTCGTGCGCGGGCGGACCGGGTGGGTGAAGGGTGCCGAAAGGCCCGGAGCCGCACCACAGGGCGCGGCTCCGGGCCTCGTCGAGTCAGGCAGGGGTCGGGCGAAGGGCAGGGGGGTCAGGCCCCGGACGGCCCGCTCTCGCTCATTCCGTGCACCGCCGGGATCGTCCCCAGGCGGCCCTTCTGGAAGTCGTCGAAGGCCTGCTGGAGTTCGTCACGCGTGTTCATGACGAAGGGGCCGTAGTGGGCCATCGGCTCACGGATCGGCTGCCCGCCGAGGAGGACGACCTCCAGGTCCGGCGTGTGGGAGTCCTGCTTCTCGGCGGCACGGACGGTCAGCGAACCGCCGTCGCCGAAGACCGCCGTCTGGCCCAGCTCGACCGGGCGGCGTTCGGCACCGACCGTGCCCCGGCCCGCCAGGACGTAGGCGAGGCCGTTGAAGTCCTCGCGCCACGGCAGGGTGATCTCCGCGCCCGGGGCGAGCGTCGCGTGGATCATCGTGATCGGGGTGTGGGTGATGCCGGGGCCCTGGTGGCCGTCCAGCTCACCGGCGATGACCCGCAGCAGCGCGCCGCCGTCGGGGGTGGTGAGCAGCTGGACGTTGCCGCCGCGGATGTCCTGGTAGCGCGGCGCCATCATCTTGTCCTTGGCCGGGAGGTTCACCCACAGCTGCAGGCCGTGGAAGAGACCGCCGGACAGCACGAGGGACTCCGGCGGGGCCTCGATGTGGAGGAGTCCGCTGCCGGCCGTCATCCACTGGGTGTCGCCGTTGGTGATGGTGCCACCGCCGCCGTTGGAGTCCTGGTGGTCGAAGATCCCGTCGATGATGTAGGTGACGGTCTCGAAGCCGCGGTGCGGGTGCCAGGGGGTGCCCTTGGGCTCGCCCGGCGCGTAGTCCACCTCGCCCATCTGGTCCATCATGATGAACGGGTCCAGGTGGCGGTAGTTGATCCCGGCGAACGCCCGGCGCACCGGGAAGCCCTCGCCCTCGAAACCGCTCGGCGCGGTCGTGACGGCGAGCACGGGACGGTCCACGGCCTCCGCGGGTGCGGCGACGCGGGGCAGCGTCAGCGGGTTCTCGACGGTCACTGCAGGCATGTCGGTACCTCCTTGTGCGGCCAGTTTAGTTGAGCATTGAACTTTCTGCCACCCCCAACGGGAAAGACCCGCAGGACATTCCCTCCGGGCACAGCCGAAGGCCGACACCCGGGGTGGGTGCCGGCCTTCGTCACAAGGACCCGGTGTTTCGGGGGCGGCTCAGTGTGCCAGCAAGAGCCGGGACGGCGTGGTCAGACGGCCGGTTCGGGCTGCTTGCCGGGGGCACGGTCGGCGGCGGGCAGGTGCTCCGCGACCGCCGGCCGCCGCCGGTCCTCCCGCATCACCAGGGTCGCCAGCAGCGCCGCCGCCAGGACACCGATCGCGCTGACCGTGAAGGTGGTGGACATCGAGGCGGTGAAGGCCTCGCGGGCCGCCGCGACCAGAGGGGCGTCACCACCGGTCACCGCCCCGGCGATCGAGTGCCTCGCCTCCTCCGGCGCCCCCTCGGGCATCCGCTCCGCGTAGCCGCTCGACAGCAGCGAGCCGAGGATCGCGATGCCCAGCGCGGTGCCGGCCTGCTGGACGGTGTCGTTCAGGGCGGAGCCGACGCCCGCCTTGTCCTCGGGGATGGTGCCCATCAGGGCGCCGACCGCGGCCGGCATCGCCAGACCCGCACCGAGGCCGAGGAGACCGAGCGCCACGGCCGGGACCGCGAAGCCGGAGTCCGCCGAGACCGTGGCCAGCAGGGCGAAGCAGGCCACCATCAGCAGCATCCCCGCGAGGATCACCCACCGGTTGCCGTACTTCGCGGCGAGCTTGACGCCCACTCCGTTGCCGATCAGGGCGGTGATCGCCAGCGGCAGGAAGGCGAGGCCGGCCTCCAGGGGCGAGTAGCCGAGCACGAACTGGAGGTACTGGGTCAGGACCAGCAGCAGACCGCCGTTGCCGATCTGGACGAGCGCCAGGGAGAGCGAGCCGCCGCTGAAGTTGCGGTGCCGGAACAGGACCAGCGGGACCATCGGGGACTCGGTGACGTTCTCCCAGATCACGAAGCCGACCAGGGAGGCCAGCGCCACCACCAGGGTGATCGTGGAACGGCCGCCCAGCGCCCCGTGCTGCGGCAGCTCGATGATCCACCAGACCAGGGCCGTCATCCCGGCCGCCGACAGCACCGCGCCCAGCGGGTCCGCCTTCTGCCAGGGCGCCCTGGACTCCGGCATCAGCAGGAGACCGGCGACGACGGCGAGCGCCACGATCGGCACGTTGATGAAGAAGATCGACTGCCAGGAGAAGTGCTCGATCAGGACACCGCCCAGCACCGGGCTGCCGACCAGGCCGAGCATCGACACCGAGCTCCAGGCCGCCATCGCCTTGCCGCGCTCCTCCTCGTCGAAGACCGTGATGAGGATCGACAGGGTGGACGGCATGATCAGCGCCCCGCCGACGCCCATCGCGACGCGGGCGGCGATCACCTCGCCGGGGCTGGTACACCAGGTCGCGGCCAGCGAGGCCGCCCCGAACAGCAGCAGCCCGATCAGCATCACCTTCCGGCGTCCGAACCGGTCGCCCAGGCTGCCGGAGGTGAGCAGAAGGCCGGCGAAGACCAGGATGTAGGAGTCCAGGATCCACTGGGTGTCCTGGGCGCTCGCCCCGATGTCCTCGGTCATCACGGGCACCGCGACGGTCAGCGCCATGCTGTCGACGACCAGCACGAGCGTGCTCAGGCAGAGCACGATCAGAATCCACCAGCGGCGTGGATCGCGAGTTCCCTTGACGTCCATGACGGTTCCCCTCCGACTTCGTGAACACCGTTCCTTCGGTGCGAACACTGTACGCACAGCGGAACAGTGTTCGCAACCCTCGATTCCTGTACGCTCGATGCGAACGATGTACGCAGGGATGCGAAGGAGTGCCGATGGCCGCCCGATCGACGAAGCAGAGCTCCATCCCCTCCGTCTGGGCCCGCCCCCAGCGCGAGTCCGACCAGCCCACGCTCAGCCGCGCCACGATCGTGCGGGAGGCGATCGCCATGCTGGACGCGGAGGGCGTGGAGGCACTGAGCATGCGCAAGCTGGCCACCCGTCTGAACGCCGGCGCGGCCTCTCTCTACCGGCACGTGGCGACCAAGGACGAGCTGATGGAGCTGGCCTTCGACGAGGTCGCCGCCGAGATCCACGTACCGCCGGCGGACAGCCCCGACTGGCGGGCGGCCGCCGCCGAGGCGGCCGGCTCGTTCCGTACGACCGCCCTACGCCACCCCTGGATCTCCTCGGTCCTCGGCCAGGCGGGCCTCGCCTACCTCGGCCCCAACCTCATGGCGTTCTCCGAGCGCCTGGCCGCGCTGTTCACGGCCGCCGGGTTCGCGAAGCCGTCCGGCCCGATCGACACGCTCCTGTCGTACGTGACCGGCATGAGCACCACGGAGGCCGCCTGGCTCATCACGGTCGCCCGCTCCGGCGAGACCGAGGCCGACTTCATCGCCCGCCTGATGCCCGCCGCCCAGCAGGCCGCCGCGGGCCACGAGCACCTGGCCGAGGGCTATGCCGACGCCGTCTCGGCGACCGCGGACCCGGTGGCCCTGCGCGACGAGAAGTTCGCCTACGGCCTCGACGTGGTCCTCGACGGGCTGGCGCTGCGACTGGAGGCGTGACGGACCGGCGTACCGGCCCTGGGCCGTCCTAGCCGCCGTACATCCGGCGCATCGCGAACTCGACCATCTGCTCCACGGCCTTCGCGTCGAAGACCATGCGGTGCTCGCCCTCCATGTCGAGGACGAAGCCGTAGCCGGTCGGGAGCAGGTCGATCACCTCGGCGCCGGTGATGACGAAGTACTTGGACTCCTTGCCCGCGTACCGGCGCAGCTCCTTGAGCGAGGTGAACATCGGGATCACCGGCTGCTGGGTGTTGTGCAGGGCGAGGAACCCCGGGTTGTCACCGCGCGGGCAGTAGACCTTGGACGTCGCGAAGACCTGCTGGAAGTCCTCGGCGGCCATCTGCCCCGTGGTGAAGGCCCGCACCGCGTCCGCGAGGGAGGGCGGGGACGGCTCGGGGTAGAGCGGCGGCTGCTGGCCGTATCCGCCCGCACCGCCGGCCATGGGCTGCTGCGGCGGGGCGTACTGCTGCTGTGCGCCGACGTTCTGGTCGTAGCCGTACATGGGCGCAAGCGTACCGAGAGCGGCCGGGGCGGCGGGACGGTACGGGCGCCCCGGCAGATCGACAGCGACTCGACAGTGACTTGACAGCAGCCGTCCTGGTTTCCCGGAGCTGCCGCTCATAGCGTCTGTCCCAGCGGGGGAACACCGCGCAAGACATCGCTCCGGCAAGGGGACAGCCATGCACCGTGACCATGACGACGAGGTCCACGAGCACGACCGAGGGCTCTCGTACGACCTTCCCGTACTCGCCCGCCGCCGGATGATCCGGCTGATGGCGGGGGCGGGCCTGGTCCCGCTGGTGGGGTGCAGCTCGCAGGACGGGACCTCGGCGTCCGGCTCCTCGGCCGCCGAGTGCGCGCCGATCCCGGACGAGACCGCCGGACCCTTCCCGGGCGACGGCTCGAACGGCGTGAACGTCCTGAAGGAGAGCGGCGTCGTCCGCGGCGACATCACCCGGAGCTTCGGCGACTCCGCGGGCGGCACCGCCGAGGGCGTGCCCCTGACGGTCACGCTCACGGTCGTCGACGCCGCGTCCGGCTGCGGGACGCCGAAGAAGGGCGCCGCCGTCTACCTCTGGCACTGCGACCGGGAGGGCGGGTACTCCCTGTACTCGGAGGGCGTCACCGACGAGAACTACCTGCGCGGCGTCCAGGAGGCCGACGAGAAGGGCCAGGTCACCTTCAAGAGCATCTTCCCGGGCTGCTACGAGGGCCGCTGGCCGCACATCCACTTCGAGGTCTACGGCAGCCTGGCCGACGCCACTGCGGCGACCTCCATCACCAACACCTCGCAGCTCGCGTTCCCGAAGGACGTCTGCGACACGGTGTACGCCTCGGACGGCTACAGCCGGAGCGTGACGAACCTGAGCCGGCTGTCCCTGGAGACCGACGGCATCTTCAGCGACGGCTACGACCAGCAGATGGCGACGCTGAAGGGCAGCGTGGCCGACGGCTACACCGCGACCCTGACGGTTCCGGTGTGACCCCGCCGGTGCGACCTTCCGGTGCGACCTTCCGGTGTGACCTTCCGGTGTGACCTTCTGGTGTGACCTTTCGGTGTGACCTGTCACAGATGACCGTCTCGGGGTTGCGTCTTATTACTGACGGGTAGCATCATCGTAGCTACTTGTTGGTACGTGAACTAGCGCGAGGATCAAGTGCCTCGCCGATCCCTCTACGGAGTCATCGCCATGGGGCACTACAAGTCGAATCTCCGCGACATCGAGTTCAACCTCTTCGAAGTACTGGGACGCGACAAGCTGTATGGCACCGGCCCGTTCGAGGAGATGGACACCGATACCGCGAAAAGCATCCTCGAGGAGCTGACCCGCCTCGCCGAGAACGAGCTGGCGGAGTCCTTCGCGGACGCGGACCGCAACCCGCCGGTCTTCGACCCCGAGACGAACACCGCGCCGGTCCCGGCGTCCTTCAAGAAGAGCTACAAGGCCTTCATGGACTCCGAGTACTGGCGGCTCGGCCTGCCCGAGGAGATCGGCGGCACCACCTCCCCGCGCTCCCTGATCTGGGCGTACGCGGAGCTGCTGCTCGGCTCGAACCCGGCCGTGTGGATGTACGCCTCCGGCCCGGCGTTCGCCGGCATCCTCTACGACGAGGGCAACGACGTACAGAAGAAGATCGCCCAGATCGCGGTCGAGAAGACCTGGGGCTCCACCATGGTCCTCACCGAGCCGGACGCCGGCTCGGACGTCGGCGCCGGCCGCACCAAGGCGATCCAGCAGGAGGACGGCTCCTGGCACATCGAGGGCGTGAAGCGCTTCATCACGTCCGGTGAGCACGACATGGAGGAGAACATCCTTCACTACGTGCTCGCGCGGCCGGAAGGTGCCGGTCCGGGCACCAAGGGGCTGTCCCTCTTCCTCGTCCCGAAGTACCTCTTCGACTTCGAGACCGGCGAGCTGGGCGAGCGCAACGGCGCGTACGCGACGAACGTCGAGCACAAGATGGGGCTCAAGGCCTCCAACACCTGCGAGATGACCTTCGGCGACCAGCACCCCGCCAAGGGCTGGCTGATCGGCGACAAGCACGACGGCATCCGCCAGATGTTCCGCATCATCGAGTTCGCCCGCATGATGGTCGGCACGAAGGCGATCTCCACGCTGTCGACCGGCTACCTCAACGCCCTCGAGTACGCCAAGGAGCGCGTCCAGGGCTCCGACCTCGCCGCCTTCGGCGACAAGAACGCGCCCAAGGTCACCATCACGCACCACCCGGACGTGCGCCGCTCGCTGATGACGCAGAAGGCGTACGCGGAGGGCATGCGCGCGCTGGTGCTGTACACGGCCTCCCTCCAGGACGAGATCCAGGTCAAGGAGGCCGCGGGCGAGGACGCCTCCGCGCTGGAGGCGCTCAACGACCTGCTCCTGCCGATCGTGAAGGGCTACGGCTCCGAGAAGGGCTACGAGCAGCTCGCGCAGTCGCTGCAGACCTTCGGCGGCTCCGGGTTCCTCCAGGAGTACCCGATCGAGCAGTACATCCGCGACGCCAAGATCGACACCCTGTACGAGGGCACGACCGCGATCCAGGGCCAGGACTTCTTCTTCCGGAAGATCGTCCGCAACCAGGGTGCCGCGCTGAACTCGCTCGCCGAGGACATCAAGAAGTTCCTGGCGCTCGGCGAGGGCGGCGAGGAGCTCGGCGCGGCCCGCGAGCAGCTCGCCAAGGCTGCCGTGGAGCTGGAGGCGATCGTCGGCCTGATGCTGACCGACCTCGCGGCCACCGAGCAGGACGTCAAGAACATCTACAAGGTCGGCCTGAACACCACCCGCCTGCTGCTGGCCTCCGGCGACGTCGTCGTCGGCTACCTGCTGCTCAAGGGTGCCGCGGTCGCCGCCGAGAAGCTGGCGACGGCGTCGGCGAAGGACAAGGCGTTCTACTCGGGCAAGATCGCGGCGGCCAAGTTCTTCGCCGCCAACGTCCTCCCGGGCGTCACCGGCGCCCGCAAGCTCGCCGAGGGCATCGACCTGGACCTGATGGAGCTGGACGAGGCAGCGTTCTAACCGCCGCGACGCCACACCGGCCGGGACGCGACGACAACACCGTCCGGGCCGCGACGCCACACCGGCCGGAACCACCGGAGTTCCGGCCGGAACCATGGGCTGGGCAGCCGGGGCCATCGGCGCCCGGCGCCCCCGCAGCCGGGCCCATGGGCTTCGCAGCCGGGATCATCGGCACCACGGCCGAGTCGAGCGGGTCGCGACCGGAACCATCGGAGCTCCGACGGGCCCATCGGCTCGGCAGCCGGGACCATCGGCTTCGCAGCTGGGCCCCTGGGACGTCCGGCCGGAATCATCGGCTCGGCAGCCAGGCCATCGGCACCACGGCCGAGCCGAGCGCTCATGACCGGGACCATCGGAGCTCCGACGGGGTCCATCGGCTCGGCAGTCCGGCCCCTGGGACGTCCGGCCGGAACCATCGGCTCCGCAGCCGAGTCGAGCCGCTCCACGACCGGGACCCTCGGCTCCGCAGCCGGACCCGTCGGCTCCACAGCCGAGTCGAGCGGCTCACGACCGGGGCCACCGGCTCCCCGGCAGGGTCGAGTGGCCTTCCGGGCGCTCGTTCCAGCCACTCGTCCCGGCCCGTTCCAGTCACTCACGGACAATCCACATCGCCCTTACGAGGGCCCGCTCCTCTTCACCGGGAGCGGGCCCTCGTACGTCGTTAAGGTGAACCCCATGAGCGCACCCCCCCGCTTCGACCGCGGCCACACCGACGACCTCATGTCCTTCCTGGCGGCGAGCCCGTCGCCGTACCACGCCGTGGCGAACACCGCCGAGCGGCTGGAGAAGGCCGGCTTCAGGCAGGTCGCGGAGACGGACGCCTGGGACGGGACGAGCGGCGGCAAGTACGTGCTGCGCGGTGGCGCGATCGTGGCCTGGTACGTCCCCGAGGGCGCGGCGCCCCACACGCCGTTCCGGATCCTCGGCGCGCACACGGACTCCCCGAACCTGCGCGTGAAGCCGCTGCCGGACACCGGGGCGCACGGCTGGCGGCAGGTGGCCGTGGAGATCTACGGCGGGCCCCTGCTCAACTCCTGGCTCGACCGCGACCTGGGCCTGGCGGGCCGGCTGGCCCTGCGGGACGGTACGACGCGGCTGGTCAACGTGGACCGTCCGCTGCTGCGGGTCCCGCAACTCGCCATCCACCTGGACCGTGCCGTGTCGGCGGAGGGCCTCAAGCTCGACAAGCAGCGGCACCTTCAGCCCATCTGGGGCCTCGGCAACGACGTGCGCGACGGCGACCTGATCGACTTCCTGGAGGAGACGGCCGGGCTGGAGTCGGGCGAGGTCACCGGCTGGGACCTGATGGTGCACTCCGTGGAGCCGCCCGCCTACCTGGGCCGGGACAAGGAACTCGTCGCCGGCCCGCGCATGGACAACCTGCTGTCGGTCCACGCCGGCGCGGCGGCGCTGACCGCGGTGGCGGGCTCGGGCGCCGCCCTGCCCTCCATCCCGGTGCTGGCCGCCTTCGACCACGAGGAGAACGGCTCGCAGAGCGACACCGGTGCCGACGGGCCGCTGCTGGGCGGCGTCCTGGAACGCTCGGTGTTCGCGCGCGGGGGATCGTACGAGGACAAGGCACGCGCCTTCGCGGGCACCGTCTGTCTCTCCTCCGACACGGGCCACGCGGTCCACCCCAACTACGCGGAGCGCCACGACCCGACGCACCACCCGCGCGTCAACGGCGGGCCGATCCTGAAGGTCAACGTCAACAACCGCTACGCCACCGACGGTTCGGGCCGTGCGGTCTGGGCGGCGGCCTGCGAGAAGGCGAATGTCCCCTTCCAGTCCTTCGTCTCCAACAACTCGATGCCCTGCGGCACCACGATCGGCCCGATCACCGCGGCCCGGCACGGCATCAAGACCGTCGACATCGGCGTGGCGATCCTCTCCATGCACAGCGCACGGGAGTTGTGCGGCGCGGACGACCCGCATCTGCTGGCGAACTCGCTGGTGGCGTTCCTGGAGGGGTAGTTCGGGACGGGCGGGGTACCCGCCTCCGACCGGAACCACCGGACCAGGGAGGCGACACCTATGGGCCTCGGCGGATGCATCATCCTCATCGCCGCGGGAGCCATTCTCACGTTCGCGACCGACTGGGACATGGAGGGAGTCAATCTCGACCTGGTCGGCGTCATTCTGATGATCGTCGGGCTGATCGGCGTCACCACGTTCAGCAGCATCGCCCGGCGCAGGCGTGTGGTGGTGCCGCCTACGACGCCGGTCGTCGGCGAGGAGCCCCACCACCATCGGCGGGACGGGTACAGCGACGGCTACGGCGTCTGAGCCTCCGTCCCGCTGTCCATCCCGGCGAGCACCAGCGGCAGTCGGTCCGTGCCGGTCCCCGTCAGTCGGACCGGCACGCCCCAGTCCTGCTGGTGGACATGGCAGGCGGGGTACTCGTTGAGCGGGTCGTCGTCGCAGGAAGCCGCCATCGCGGAGACATGCAGAACGCCCTCGGGGATGGCCGGGTCGAGTTCCAGGGTGCGGGCCAGGTCCGTGTCGGCGCCCGCGCCGGCGAGCAGCAGCTCGGGCGGGGTGGCGGAGACCAGGAGACGGGTCGACGGACCGTACCGCGTGTCCAGCTTCTGCCCCGCCGGAGCCTGGAAGATCACGTCCAGCCGAACCTTGCCCGGGGCGACTTCGGTGGCGGCGCGCTGGGTGCGATGGGCGACCGCGTCCACCCGCACGGCCTCCTCCGGCAGCCGCAGCCGCGTCAGCCGGTGCCGCGCCGATTCGACCACCACGATGTCGTCCCCGACGAGCACCGCGTCCGACGGCTCCCGCAGATCCGTGGCCAGGGTGGTGACCTCGCCGGTCGCGAGGTCGTAGCGCCGCAGGGCGTGGTTGTACGTGTCGCTGACCGCGACCGATCCGTCGGGCAGGGCCGTCACCGCCAACGGGTGCTGCAACAGGGCCTGTCCGGCGGCTCCGTCACGGTGCCCGAAGTCGAAGAGTCCGGTGCCGACGGCGGTGTGGACGGTGCCCTCGCGGTCCATCCAGCGCAGGGCGCTCGTCTCGGAGTCGGCGAGCCAGAGGCGCTCCCCGTCCGGGGAGACGGCGAGGCCGGACGGCTGGGCGAACCAGGCCTCGGCGGCCGGGCCGTCGACGAGGCCCTCGTTGGAGGTGCCCGCGGCGACGCAGACGGTGTCCTCGTCCGGGTCGTACGTCCACAGCTGGTGGATGCCGGCCATGGCGATCCAGACCTTGCCCTGCCACCACGCCACGTCCCACGGTGAGGACAGGTTGACCTCGCGCGCGGGCCCTGAAGTGGGGTCACCCTGCATCCACTGGTAGCCGGTGCCCGCCAGGGTGGTGGTCCGGCCGCTCTCCGGGTCGAAGCGCCGAAGGGCGTGGCTCACCGTGTCAGCGACGACCACGGAGCCGTCCGGCAGCAGCGCCAGGCCCTGCGGCTCGTTGAACCGCGAGCGGTTCCAGGTGCTGCTGGTCATGCCACGGCTGCCCTGGCCGATCCGCCGGACGACCGTCTCACCGTCCCCTTCCAGCTCCACCAGCTGGTGCCGGGTCGTGTCGCTGACCAGGAAGTTCCCGGAGGGCAGCAGCAGCGCCCGGCCCGGGAAGCGCAGCACCGTCGGCTCCGGCTCCGGAGCCACGTACGGCCCGTCGCCGCGCCGCAGCGTGCCCTTGGCCTCGTGCTCGGCCTCCAGCTCGCTCACCAGCCGCTCGATGGCGTGCACATGCCCCTCACCGGCGTGCTGCGCGACGACGTAGCCCTCCGGGTCGATCACGACCAGCGTCGGCCAGGCCCGCACCGCGTACTGCTTCCAGGTGGCGAGCTCGGGGTCGTCGAGCACGGGATGCTCCACGCCGTACCGCTCCACCGCGTCGACGACCGCCTGGTGCTCGGCCTCGTGCACGAACTTCGGCGAGTGCACGCCGATGACGACCACGGTGTCCCGGTGCTTCTCCTCCAGCTCTCTGAGCTCGTCCAGGACGTGCAGGCAGTTGATGCAGCAGAACGTCCAGAAGTCCAGGATCACGATGCGTCCCCGCAGGTCGGCGAGGCCGTACGGGCGGCCGCCCGTGTTCAGCCAGCCGCCCTTGCCGACCAGCTCGGGGGCACGGACGCGGACGCGACGAGGTGCGGAGTCGTTCATGCCCCAAGGGTGCCACCGGGCACTGACACCGTGCGGCGCGGGACGCGGCTCAGCCCGTCGGCCTACAGGCGGCGTTTCGGAGCGGACGGCGGGGAACGCCTCGTGTCATGAGATTCCTCGTACGCGACCGGCTCCTCGGCTTCGGTGACGACTACTGGATCGAGGACGACCGGGGCAGCAAGGTGTTCCTCGTCGACGGCAAGGCGATGCGGCTGCGGGACACCTTCGAGCTGAAGGACACCCAGGGGCGCGTCCTCATCGACATCCACCAGAAGATGCTCGCCCTGCGCGACACGATGGTGATCGAGCGGGACGGCGAACCGCTCGCCACGATCCGCCGCAAACGGCTGTCCCTGCTGCGCAACCACTACCGGGTGTCCCTGGCGGACGGCAGCACGGAACTCGACGTCAGCGGCAAGATCCTCGACCGGGAGTTCGCCGTCGAGTACGACGGCGAGTTGCTGGCCGTGGTCTCCCGGCGGTGGCTGCACGTGCGGGAGACCTACGGCGTGGACGTCGTCCGGGACGACGCGGATCCGGCGCTGCTGATCGCGGTCGCGGTGTGTGTGATCCACCTGGCGGAGAAGGAGCGTAAGGACGACTGAGGCCGGCTGGGCCCTCGGGCGTCACCGCCCCCGCCCCCGCCCTCAGCGGCGCGGCGGCGCCAGCCCCAGCATCCGGTCCTTCAGCGCCGGGAACTGATCCCGCGTCACCGCGACCTTCCCCGGGTCGAACTCCACCGTCAGAACCTGCTCTCCCGGGCCGGCCTGCGCCAGCACCTCGCCCCAGGGGTCCACCACGATCGAGTGACCGGCCTGTGGAACTCCCGCGTGCGTCCCGGCCGTTCCACAGGCGAGCACGAACGCCTGGTTCTCCACCGCCCGCGCCTGAGCCAGCAGCGTCCAGTGCGCCCGGCGGCGTTCCGGCCAGCCCGCCGGGACGACCAGGGTCTCGGCGCCGGCGTCGACGAGGCCGCGGAACAACTCGGGGAAGCGGAGGTCGTAACAGGTGGCCACGCCGATCGTGGTCTCGGGCAGGCGCGCTGTCACCAGTTCCGCTCCCGCGCCCATCAGCACGGCCTCGCCCTTGTCGAAGCCGAACCGATGGATCTTGCGGTAGGCGGCGACCAGATCACCGGAGGGAGAGAAGACGAGGGACGTGTTGTAGAGGGGACCCTCAGGGTCCCGCTCGGGGATCGAGCCCGCGTGCAGCCACACGCCCGCGTCGCTCGCCGCCTTCGCCATCGCCTCGTACGTCGGCCCTTCGAGCGGCTCGGCCTCGCTGCCGAACTCCTCGTAGGCGAAGGCGCCGGTGGTCCACAGCTCGGGCAGGACCACGAGCTCGGCCGACCCGGCCTGTTCCCGCACCAGCGAGGCAACCCTCACCCGGCGCGATTCGACCGATTCGCCCTCATTGACGTCGATCTGGAGCAAAGAGGCGCGCACACTACCACCGTCCTGGCATTCGAGCGGTCCACACAGGCTTCCCTACGGGCCTACGATCGTCACACGAAAGCACTGCCGGGGTGCCTCACAGCAGCGTAACTTAGCGTTTCAAGACACCCGCCGACAGCCGCCACCTCCCACTGGCAACGCCGCCACAAACCGCCCGTGTACCGACCGCCGAGGGGTCCCGTTCCGTGAGTCTGCATCCCACCCTCCAGCCCTACGCCGACGCCTGGACCCACTCGATCGAAGCGATATCCGAGCTGGTGACGCCGCTTGTGGAGGGCGAGTGGAATCGGCGCACGCCCTGCCCCGGCTGGTCGGTCCGCGACGTCGTGTCGCATGTCATCGGCCTGGACTGCGAGATGCTCGGCGACCCGCGCCCCATCCACACGCTCCCGCGCGACCTCTTCCACGTCACCAACGACCAGCAGCGCTACATGGAGATGCAGGTCGACGTCCGCCGCCACCACACGGCACCGGAGATGACGTCCGAGCTGGAGTACACGGTCATCCGCCGCAACCGCCAGCTGCGCAACGAGTCCCGCGACCCGGGCACGAAGGTCCGCGGCCCGCTCGGCGCGGAGCTCACCCTCGAAGAGTCGATGCGGACCCACGCGTTCGACGTCTGGGTCCACGAGCAGGACCTGCGCGCCGCCCTCGGCCGCCCCGGCAACCTCGACTCCCCCGGCGCGCACGTGGCCCGCGACGTCCTGCTCGGCAGGCTGCCCGAGATCGTCGCCACCAAGTCCGACGCCCCCCGCAGTTCGGCGATCGTCCTCGACGTCCACGGCCCGATCGAGTTCCTGCGCACGATCCGCGTAGACATCCAGGGCCGCGGCACCCTCGAAACGGCCCCCGCCCTGGGCCCCGCCGCCACCCTCACCCTCGACTGGGAGACCTACGTCCGCCTCGCCTGCGGCCGTGTCACCCCGGAGGCGGCGGCGGACCGCGTGAAGGCGGAGGGCGACACGGACCTGGCGGCGGCGATCCTGCGCAACTTCACGGTGACGCAGTAGGGCACTCAGCCCGTCCGGCGTCTGAGGACGAGGCCCTTCGGGCCGGAGCGGGGTAGGGGCGACAGCCCCAGCGGGGTCGAAGGGGCGGCGCACCTCGGGATGGGACGGGTAGGGGCGGCGGGGGCGAAAACCCGCTGTCGCCCGCTCCATCCGCACGGCTAACGTCCCGCCGTGACCCACACCCACCTCGCCATCCCGGCCGACCACCCCCCACGTCTGACCCGGCTCACCTTCCACGGCCCCCTGTCCGAGGCCCGGGCGCAACCCCTCGTCGACCGCCTCGCCCGCACCGACCCCACCACCGTCCTGGACATCGGCTGCGGCTGGGGCGAACTGATGCTGCGCGTGCTGACCGCCGTCCCCGAAGCGACAGGCGTCGGCATCGACCTCCATGCCGAAGACCTCGCCCGAGGCCGCCAGAACGCCGAGGCCAGGGGGTTGGCGCACAGGGCCGACTTCGTCGAGGAGTCCGCCGTCGCGACCTCCCGCGGCTGCGCCGACCTGGTCCTGTGCGTCGGAGCGAGCCATGCGCTGAGCACGACCGAGCCGCCCCAGCACACCAGCGAGGCCCTGCGCGCACTACGCGGCCTCGTCACCGACGACGGGCGCGTACTGCTGGGCGAGAGCTTCTGGCAACGCACCCCGACCCCCGCCGAACTCAAGGGCATGTGGCCGCGAGCCTCCGCCTCCGACCACCATGACCTCGCCACCCTGCTCGACCTCGCCGTAGCCGCCGGCTTCCGCCCGGAGTGGACCGAGACGGCCGGCCTCGACGAGTGGGAGGAGTTCGAGTCCGCGTACCAGGCGGACGTGGAGGTGTGGCTGGCCCGGCATCCCGATCACCCTCTGGCCGCCGAGACCCGCGACCGCCTGGACCGCCACCGCGCCCAGTGGATGAGCTACCGCGGTGTCCTGGGCTTCGCGTACCTCACGCTCGTCCCGGCCCTGTAGCACGTCACCCGGTGTGGCCCGCCCGCCCGGTGGTTCCCGCCCCGCGCCCCGCCGGCTACGCGGGAACGTGCACCGTCTCCACCCTGCTGGCCACCAGCCGTTCCCGCTCCCTGCGCGCCGCCCGCTTGCGCAGCCGCAGAATCTGGCTCACGCCGAGCGCCTGGAGGACGAACACCACCGAGAAGGCGACGGCGTAGTCGTCCCCGGTCGCGTCCAGCAGGACGCCGATCGCGAACAGCGTCGTCATCGAGGCCACGAAACCGCCCATGTTGGTGATGCCGGACGCCGTCCCCTGCCGCTCCGGCGGATTCGCCGGACGCGCGAAGTCGAAGCCGAGCATCGAGGCCGGCCCGCACGCCCCGAGCACCGCGCACAGCACGATCAGCAGCCACATCGGCGCCGTGTCGGCGGGCCAGGCCAGCGTCGTCGCCCACAGGACCGCCGTCGCCCCCACCGTGCCCAGCGCCAGCGGCAGCCGCGCCTCGTGGTGCCGGGCGACGACCTGGCCGTAGACCAGGCCCACCACCATGTTCGACAGGACGACGAGGGTGAGCAGTTCACCGGCCGTCGCGCGGGACAGCCCCTGTGCCTCCACCAGGAACGGCATCCCCCACAGCAGCAGGAACACCATCGCCGGGAACTGGGTGGTGAAGTGCACCCACAGCCCCAGCCGGGTGCCCGGCTCCCGCCAGGAGGCGGCGATCTGGCGTCGTACGTACGCCGCGCCCTGGTGCGGCAGCGGCTCCGGCTCGTGCCCCTCGGGGTGGTCCTTGAGGAACAGCAGCAGCAACACGAACACCACGGCACCCGCGCCCGCGCTGCCCGCGAACGCCGCCGTCCAGCCCACCCCGTGCAGCAGCCGTGCCAGCACCAGTGTGGAGACGAGGTTGCCGGCCATGCCCGCGAGGCCCGCGAGCTGCGCGATCAGCGGACCGCGCCGGGCGGGGAACCAGCGGCTGCCCAGCCGCAGCACGCTGATGAACGTCATGGCGTCGCCGCAGCCCAGCAGGGCGCGCGAGGCGAGGGCCGTGCCGTACGACGGGGAGAAGGCGAAGCCCAGTTGGCCCGCTGTGAAGAGCACCACACCCAGGCCCAGCACCTTCTTGGTGCCGAGCCGGTCGACGAGCAGGCCGACGGGTATCTGCATGCCCGCGTAGACGAGCAGCTGGAGGATCGAGAACGTCGACAGGGCCGAGGCGTTCACGTCGAAGCGGTCCGCGGCGTCGAGGCCGGCGACCCCGAGGGACGTACGGAAGATGACGGCGACGAAGTAGACCGAGACGCCTATGCCCCAGACGGCGAAGGCGCGGCGGCCGCCCGGAGGGTCACCCGGCAGCACGGTGGTCCTCATCGCTCTTCACCGCGCGCCAGGTGCGAGAACCAGCCGATGTGCCGGTGGACCAGCCCGACGGCCGCCTCGGCGTCCCCGGAGCGCAGGGCCTGAAGGATCTCCTCGTGCTCGACCAGTGTCTTGGCGATCCGGTCGGGGTGGGAGTGCAGGACGGCGACGCCCATGCGCAGTTGCCGGTCGCGCAGTTGGTCGTAGAGCCGCGACAGGATCTCGTTGCCGCCGCTGCGGACGATCTCCGCGTGGAAGCAGCGGTCGGTGACGGCCGCTCCGGCGAGATCGCCGGCCGCCGCCTGTGCCTTCTGCCGCGCGAGCAGTTCCTCCAGGCGCTCGATGAGCCCGGGGGTCGCGGGCACGGCCTTGCGCGCCGCGTGCTCCTCGACGAGCATCCGCGTCTCCACCACGTCCTTGATCTCCTGTGCGGAGACCGGCAGGACCAGTGCGCCCTTCTTCGGGTAGAGCTTGATCAGCCCTTCGACCTCCAGCCGCAGCAGCGCCTCCCGGACCGGGGTGCGCGAGACTCCGACGGCCTCGGCGAGCTCGCCCTCGGTGAGAAGGGTCCCGCCCTCGTAACGCCGGTCCAGTACGCCCTGCTTGACATGGGCGTAGACGCGGTCGGCGGCGGGCGGCTGCTTGAGGGGTGCGGGCGGAGCGGAAGGCATGGCCACAGCATAGATACAACACGTACGCATGGCGTGGACATTCCAGCATGCGGACCCCACAGCGGAATCTTCCGGCAAAGAAGCAACATCCACCCCAGGCGTTGCACAACCTTCTGTGCTAGTTACGTGTCACACACGTGCGGCCCCTCTTTCTTTCCCCTCCAACTCGGCCGCACTTTCGGGGCATTCGACGCAATCGGGGTATTTCAGTTGATCACTGCCATAAAGGGCATGCGCGTCCGCAGAGCCGTAGCCGTCGCGCTCACGACCGGTGCGGTCCTCGCCTCCGGAGCCGTCACCGCGGCGCCCGCGCAGGCCGCCACCGCGCCCTCGATCACCGCCAAGGGCGGGTTCCTGATGAACAGCGCGAACGGCAAGACCCTGTTCACCAAGGCGGCGGACACCAAGAGGCTCACCGCCTCCACCACCAAGGTCATGACCGCGAAGGTCGTGCTCTCGCAGTCGAACCTGAACCTGGACACCAAGGTCACGATCAAGAAGGAGGTCAGCGACTACATCGTCTCCAAGGGCGCCTCGTCCGCCAGGCTGATCGTCGGCGACAAGGTCACCGTTCGTCAGCTGCTCTACGGGATGTTGCTGCCGTCCGGCTGCGACGCCGCCATGGCCCTCGCCGACAAGTTCGGTTCCGGCTCTACCGTCTCGGCGCGCACGAAGAACTTCATCGGCAAGATGAACACCATGGCCAAGAGCCTGGGCATGACCAACACGAAGTTCGACTCGTTCGACGGCATAAGCAACGGCTCCAACGCCTCGACGCCGCGTGACCTGACAAAGGTCGCCCGCAGCGTGATGAAGAACTCCACGTTCAAGACCATCGTGAAGACCAAGTCGTACACGGCGAAGACGATCACGAAGACCGGTGCCACCCGCACGATGGCGGCGTGGACGAACACCAACACGCTGCTCGGCTGGAACGGCACGCTCGGCATCAAGACCGGCTCCGGCACCGATTCCAAGTACTGCCTCGTCTTCGCCGCCACGAAGAGCGGCGAGTCGGTGATCGGCGCCGTGCTGACCTCCTCCTCGGCGGCCAACCGCACGGCAGACGTGAAGAAGCTGATCAACTACGGCTACACCAAGATCAGCTGACTCGCGCTGAGGCTCACTGAGGCCCTGTGAGGCCCAGGCGCAGCTCCACGAAAAGGGGCGGCCACTCGACAGTGGCCGCCCCTTTTTCGCTACCTCCCCGGGCTCACGCCCAGGTGATCAGCCGCTTCGGCTGTTCCAGGATCGCCGCCACGTCCGCCAGGACCTTGGAGCCCAGCTCCCCGTCCACCAGCCGGTGGTCGAAGCTGAGCGCCAGCGTCGTGACCTGACGCGGCTTCACCTTGCCCTTGTGCACCCACGGCTGGAGCTTGATCGCGCCGACCGCGAGGATCGCGGACTCACCGGGGTTGAGGATCGGGGTGCCGGTGTCGACGCCGAAGACGCCGACGTTGGTGATGGTGACCGTGCCGCCCTGCATCGCGGCGGGCGTGGTCTTGCCGTCCCGCGCCGTCGACACCAACTCGCCGAGGGAATCGGCCAGCTGAGGAAGCGTCTTGGCGTGGGCGTCCTTGATGTTCGGGACGATCAGGCCGCGCGGGGTCGCCGCCGCGATGCCCAGGTTGACGTAGTGCTTCCGCACGATCTCCTGGTTGGCCTCGTCCCAGGAAGCGTTGACCTCAGGGTTCCGCCGGATCGCCACCAGCAGGGCCTTGGAGACGAGCAGCAGGGGGTTCACGCGCAGGCCCGCGAACTCCTTGTCCGCCTTGAGCTCCTCGACCAGCTTCATCGTGCGCGTCACGTCCACCGTCACGAACTCCGTGACATGCGGCGCCGTGAACGCCGAGCCGACCATCGCCGCCGCCGTCGCCTTGCGGACGCCCTTCACCGGGATCCGACTCTCGCGGACAGTGTCGTACGCGACCACCGGCGCCGGAGCGGCGGCGGGCGCGGCGACCGGGGCGGCCTGCGGCACCGGTTCGGCGGCCGGGGCCTGCGGGGCCACCGCCGCGTGGACGTCCTCACGCGTGATGATGCCGTCGGGGCCGGTCGGGGCGACCGTCGTCAGGTCGACCCCCAGGTCCTTCGCCAGCTTGCGCACCGGAGGCTTCGCCAGCGGCCGGGGAGGCGTCACGGTCGCGGCGGGGCCGTGGTGGCCGTTCAGCTCGGACTGCGGTGCCCGCGCCGCCGTGGCGGGCTCCTGGCGCGGGACGTCGGCTCCCTTGCGCGGGCGGCGCTTCGTCGAGGACGCCGCCACGCCGTAGCCGACCAGCACCGGCTGCCTGGTCTGGGGCTTGGCCTCCTCCGGCTCGGCCGGAGCCTGGGCCGGCGCCTCGGCGACCGGGGCCGCCCCGCCCGCCAGGTCCACCGCGATGATCGCCGTACCGACGTCCACCGTGGTGCCCTCGGGGAAGTGCAGCTCGCGGACCACCCCGTCGTACGGGATGGGCAGCTCGACGGCCGCCTTGGCGGTCTCGACCTCGCACACCACCTGGCCGTCGGTGACCGTGTCGCCCGGCTGGACGTACCACTTGAGGATCTCGGCCTCGGTGAGTCCCTCGCCCACGTCGGGCATCTTGAACTCGCGCACGGACGCTTCCGTCATCGTCGTCACGACCCTCTCCTCAGTACGCCAGGGCACGGTCGACGGCGTCGAGTACCCGGTCCAGGCCCGGCAGGTACTCCTCCTCCAGACGCGCCGGCGGATACGGGGCGTGATAGCCGCCCACCCGCAGCACCGGGGCCTCCAGGTGGTAGAAGCAGCGCTCCGTGATCCGGGCGGCGATCTCCGCGCCCGAGCCGAAGAACACCGGGGCCTCGTGGACCACGACGAGACGGCGGGTCTTCTCGACGGAGGCCTGGATGGAGTCGAAGTCGAGCGGGGAGACCGAGCGCAGGTCCAGGACCTCCAGGTTCCGCCCCTCCTCGGCGGCCACGTCGGCGACCTCCTGGCAGAGCTTCACCATCGGGCCGTAGGCGGCCAGGGTGAGGTCCGAGCCCTCGCGGACGACCTTCGCCTTGTGCAGCGGACCCGGGATGGCCTCAGTGTTGACCTCGCCCTTGTCCCAGTAGCGGCGCTTGGGCTCGAAGAAGATCACCGGGTCGTCGCTCTGGATGGCCTGCTGCATCATCCAGTAGGCGTCCGACGCGTTGGACGGGGACACGATCTTCAGGCCCGCCACGTGCGCGAAGAGGGCCTCGGGGGACTCGCTGTGGTGCTCGACCGCGCCGATGCCGCCGCCGTAGGGGATGCGGACGACGACCGGCAGCTTGACCTTGCCCAGCGAGCGCGCGTGCATCTTCGCGAGCTGCGTGACGATCTGGTCGTAGGCCGGGAAGACGAAGCCGTCGAACTGGATCTCCACCACGGGGCGGTAGCCGCGCAGGGCGAGACCGATCGCCGTGCCCACGATGCCCGACTCGGCCAGCGGGGTGTCGATGACGCGGCTCTCGCCGAAGTCCTTCTGGAGGCCGTCCGTCACCCGGAAGACGCCGCCGAGCTTGCCGACGTCCTCGCCCATGATGAGGACCTTGGGGTCCGAGTCCAGGGCGCGGCGCAGCGACTCGTTGATCGCCTTGGCGAGAGCCATCTTCTCAGCCATCTCAGTGACCCCCCTCTGCGTCTGCGAACGACGCCTGGTAGGCGGCGAACTGAGCGCGCTCCTCGTCGACGAGCGCATGCCCGTCCGCGTACACGTTCTCGAAGATGGCGAAGTGGTCCGGGTCCGGCATGGCTCGGACCGCTTCGCGCACTCGTTTGCCCAACGCCTCGCTCTCGTTCTCCAGTTCCGCGAAGAATCCCTCGTCCGCGTGGTTTGAAGCCTCCAGGTACCGGCGAACACGCAGGATCGGGTCCTTCGCCTCCCACGCCTCGCGCTCCTCGTCGGCCCGGTACTTCGTCGGGTCGTCGGAGGTGGTGTGGGCGCCCATGCGGTACGTGTACGCCTCGACCAGCGTCGGCCCCTCGCCGCTGCGGGCACGCTCCAGCGCCCACTTCGTCACGGCGAGGCAGGCCAGGACGTCATTGCCGTCGACGCGGACGCCGGGGAAGCCGTAGCCCTGCGCGCGCTGGTAGAGCGGCACCCGGGTCTGCTTCTCGGTCGGCTCGGAGATCGCCCACTGGTTGTTCTGGCAGAAGAACACCACGGGGGCGTTGTAGACCGCGGAGAAGGTGAAGGACTCGGCCACGTCGCCCTGGCTGGAGGCGCCGTCGCCGAAGTAGGCGATCACCGCGCTGTCGGCGCCGTCCTTGGCGATGCCCATGGCGTAGCCGGTGGCGTGCAGGGTCTGGGAACCGATGACGATCGTGTAGAGCTGGAAGTTGTTGCTGTTCGGGTCCCAGCCGCCGTTGTTCACGCCGCGGAACATGCCGAGCAGGTTGGTCGGGTCGACCCCGCGGCACCAGGCGACGCCGTGCTCGCGGTAGGTCGGGAAGACGTAGTCGTCCTCGCGGGTGGCGCGGCCGGAGCCGATCTGCGCGGCCTCCTGGCCGAGCAGCGACGCCCACAGGCCCAGCTCGCCCTGGCGCTGGAGGGAGGTGGCCTCGGCGTCGAAGCGGCGGGTGAGCACCATGTCGCGGTAGAGGCCGCGGAGCTCTTCGGGGGTGATGCCGGCGACGTACTTGTCGTACTCGGCGTTCTTGACCCGCTTGCCCTCGGGCGTCAGCAGCTGCACGAGCTCGGGGTCCGTGCTCGGCGTTTTCCTTGCGGTTGTCTTGCCGGCCGTGCTCTTGGTACCGGCGCTGCGTCGCGGCTTTCGCGCGGCAGTGCTCTCCACGGTCACGTGTGCTCCTCCGTCGGTCCGGCTACCCGGGTTCGCCGGGTGCCAGTGCGGCTCACCTGAAGCCCTACGGACGCACAGGGTGGGTGCGGCTCGTTGGGGGACAGGCGTGACAGGTGCCCCGGCGAGCGCCCTGCACAAGGCACGTTACCCAGTGCTCCACATTTCTGTGAAACCCCTCCTGACCTGCGTTTTTGCTTGGATTTCCAAGTAAATCGCGAAAGTCCGGAACAAGTCCTGGTCACAGCCTTGCAGGGGGCCGGAACAACGGCACGTTATATCGGTGACCCAGGTCACGGGAAGAGTCGCCGAGGATGAGGTCACTGAACCGGTGTGACGCTGGTCTCGGGCATGAAAACGGATAAGTCAGGTTATGGATGCAGAACGATCCAGCCATCGGCCGTAAACGCCACGCGCGCGTGGAGCCCGTTTCCGGGCCGCACGCGCGCGTGGGTGGGTCGTGGGGTGTCGGCGCGACCGCGCCGGGAGGCCGGTCCGCTCAGGCGCCGCCGCCGATGGCGCCGCCCGTGGGAGCCGTCGGCTCCTCCGTCGGATCCTGCGTGGGGTCCTCCGTGGGATCCTCCGTCGGTTCCTCCGTCGGATCCTCCGTCGGCTCGGCCGTGGTCGGGTCCTCGGTCGGCTCGACGGTCGGGTCCTCGGTCGGCTCGTACGTGGGATCCTGCGTCGGCTCGTAGGTCGGGTCGGTGCCCGTGCCGGTGCCGTCGTCCGTGACCGTGTCGGTCGGCTCCTCGGTCGCCTCGTCGGTCGCCTCGTCGGTCGCCTTGTCCTCGTCGGTGGTCTGCGACGTGGTCGGCGTCTGCGTGGTGTCGCCGCCACCGCCGCCACCGCCGCCGTTCTGCAGCGCCAGCGCGACGCCGGCCGCGATCGCGATCACCGCGAAGACGGCGAGGATCCACAGCTTGCCGCGGCCGCCGCCCTTGTTGCCGTGCCCCTCGAAGCCGCCGTCGTCACCGCCCCCGTACCGGTTGGGCAGGATCGGCTGCGGGATCTGGGTCGTGCCGGACCCCGAGTCGCCGGGGTGACCCATGACGGTGGTGTTCGCGAAGCCGGACGCCGGGGTGTGCCGGCCCTCGTGCACGGCCACCGGGCCGGTGTTCCAGGTGCCGGTGTGGCCGCCCTGGTCGTACAGCATCTGCAGGCCGTACTGGACGAGGCCGCGCATCTCCTCGGCCGTCTGGAACCGGTCGTCCGGCTCCTTGGCGAGCGAGCGCATGACCAGGCCGTCGAGCTCCGGCGGCGTGGCGTCGGAGACCTCGGACGGCGGGGTCGGGATGTCCTGGACGTGCTGGTAGACCACCGACAGCGGGGTCTCGCCGGTGAACGGGGGCCGCAGCGCGAGGAGTTCGTAGAGCAGGCAGCCCGTCGCGTACAGGTCGGAGCGGTGGTCGACCGCCTTGCCGAGCGCCTGCTCGGGCGACAGGTACTGCGGGGTGCCCATGACCATGCCGGTCTGCGTCATCGTCGACTGCGCGCCGTGCAGGGCGCGGGCGATGCCGAAGTCCATCACCTTCACGGCGCCGTTGTGCGTGATGATGACGTTGGCGGGCTTGATGTCGCGGTGCACGATGCCGTGCTGGTGCGAGTAGGCGAGCGCCTCCAGGACGCCGGAGACGATGATCAGGGCCTGCTCGGGCCCCGGCGCCTCGGCGTTGAGCAGGAGGTCGCGGATGGTGCGGCCCTCGACGATCTCCATCACGATGTACGGCACGCTGTGGGCGCCCACGACGTCCTCGCCGGAGTCGTACACGGCGACGATCGCGTGGTGGTTGAGGCCGGCCACCGACTGGGCCTCGCGCGTGAAGCGGGCCTTGGACACCGGGTCCTCGGCGAGGTCGGAGCGCAGCAGCTTGACCGCCACGGTGCGTCCGAGGCGCACGTCCTCGGCCGCGAACACCTCGGCCATGCCGCCCCGGCCGAGTCTGCGGGTCAGCCGATAACGGCCGTCCCCGACAAGCCCGCCGTTACCCCACATCTCCGGCGAATCTGACATACCGCCGCCAGCCGCCTCGGGGTCGGACGGGCCCTGAGCGCGCTGCTGCTGTGCCATCAGTCCTCGCCGTCGTTTCTGCCCGCGGTGCGCGCGGTGTTGTTACGGTCTCCGTCGGCCACGCTACAGCCTCCGCGCAAGCCGCCGGTCCGAGACGGCCGCCCCAACCGGAAGGAGCCGGACCGGCCATCAAACCGGTACCCCGTCCACTCGTGCAAATTCTGTGCACCGGCCGTACGACCCTTGTAACGCTTCCGCGACGCTCCCTTCGCGTACGGTCACGGAACGGGCACCGCGCTTGACCTGTCAGTGCCGTGGGGCAGACTTGGCCGGGAATAGCACATTGGATCACTCGGGATCACTCGGTTCACGAGGGTCGCAGGCGCCCGAGAGGGTACGGGGGACGCAGAACATGAGCCAGGACGGCGCGCAGGGCCGGTACGCGGGGCGGGCGTTGGCCGGCGGCCGCTATCAGCTGCGCGACTTGCTCGGCGAGGGCGGTATGGCCTCGGTGCATCTCGCGTACGACTCCGTGCTCGACCGGCAGGTCGCGGTCAAGACCCTGCACACCGAACTCGGCCGCGAGCAGGCGTTCCGTGAGCGCTTCCGCCGCGAGGCCCAGGCCGTGGCGAAGCTCACGCACACCAATATCGTCTCGGTCTTCGACACCGGCGAGGAAGACCTCGACGGCACGACGATGCCGTACATCGTCATGGAGTACATCGAGGGCCGCCCGCTCAGCTCGGTCTTCGACGAGGACGTCCGCCAGTTCGGCGCGGTGCCCGCCGACAAGGCGCTGAAGATCACCGCGGATGTGCTCGCGGCGCTGGAGATCAGCCACGAGATGGGCCTGGTCCACCGGGACATCAAGCCGGGCAACGTGATGATGAACAAGCGCGGCGTCGTCAAGGTGATGGACTTCGGCATCGCGCGCGCCATGCAGTCCGGTGTGACGTCCATGACACAGACCGGCATGGTCGTCGGCACCCCGCAGTACCTCTCGCCGGAACAGGCACTCGGCCGCGGTGTGGACGCCCGCTCCGACCTCTACTCGGTCGGCATCATGCTCTTCCAACTCGTCACCGGGCGACTGCCGTTCGACGCGGACTCGCCGCTGGCGATCGCGTACGCGCATGTGCAGGAGGAGCCGGTGGCTCCGTCCTCGATCAACCGCGCGCTGCCCCCGGCCGTGGACGCGCTGGTCGCCCGCGCCCTGAAGAAGAACCCGAACGAGCGCTTCCCGAGCGCCGAGGCCATGCGTGACGAGTGCCTGCGCGTGGTCGCGTCCTTCCAGGCGGCTCCGCCCAGCATCGTGCCAGGCGCACAGACGCAGCACGGCCAGGGTGTCGGCGCCTCGGTGTTCCCGCCGGTCGGCCAGGCGCCGCCGCCCGCGGGCCCGGTCCAGACGCCGTATCCGCAGACCCCGCCCCCGAACCCGTACGGCACCCCGCCGCCGTCGATGCCCTCGCCGGCGTACGGCTACCCGCAGCAGCCCGGCTACCAGACGCCGCCGCCCGCCTCGTACTCCCCGCAGCCGGGCCACCCGACCCCGCCGCCGTACACCATGTCGCCC
This sequence comes from Streptomyces sp. NPDC057623, assembly GCF_042800355.1. Lineage (NCBI taxonomy): Bacteria > Bacillati > Actinomycetota > Actinomycetes > Kitasatosporales > Streptomycetaceae > Streptomyces > Streptomyces sp. NPDC057623. Next base: position 40,302 of record NZ_JBHVGZ010000047.1, read on the forward strand.
CAGCCGCAGCCCGGTTCGGGCGGCGGCAAGAGCAACCGGCCGGTGATCGTCGGCTCGGTCATCGTGTCCGTCGTCGCGGTGGGCGGCCTGATCGCGGCCCTGACGCTCGGCGGCGGCACCGACGACGAGGGCGGAAGCGGCGGGAGCGGTGGCTCGACCGCCACGACGTCGACGTCGAAGGCCCCCGGATACCGGGCGGGGGACAGCGGTGACACGGTCGAGACGACCGAGTGCACCGAGCCGCGGGAGTCGCTTCTCGATCCCGACAAGGTGCAGATGCCGGACTTCTCCTTCAAGTACTGGCCGTCCGTCGTCAAGTGCCTCGATGCCGCGAACTGGAAGTACAAGAAGGTCGACGTCAACGAGAACACGTTCGGCGAGGGCACCGTCATGCGGCAGTCGCCCACGGCGCGTTACGACATGGATCCGGACAACCCGCCGGAGCTGGAGTTCCAGGTCTCCACGGGCAATCCGGAGTGATCCCGGCGAACGTGGTACCGCCCAGGTGAAAGGGCCCGGCAGCAGCTGCTGCCGGGCCCTTCGCATACGCGTCGGATGTCTTACGGGTGTCTTACAGGTACGGTCCGCCCTGGCGGTGTTCGCCACCCTCCTCGTGGCCACCGACCCCCGGCGGAAGGGCGCGGCGCATCTGCTCCAACTGGGCGCGCGCGGCCATCTGCTGGGCGAAGAGCGTGGTCTGGATGCCGTGGAAGAGGCCCTCCAGCCAGCCGACCAACTGGGCCTGCGCGATCCGCAGTTCCGCGTCGCTCGGTGTCGCCTCGTCCGTGAACGGCAGGGAGAGCCGCTCCAGCTCCTCGACGAGTTCCGGGGCCAGGCCGTCCTCCAGCTCCTTCACGGAGCTGGCGTGGATCTCCTTCAGCCGGACCCGGCTCGCCTCGTCCAGCGGAGCCACGCGCACCTCTTCGAGCAGCTGCTTGATCATGCTGCCGATCCGCATGACCTTCGCCGGCTGCTCGACCTGCTCCGTCACCGGGATCTCGCGGGAGTCCTCGTCTCCGTTGCCTCCGCTGAGCGCCATCCCGTCCTGGCCCACGACCAGGATCTGGGGCGTCTCGGACGACCTTTCGTTCCTCGGCATCTCCATGCCGCCATTCTCTCGCACCCGTACAGCTCATCATCGTGGTGCCCCCTGTGTGGGGTGATCCACCGTTTACGCCGCGGGAGATTCCGGCGGCCGTCTCGTCGGATTCGGTCGGGTGGCGGAGTCCGGAATGCCGGGTGTGCCATGTGCTGTGAGGCTTGTCCCATGACTTCATGGCTGGGGGTCGTGCCGGGGCGGCGGGGGCGGCCGCGCGTTGTTCGCGGTGGCCCGCGCGGCCTGTCGACGGAGGCGCTGCGGACGGCGGGGACGCTGGGAGTGCTGGCGGCCGGGCTGGTGGTGGGGCCGTACGGGACGGCCGGGGCGGCGTACGGCTTCGAGGGTCCCCGTGGTCCGGCTGCGCCGGGGGCCCCGTCCGGATCGCCGGCTGCCTCCCGGGTCCCGTCCGCGCCCGCGGGTCTCCCTACGGCTGCCTCCGCGGGCTCGGCCGCCCCTGGGGGCGCCTCCGACTCCCGTCCCGGCGGCCCCAGCCCGACGGCCGGGTCCCGGCCTTCCTCGACCGCTGCGAGTGGGTCCCCGGGTCCTTCCGCCTCCTCGGCCACCGGGTCGGGGGAGCCCGGGAAGCCTGGCAGGTCAGGGAGGCCGGAGAGGCCAGGTGAGTCCGGCGGATCCGGGGAGTCCCGGGAGGCCAGGAAGGCCCGGCATTCCGGGGTGCCCCCCACCGCCAGCGCCCACGGGGCCGCCGCGGCCCGTCCCAGCCCCTCCGACGGGCCCTCCCGGGCCGGAAGCCGGGCGGGTGAGGGGCGGGAGCGGCCGGGGCGGGAGAAGGGGCCGCTGGAGGACGAGGAAGCGGTACCGGCGGAGAAGCCGGACCGGGACGAGGACGCGGGGGAGGACGAAGAGGCGGGTGACGGCTCGGCGCGGTCGGAGTCGGAGGGCGAGGACGACGGCGGGAGTGCGCCGCCCGGCCGTTCGGACAGCGCCGACGAGGACGCCGAGGATGCCGAAGACACCTCCGCGGCGGCGTCCGCCTCACCGGACCCGCCCGTACGACAGCCGGTGGTGCGTGCCGAGGACTCCGCCGAGCCCGTACTGCAGGTCCTGCCGCTGGGCACCGGCCTGGTCCTCGTCGGGCTCGGTCTGGGCCTCGCCTTCGTCGGGCTACGGCTGCGGCGCGGCTAGGGCCCTTTCCGCCGGACGGGCCCTGGGCGGGTGTCCGTCGGATCAGGCCGGTGACCGGTGCTACGGCGCCACCAGGAGCACCTTGCCGATATGACCGCTCTCCTCCAGCACCCGGTGCGCCTCGGCCGCGTCGTTCATCGGGACCTCGCGGTCGACGACCGGGCGGACATGGCCGGCGTCCAGCAGGGGCCAGACGTGCTCGCGTGCGGCCGCGACGATCGCCGCCTTCTCGTCGAGGGGGCGGGCACGCAGGGAGGTCGCGCTGACGGCGCCTCGCTTGGCCAGGAGGGCGCCGATGTTGAGCTCGCCCTTGACGCCGCCCTGCATGCCGATGATGGCGAGGCGGCCGTTGACGGCGAGGGTCTGGACGTTGCGGTCGAGGTACTTGGCGCCCATGTTGTCGAGGATCACGTCGGCGCCGGCCCCGTCGGTGGCCTTCTTGACCTCGGCGACGAAGTCCTGTTCCCGGTAGTTGACCAGGATGTCGGCGCCCAGCTCGGCGCACCGGTCGAGCTTCTCCCTGCTGCCCGCCGTGACGGCGACCTTGGCGCCGACGGCCTTGGCGAGCTGGATGGCCATGGTGCCGATGCCGCTGGAGCCGCCGTGCACGAGCAGGGTCTCGCCGGGACGCAGGTGGGCCACCATGAAGACGTTCGACCAGACCGTGCACACCACTTCGGGCAGGGCGGCGGCCCGGGTGAGGCTCACGCCCTTGGGCACGGGCAGCAGTTGGCCGGCCGGGACGGCGACCTTCTCCGCGTAGCCGCCGCCCGAGAGCAGCGCGCACACCTCGTCGCCGACGGCCCAGCCGGAGACGCCGGGGCCGAGCTCGACGATCCGGCCGGAGCACTCCAGGCCGGGGTAGGGGGAGGCGCCGGGAGGCGGGTTGTAGAAGCCCTGCCGTTGCAGGATGTCGGCGCGGTTGACGGCCCCGGCCACCACCTCGACCAGTACCTCGCCCTCACCGGGCACGGGATCGGGGACCTCGTCCCACACCAGCGCCTCGGGCCCACCAGGTTCGGGAATCGTGATCGCATGCATGGGACGGACGCTACCCCCGGCCCGCGCGCCCTGGTGGGCGTACTCCCGTCGTGGCCTTTCGCCCGGGTGCGGGTACCGCATGAGCGCGGTCCGCCTCGGTCCCCGGACCCATGTCCCTCGGCCCTTGGACGGGTCCGGTCGAAAATCCCTGTGCGGCACCGATGAGTTTGCGCGACCGTAAAAGTCTCCCCATGCGTAGCCCAAGAACGCGGAAGGCCACTCGGAAGGACCCCGAAGCATGAGCACGCAGACGACGTCCGGTCTCGCGATCGAGACCGCGGGCCTGGTGAAGACGTTCGGTGAGACACGGGCAGTCGACGGCGTGGACCTCGCGGTTCCGGCCGGCGCGGTCTACGGCGTCCTCGGCCCGAACGGCGCCGGCAAGACCACCACGGTGAAGATGCTCGCCACCCTCCTACGACCCGACGGCGGCGAGGCCCATGTCTTCGGCCACGACGTCGTCCGCGAGGCCGACGAGGTGCGCGGCCGGGTGAGCCTGACCGGCCAGTACGCCTCCGTGGACGAGGACCTGACCGGCACGGAGAACCTGGTTCTGCTGGCCCGGCTCCTCGGACACGGCAAGCACGCCGCGCGGGAGCGGGCCGGGCAGCTCCTGGAGGCCTTCGGGCTTTCGGACGCGGCCGGGAAGCAGGTCAAGAACTACTCCGGCGGCATGCGGCGCCGTATCGACATCGCCGCGTCCATCCTCAACACCCCCGACCTGCTCTTCCTCGACGAGCCGACGACCGGTCTCGACCCGCGCAGCCGCAACCAGGTGTGGGACATCGTGCGGGCGGTCGTCGCCCAGGGCACCACCGTGCTGCTGACCACGCAGTACCTGGACGAGGCCGACCAGCTGGCGTCCCGGATCGCCGTCATCGACCGCGGCAAGGTGATCGCCGAGGGGACCAAGGGCGAGCTCAAGGCCTCCGTCGGCGCCGGGTCCGTCCATCTCCGGCTGCGGGACGCGGCGCAGCGGCCACAGGCCCAGCAGGTGCTGCGGCTGGCCCTGGACACGGAGGTGCAACTGGAGCCCGATCCCGTGGCGCTCACCGCCCGCGTCGGCTCCGGGGCGAACAACGGCCGGGGCGCGGCGGAACAGGCCGCCCGCGCGCTCGCCGAGCTGGCCCGCACCGGCATCACCGTCGACAACTTCTCGCTGGGCCAGCCCAGCCTGGACGAGGTGTTCCTCGCCCTCACCGGACACGACACGCATGACGCCCCCGAAAACGACGGCAACGCCGGCAAGGGCGACAAGGACGACAAGGACGAGGTGGCGGCATGAGCACCGTGACGCAGACCGAGAGCAAGGAACTCGCCCCCGTCAGCGCCGAGTCGCTCGCCGCTCTGCTGGTCTCCGGGGAGCGACCGCCGCGGCCCAGCGCCTGGTCGGCCTCCATGACCTTCGGCTGGCGGGCGATCCTGAAGATCAAGCATGTGCCGGAGCAGCTCTTCGACGTCACCGCGTTCCCGATCATGATGGTGCTGATGTACACGTACCTGTTCGGGGGCGCCCTGGCCGGGTCCCCGAAGGAGTACATCCAGTTCCTGCTGCCCGGCATCCTGGTGATGTCGGTCGTGATGATCACGATGTACACAGGGGTCTCGGTGAACACCGACATCGAGAAGGGTGTCTTCGACCGGTTCCGTTCGCTGCCCATCTGGCGGCCGTCGACCATGGTCGGCTATCTGCTGGGCGACGCCCTGCGCTACACCATCGCGTCCGTCGTGATGCTCACCGTCGGCATCATCCTCGGTTACCGCCCGGACGGCGGCGTCGGCGGAGTGCTCGCCGGGATCGCGCTGCTGGTCGCCTTCTCGTTCGCGTTCTCGTGGATCTGGACGATGTTCGGGCTGATGCTGCGGTCCGAGAAGTCGGTCATGGGCGTCAGCATGATGGTGATCTTCCCGCTCACCTTCCTGTCCAACGTCTTCGTCGACCCGAAGACCATGCCGGGCTGGCTCCAGGCCTTCGTCAACAACAGCCCGATCACCCATCTGTCCTCGGCCGTCCGCGGAATGATGGCGGGCGACTGGCCGGCGGACGAGATCGCCTGGTCGCTGGGCTGGGCGGCGTTGTTCGTGGTGGTCTTCGGGCCGATCACGATGCGGCTGTACAACCGCAAGTAGCCGGACCGGACGTCAGAAAGCCTTCATCCGCCGGGGGGGCGGGGGCGTCGGACGGCCTTCCTCCCCCGGGGCGTCAGACGGGCTTCATCCCCGGGGGCAGACGCCGGTCGTCGGGTGCGACCTGACTGCCCGGCGTCGCCCGCACGATGGTGATGAGCCGGTCCGTCAACTCCAGTGTCCCGACGGCCGGATCGTCGTATCCGAGCACACGGTGCCCGCGCAGGACGCTCACCACCAGGTCGTCCATCTCCCGCGGCCGCCTGCCCACCTCGGCCTTTATGACCGGCCGTTCGACGATGTCGAGCCCGCTGCCCTGCTGGATCAGGTCCTCCAGGACCATGCCGGCGGCGGGGCTGAGCACGGAGAGGCCGAGCAGCCGGCCGGCCGCGCTGGCGCTGGTGATGACCGCGTCGGCGCCGGACTGCTTCAGCAGCGGCGCGTTCTCCTCCTCGCGCACCGCGGCCACGATCTTCGCGCCGCGGTTGAGCTGCCGGGCCGTCAGGGTCACCAGGACGGCCGTGTCGTCCCGCTGGGTGGCGATGATGATCTTCCGCGCCTTGTGCACTTCGGCCCGCTTCAGGACCTCGCTGCGTGTCGCGTCCCCCGTGACTCCGGCGTACCCGTCCGCGACGGCCGCCTCGATCACCTTGGAACTCGGGTCGACCACGATGACCTGTTCCTTCTTCAGGCCCGTCGCACAGACGGTCTGAATCGCCGAGCGCCCCTTCGTGCCGAATCCGACGACGATGGTGTGGTCGCGCAAGGTGGACCTCCAGCGGTTCAGACGCCATTCCTCGCGGGTCCGCTCGGTGAGGACCTCGAGCGTGGTGCCGACCAGGATGATCAGGAACAGCACTCGCATGGGCGTGATGACGAAGATGTTGGTGAGCCGGGCGGCGTCACTGACCGGGGTGATGTCGCCGTATCCGGTGGTGGAGAGGCTGACGGTCGCGTAGTAGAAGGCGTCGAGGAGGTCGACGGAGCCGTCGGAGCTGTCGTTGTAGCCCTCGTGGTCGGCGTAGACGATCAAGGCGGTCAGAACGAGCAGCGACAGCGCCAGCAGAACCCGCTTGGCGACCTGCCGGAACGGATGCTCCACGATCTTCTTCGGAAGCTTCACCCGATAGGTCGCGACCCTCTCGTCCGCCCGACGGGCGATCGCGTCCTGGCCCGGAAGTTTCACGTGAAACACACCTCGATGCCGGCCATCGCCCAGGGCAGGTCGAGCAGTTCGGCCTCCTGTCCGGCGCGAATGCCGCCCGGCGGCACGACGGCGACGGCATCGGCCGCCGCCATTCCCCGCAGCATGGCCGGACCGTGGTAGTGCAGCGGCACGGCATGGTCGCCGCGCAGCACGACGGGGATGAGCCGGGTGTCGTACGGATGCCCGTGTGCCGCGTCTTTCAGCGGCAGCGTGTAGGGCTCCGGGGCGGGGCGTGCCGCCAGTGCGCGCAGCAGGGGTTCGGCGAGCGTGAGCAGGCCGGAGACGGCGGCGAGGGGGTTGCCGGGCAGACCGACAAGGTGCTGGTTCTCCTTGACACGGGCCAGCAGCATCGGATGGCCGGGCCGCACCTTGACGCTGTCCACCAGGAGTTCGGCACCGATGCGGTGCAGGGTGGGGTGGACATGGTCGACGGGGCCGGCCGCGGTGCCGCCGGTGGTGACGATGAGGTCGGCGGCGGAGGTGGTGAGCGCCTTGTGCAGGGCCTTGGCGTCGTCGCCGAGACGGCGTACGGCCGTGACCTCGGCGCCGAGTGCGCGCAGCCAGGGCGGCAGCATCGGGCCGAGGGCATCACGGATCAGCCCGTCGTGCGGCAGCCCCGCGGTGAGCAACTCGTCGCCGAGGACGAGGACCTGGACGCGGGGGCGGGGTACGGCGCTGAGGGTGTCGTATCCGGCGGCGGCCGCCAGGCCCAGCACGGCCGGGGTCACAACGGTGCCGACGGCGAGCAGGTCGTCGCCCCTACGGCACTCCTGGCCGCGTGGGCGGATGTCCTGACCGGGCTGGACCTCCCGGGTGGCGTGCAGCTGGCCCTTGGTGTCGGTGCGTCCGTGCTCGCTGCGCAGGACGGCGGTGGTGTCCGGGGGGATGCGGGCGCCGGTCGCGATACGGACGGCCTCCCCGTCGGTGAGCGGCTCGGGCTCGGCGTGCCCGGCCAGCACGCCTTCCTCCCGCACGGCCCAGGGGCCGGGGCCCGCGATGGCCCAGCCGTCCATGGCCGAGGTGTCGAAGGAGGGCAGGTCGGTGGAGGCGGTCAGGGGGGCGGCCAGGGCGAGACCGAGGGCGTCGTCGAGGGGGACGGAGACGGGAGCGCGGCCGGCGGCCCGGGTGCCGGCCAGGGCGGCGTGGCCGGCGCGGGCGGCGATCTCGCGGGCCTCGGGCCAGGGGGTGGCCTTGTGGTGGCGATCCGGCTTGTGCTGGTCCGGGCTGGGCCGGTCCGCCTGGTGCCGGTCCGCCTGGTGCCGGTCGGGCTGGTCGGGGCCGGTGGTGCGCGGGGTGGGTGCGGGCACGTGGTCGGCCGGGGTGTGGTGGCCGTTGCCTTCGTTCACGAGAGCGAGCACCTCCTCGACGTCGAGGTCCTCGGCGTCCTCGTCGGCGCGGATGCCGCGGGGGGTCATCCGGCGTCCGGACGGCTGTCGGGGGCCGCTTCTGGGGCCGTGGCGGACGGTGCGGCCGCGGCCTCTTCCGCCCAGCGCAGGGCGAGGGCGGCGGCCTTGCGGGAAGCCTCGGCGACGGCCTCGGGGCCGCCCTCACCGCCCTTGGCCCGCGCTGCCGCGTACCCGACGAGGAAGGTGGTCAGCGGGGCCGCGGGCCGCGCCACGCCGTGGGCGGCGTCGCGGGCGAGGTCCAGCAGCAGCTTGGTGTCGACGTCGAGGTCGAGGCCCAGTTCGTCCTTGACTGCGGAAATCCATTCATCCAACACGTGCCCATGCTCCCTGATGCGTGCCCTGGCGGTGGCGATGTCGTCCCAGGTGTCGCAGTCGAAGGACGCGACGGGGTCGGGGACGCGGACGAGACCGAGCGCGCCGGTCAGCCGGCGCAGGGGGAGGCCGGTGAGACCGTCGTTCCCTCGGGTGAGCGCGGCCAGTTCACGGCGCAGTACGGGCGCGCGGTACGCGGCGACGAGGGGCTGGTCGCGGCCGTCGGCGTCGGTGAGCAGCGCGCCGTCGGCGCCGCTGGTGCGCAGGGCGGCCAGCAGCCGCCGTACCGTGCCCTCGTCGAGGAACGGCAGGTCGGCCGAGAGGACGACGACCTGCTCCGCCGTGGTGTGCCGCAGGCCGGCGTCCAGGGCGGCGAGCGGGCCGCCGCCGGGCGGGTCCTCACGCGCCCAGGTCACCGGCCGCGCGGCTGGCCGGGGCTCGGCGACGACGACGGTGGTCCGCGCGTCGGCGCAGGCGGCGAGCACCCGGTCGAGCAGCGGGCGCCCACCGACGCGCACCCCGGGCTTGTCCACACCGCCGAGCCGCCGCGCGCCGCCCCCGGCGAGCACGACGGCGTCGTACGCGACGTCGTGCCCGGCATCGGCGGCGTCTCGCGCGCCCGTCGGTTCGTACGCGGTCACCCCCCGAGTATGCGTGCCCCCACGATCACAGGGAACGCGGGGGAAGCAGCGGGCCCCGGGGGATCCGTCACAGCGTGCGCAGCAGCACCGCCGGGTGTTCCACGCAGTCCGCCACGTACCGCAGGAACCCGCCCGCGGTGCCGCCGTCGCAGACCCGGTGGTCGAAGGTGAGCGAGAGCTCGACCACCTGCCGCACCGCAAGCTCTCCCTCGTGCACCCAGGGCTTGGGGATGATGCGGCCGACACCCAGCATCGCGGCCTCGGGGTGGTTGATGATCGGCGTGGAGCCGTCGACGCCGAACACGCCGTAGTTGTTCAACGTGAAGGTGCCGCCGGTGAGTTCCGCCGGGGTGAGGGTGCCCGTGCGGGCCGCCTCGGTGAGCCGGGCGAACTCCGCGGTCAGCGACTCCACGTCCCGCGCGTGCGCGTCCCGCACCACCGGGACGACGAGTCCCCGCTCGGTCTGGGCCGCGAACCCGAGGTGCACATGGTCGAGCTGGATGATCTCCCTGGCCTCCATGTCGACCGTGGCGTTGAGCTCGGGGAACCGGGCCAGGGCGGCGGTGCAGATCCGGGCCAGCAGGGCGAGCAGGGAGATCTTCGGCCCGCCGACGGCGTTCATCGCCGTCCGCGCCCGCATGAGTTCCGTCGCGTCGGCGTCCACCCAGCAGGTGGCGTCCGGGATCTCCCGCCGGCTGCGGGAGAGCTTGTCCGCGACGGCGCCGCGAACGCCCTTGAGGGGAACGCGGAGACCGGCGGGGGCGGCGGAGGAACGGGCAGGGGGCTGCGCGGGCGGGACGGCGGCGGAGGGCGCCGGCACCGGCGTCACGGGCGTGTGCGGAGCGGCCGGGGGCTGTGCCGTCCGCCCGTGCACCTCGGCGGCGCGCAGCGCGTACTCCACGTCGGCCCGCAGGATGAGCCCGTCGGGCCCGGAACCGTGCAGCTCCCGCAGATCCAGGCCGTTCTCACGGGCGAGGCGGCGTACGAGGGGGGAGATGACCGGCACGGGTCCGTCGGCCGGCTCCGGGGCGGTGGCATTGCCGTTGGCGGACGCGGGTTCCGCGGGTGGGGCAGCCGGGGCGGGTGCGGCAGGCATCGGCGCCTGCGGCCGTACCCTCCTGCGCCGTGCCGGTGCTTCGGAGGTGCCGTACCCCACCAGCACGTTCCCGGAGCCCTCGGTCTCGGCGCCGGAGGCGGGCGCCCCGACGGCCACCGTCAGCAGCGGCGCGCCCACGGGAAGCTCCTTGCCCTCCTCGCCGAAGCGGGCCGTGACCACACCGGCGTAGGGGCAGGGGATGTCGACCATCGCCTTGGCCGTCTCGACCTCGACGACCGGCTGGTCGACCGCGACGACGTCGCCGACCTCGACCAGCCAGCGCACGATCTCCGCCTCGGTCAGGCCCTCGCCGAGATCCGGCAGCCTGAACTCCAGCACCTGGGCCATCAGCTCTCCGCCTCCCACTGAAGACGCCCCACGGCGTCCAGGATCCGGTCCACGCCGGGCAGGTGGTGACGCTCCAGCATCGGCGGCGGGTAGGGGATGTCGAACCCGGCCACGCGCAGCACCGGCGCCTCCAGGTGGTGGAAGCAGCGCTCCGTGACCCGGGCCGCGATCTCCCCTCCCGGTCCGCCGAACCCGCCCGACTCATGTACGACGACCGCTCGCCCGGTCCGCCGTACCGAGGCGCTGACCGTCTCGTCGTCGAACGGCACCAGCGAGCGCAGGTCGACGACTTCCAGGTCCCACCCCTCCTCCCGCGCCGCCTCGGCGGCTTCGAGGCAGACGGGCACGGACGGACCGTACGTGATGAGCGTGGCGCTCCTCCCCGAGCGCCGCACCACCGCGCGGCCAATCGGTTCAACGGTCTGCGGGTCCTCAGGGTTCCAGGCGTCCTTCGACCAGTACAGCCGCTTGGGCTCCAGGAAGACCACCGGGTCGTCCGAGGCGATGGCGGCGCGCAGCAGGCCGTAGGCGTCGGCGACGGTCGCGGGCGTGACGACATGGAGCCCCGGAGTCGCCATGTAGTACGCCTCGGACGAGTCGCTGTGGTGCTCGACGCCGCCGATGCCGCCGCCGTAGGGAACGCGGATCGTGATCGGGAGCGGCATCTTGCCGCGCGTGCGGTTGCGGGTGCGGGAGACGTGCGAGATCAGCTGCTCGAACGCCGGGTAGGCGAACGCGTCGAACTGCATCTCCACGACCGGGCGCAGGCCGTACATGGCCATGCCCACCGCCGTGCCCAGAATCCCCGCCTCGGCCAGCGGCGTGTCCGTGCAGCGGTCCTCGCCGAACTCCTCGGCGAGCCCGTCGGTGACCCGGAAGACACCGCCGAGGGTGCCGACGTCCTCGCCCATGACATGCACGGCGGGGTCTTCCGCCATGGCGTCGCGGAGCCCGCGGGTGAGGGCCTGCGCCATGGTGGCCGGCTTGACGGCGACGGTGGTCATCGGTGCGACCCTTCCGACTCGGCCTGGAGCTCGGCCCGCAACTGCGCCCGCTGTTCGCGCAGTTGCGGGGTGGGCTCGGCGTACACGTGGGCGAACAGGTCCATCGGGTCGAGGGCCGGGTCCTGGTTCATGCGTTCGCGCAGGTCGGCGGCCATGGTCTCGGCGGCGTCGCGGGCGGCCTGGATGCCGGCCTCGTCGATCAGGCCGCGCTCGGTCAGCTCGTGCTCCAGGAGGGCGATCGGGTCGTGCCCGCGCCAGGTCTCGACCTCGGAGTCGCCTCGGTAGCGGGTCGCGTCGTCGGCGTTGGTGTGGGCGTCGATGCGGTAGGTGATCGCCTCGATCAGCGTGGGCCCGCCGCCCGCGCGGGCGTGCCGTACGGCGTCGCCGACCACCTCGTGCACAGCGGCCGCGTCGTTGCCGTCGACCAGGCGGCCGGGCATGCCGTAGCCGACGGCCTTGTGGGCCAGCGACGGGGCCGCGGTCTGCTTGGCGAGCGGGACGGAGATCGCGAAGCCGTTGTTCTGGACGAGGAAGACGACCGGTGCCCGCCACACGGCGGCGAAGTTCAGCGCCTCGTGGAAGTCGCCCTCGCTGGAGCCGCCGTCGCCGACCATGGCGAGCGCGACCACCTCGTCGCCCTTGAGGCGGGCGGCGTGCGCGAGACCGACGGCGTGCGGGAGCTGGGTGGCGAGCGGCGTGCACAGGGGCGCCACGCGGTGCTCGTGCGGGTCGTAGCCGGTGTGCCAGTCGCCGCGCAGCAGGGTCAGGGCCTGCACGGGGTCCAGCCCGCGCGCCACGGCGGCGAGGGTGTCGCGGTAGCTGGGGAACAGCCAGTCGCGCTCCTCCAGAGCCAGCGCGGCGGCGACCTCGCAGGCCTCCTGGCCGGTGCTGGAGGGGTAGACGGCGAGGCGACCCTGCTTGGTGAGCGCGGTGGCCTGCGTGTTGTACCGGCGGCCGCGCACCAGCTCGGCGTACAGCCGGCGCAGCAGGCCCGGGTCGGCCTTCGTCGCCGCCTCGGTCCCGAGGACGCGGTACGGCTCGGCGTCGGGCAGCAGCGGCGCGGGGTCCATACGGGGCTGCCAGGCGGGCGGCGGCGATGGCCGGTACGCGCCCCGCTGCTCCATGACCGTCATGACGGCACCTCCTCGTGGGAGTGGCTACGGGAGGCGCGGCTTCGGTGACGCGCCTCCCTACCGATTGTTCGGTCGTCGGCACATTTTGGCTACAGGCGGCCTCAGGCTGTGGACAAACGGTTCTCCACAGCCTCCAATGAACGCAGTACGTCCACAGGAGGAAGGTGGGGGGACATGTCGCCTGAACAAATGGCCGAAAGCCCGGACGGCGGCTCCCTCCTGCCACCAGCCCGCCCGCTCGACGCCATCGATCAGGACATCCTCCAGATGCTCCAGGCCGACGGCCGCGCGTCGATACGGTCGGTCGCCGAGCGGGTCCATGTCTCACGCGCCAACGCCTACGCCCGCATCAACCGCCTCGTCGAGGACGGCGTCATCCGCGGGTTCGGTGCCCGCGTCAACCACGAGCGGGCGGGCCACGGAACGTCGGCGTACATCACCCTCAAGATCGTCCAGAACACCTGGCGCACGGTCCGCGAGCAGCTGCGCCTGCTGCCCGGCGCCGCGCACATCGCCCTGGTGGGCGGCGACTTCGACGTACTGATCCTGGTGCACACACCCGACAACCGCGCCCTGCGCGAGCTGGTCCTCACCCGCCTCCAGGCGATCCCGGAGGTACTCAGCACCCGCACGCTGCTGGTGTTCGAGGAGGAGGACCTGGAGCCACAGGGCTGAGCGGTCCGCCCCAGCCGTCAGGCCGAGGCCATCCACATGCCCATCCACACCAGGAGCAGCAACGGAAGGATCGCGCAGACGAGCCCGGCGACGGCAGCCGTCACCCGCAGCATCCGCACGGACCGGCGGTGCGGCAGCGCCCAGGCGAGGGCGAGCAGGCCGAACGCCCAGTACACCGCGCCGCCGATGGCGCCGAGGGCTTTCTCGGCGCCCATGATGAACTCCCACAAGAGGAGGGGAAGTCCGGGCACCGTGGCCACGAGCGGCGCCTTCCACCACGTCGGATCGGCGTCGGAGGGCCGTACGTCGTTCTGGGTCATGCGGCACAGCCCACCAGCCCGCACCGCCCCGGACATCCGTCGGCGTACTCACCCGCCCACGCGCCTGTACTCAGCTCGCCGAGGCGCCGGGGACGGCCCCGCCAGGGGCGGTCAGCCCGCCTGCCGCAGGCCCCCGAAGATCAGCCGCACCACCGTCTCGGCGACCTCGCGTTCGTTCATGCCGCGGCCGTCCGGGCGGTACCACTCCACGATCGAGTTGATCATCCCGAAGACGAGCCGGGTCGCCAGACGTACCTCCACGTCGGCGCGCACCTCCCCGTCCGCGGCGGCCGCCTTCAGCAGTTCGGCGACCTGGTGGTCGAAGTCGCGGCGCCGTTCCAGGGCCCACCGCTCGGTGTCGGTGTTGCCGCGCACGCGCAGCAGCAGCGTCACGTAGGGCAGGTCGCCTATGAGCACCTCGACCATGCGCCGGACGACGTGTTCCAGCCGGTCGGCGGCGTGCCCCACGCGCGCGTGCTCCTCTTCGAGGATCCCGAAGAGCCCGTCGAGAGCACGGCTGACCGCGCGGCGCAGCAGCTCTTCCTTGCCGCTGACGTGGTGGTAGATCGACGACTTGGAGATGCCGGCCGCCTTGGAGAGGTGCTCCATGGAGGTGCCGTCGTAGCCGCGCTCGTTGAAGACCTGCACGGCGACGGAGAGCAGCGTCTCCGGGGTGTACGTGTCGCGCTTGGCCGTGGTCATGAGGTGTTGCCCTCCCGCTTGTCGGAGGCGTACGCGTGGCGGTACAGCGCCAGGGACGGCGCGTAGCGCCCGGAGGGGTCGCGCAGGTGCAGGTCGTCGAGGAGGGCGTACGCCCAGTTGCGGCCGAGCCTGCGGCTCCACTCGAAGGGGCCGAGCGGGTAGTTCACTCCGAGGCGCATCGCGGTGTCGATGTCCTCCTCGGTGGCCACGCCCTTGGCGACGGCGTCGTGCGCCAGGTCGACGATCCGGGCGACCGTGCGGGCGACGATCATGCCGGGGACGTCGCCGATGACGCTGACGTTCTTGCCGAGCGCCTGGAAGAGGCCGGTGGCCTCGGCGAGGGTCTGGGGCGAGGTGTCCTGGGAGGCGGACAGGGCGATCCGGGTGGCCCGGCGGTAGTCCAGGGCGAGGTCGAAATAGACGACGTCCCGGAACTCCACCGACGTCTGGCCGTCGGCGAGCGCGAGCTGGCCACCGCTCGGCAGCACCAGGCGGGTGCCGTGGTCCTCGTCCTCCTCGCGCACCGGGATGCCCGCCTCGCGGATCAGCGCGAGCAGCTCGGAGGCCGGGCCCAGGTCACCCTCGACGACGACATGGGCGGGCGGCCGGCTCTTCTCCGCGGTGTGCGGCTCGTCGCGCTCGGCGGCCCCGTTCCCGTCGGAGTAGTCGTACCAGCCCTGTCCGCTCTTGCGGCCGAGCCGGCCCGCCTCCACCAGGCGCCGCTGGGCGAGCGAGGGCGTGAAGCGCACGTCCTGGAAGAAGGACTGCCACACGGAGTGCGTGACGGACTCGTTGACGTCCTGCCCGATGAGGTCGGTGAGCTCGAACGCGCCCATCTTGAAGCCGCCGCACTCGCGCAGAACGGCGTCGATGGTGGCCGGGTCGGCTCCTTGCGCCTCGTAGACGGCGAGGGCCTCGGCGTAGAAGGGCCGGGCGATGCGGTTGACGATGAAGCCGGGGGTGTCCGCGCAGGCGACCGGCGTCTTGCCCCAGGCCCGTGCCGTCTCGTACGCGCGCGTGGCCGACGTGACGTCGCTGGCGAACCCGGAGACGACCTCGACGAGCGGCAGCAGCGGCGCGGGGTTGAAGAAGTGCAGGCCGACGAAGCGGCCGGGGTTCTCCAGAGCACCACCGATGGCCGTCACCGACAGGGACGAGGTGTTGCTGGCCAGCAGGCAGTCCTCGCCGACGATGCCCTCCAGCTCCCGGAACAGCTCCTGTTTGACGTCCAGGCGCTCCAGGACGGCCTCGATGACCAGGGTGCAGTCCGCGAGGTCGGCGAGCGACTGCGCGGGCAGCAGCCGGGCGCGGGCCGCGTCGCGGTCGGCGCCGGCGAGGCGCTCCTTCTCGACGAGCCGGTCGAGGCGGGCGCCGATCGCGTCGGCCGCGGTCTGGGCACGCCCGGGAGCGGCGTCGTACAGCCGTACGGGATGGCCCGCGATCAACGCGACCTGCGCGATGCCCTGGCCCATGGTGCCGGTGCCGACGACGGCCACGGGGCTGTTGAGGTCGAGTGCTGTCATGTGCGCGATCCTCCCGCACGGGGTTTTCCACAGATGCGGCGGACCCCCTTGAACCGACCGATCGTTCGGTTACTCTAACTCTGACTGCCTGTTCCTGCCCATGTTTCTGCCCAGGTCATGAGCTCGACGGAGAGCTCTGGAAACGAGGAGTTGGTCCCGCATGGCCGCCGAACTGACCGCCCACGAGCTGATCGCCAAGCACCGGCCCACCCTCGACCAGGCGCTGGAGGCGATCCGCACCCGCGCCTACTGGTCCCCGCACCCCGAGCACCCCAAGGCCTACGGTGAGAACGGCAGCCTGGACGCGGCGGCGGGCAAGGCCGCCTTCGACGCCCTCCTCGGTGGCCGCCTCGACCTCGGCCAGCCCGGCACGGACGGCTGGGTGGGCGGCGAGGTGTCCCCGTACGGCATCGAGCTGGGCGTCGAGTACCCGCACGCGAACATCGACGAGCTGCTGCCGGCCATGCGGTCCGGCATGCGCGCGTGGCGCGACGCGGGCGCGGAGATGCGCGCGGTGGTCTGCGTGGAGATCCTCAAGCGGATCAGCGACCGGACCCACGAGTTCGCGCACGCGGTCATGCACACCTCCGGCCAGGCGTTCATGATGGCCTTCCAGGCGGGCGGCCCGCACGCGCAGGACCGGGGCCTGGAGGCCGTGGCGTACGCGTACGTCGAGCAGGTCCGCACCCCCGACACCGCGGAGTGGACCAAGCCGCAGGGCAAGCGCGACCCACTCGCGCTGAACAAGCAGTTCACGCCGGTCCCGCGCGGCATCGGCATGGTCATCGGATGCAACACCTTCCCGACCTGGAACGGCTACCCCGGCCTGTTCGCCTCCCTCGCCACCGGCAACGCGGTCCTCGTGAAGCCCCACCCGCGCGCGGTCCTGCCGCTCGCGCTGACCGTGCAGGTCGCCCGGCAGGTGCTCACCGAGGCGGGCTTCGACCCGAACCTGGTCTCGCTGGCCGCCGAGCGGCCGGGTGAGGGCATCGCCAAGACCCTGGCCACCCGCCCCGAGATCCGGGTCATCGACTACACCGGCTCGACCGTGTTCGGCGACTGGCTGGAGACCAACGCCCGCCAGGCGCAGGTCTACACGGAGAAGGCCGGCGTCAACACGGTGGTCGTCGACTCGACGGACGACTACAAGGGCATGCTGTCCAACCTGGCCTTCTCCCTGTCCCTGTACAGCGGCCAGATGTGCACCACCCCGCAGAACCTGCTGATCCCCCGCGAGGGCATCCGCACCGACGAGGGCCCCCGCACCTATGACGAGGTCGTCGCCGACCTCGCCCGCTCGGTCGACGGCCTCCTCGGCGACGACGCCCGCGCGAACGCCCTGCTCGGCGCGATCGTCAACCCGGACGTGAAGGCCCGTCTGGAGGCCGCGGCGGGGCTGGGCGAAGTCGCCCTCGCCTCCCGGGAGATCGCCAACCCGGACTTCCCGGACGCGGTGGTCCGTACGCCGGTGATCGTGAAGCTGGACGGGGCCAAGCCGGACGACGAGGCCGCGTACATGAGCGAGTGCTTCGGCCCGGTGTCGTTCGCCGTGGCGGTGGACTCGGCGGCGGACGCGGTGGAGCTGCTGCGGCGGACCGTGCGGGAGAAGGGTGCGATGACCGTCGGGGCGTACACCACCGACGACGAGGTCGAGGGCGCGCTTCAGGAGGTCTGTCTGGAGGAGGCGGCCCAGTTGTCGCTGAACCTCACGGGTGGGGTGTACGTGAACCAGACGGCCGCGTTCTCCGACTTCCACGGTTCGGGCGGTAACCCGGCCGCCAACTCGGCGCTGTGCGACGGGGCGTTCGTGGCGAACCGGTTCCGGGTCGTCGAGGTGCGCCGGGAGGCCTAGACCGGGAAAGCGCCCCCGGTGAGGCTCCAGTGGTACAGCGTCATCGCCACGCTCGTGGCGAGGTTGTAGCTGGAGACCTGGGGGCGCATCGGCAGGGACACCAGATGGTCGGCACGCGCGCGCAGTTCGGCGGACAGCCCGCTGCGTTCGGAGCCGAAGGCGAGGACGGCGTCGTCCGGGAGCTTGCCGCCCCGGATGTCGTCGCCCTCCGGGTCCAGCGCGAAGACCGGCCCGGACGGCAGTTCGTCCACGCCCAGCCGCTCCACCGCCGTCGCGAAGTGCAGGCCCGCCCCGCCCCGTACGACCGTGGGGTGCCAGGGGTCCAGCGTGCCGGTGGTGACCACGCCGGTCGCGCCGAAGCCGGCCGCCAGGCGGATCACCGCGCCCGCGTTGCCGAGGTTGCGGGGGTTGTCGAGGACCACGACCGGAGCGGTACGGGGGCGGTGCGCCAGCCTTTCCAGGTGGACGGAGCGCGACGGCCGTACGGCCAGGGCGGCCACCGCGGTGGGATGCGGGCGCGGCACGAGCGAGGTGTACGTCGCCTCCGGGACCTGCGTCAGGAGCGCGTCCAGCGCATCCCGTACGTCCGGCGCCAGCTCGTCGGCGAGGGCCAGCGTGGCCGCCCGGTCGACGGCGACCGCCACCGGGACCTCCGCTCCGAAGCGCACGGCGTGCTTGAGGGCGTGGAAGCCGTCGAGCAGCACCGAGGTGTCGGCAAGCCGGTTCCACGAGGTCACGGTCATGCCGTGAAGCCTACGTGCGTGTGCTCGGGGTTCTCCGGGGTGCGCGGTGCGGGGAGCTCCGTACGGTCGTCACCGCGCCCCGCCAGACGCGACAGGCCGCCACGCGCGCGTACGGCCCAGTCGCCCAGCCGGCGCAGGAACGAGGTCGGCAGGAAGACCGCGTCCGCCGCGATCATCGCCAGGGAGAAGAACGGCAGCCCGAGGACGACCGCGATCACGGCGTGCTCGGTGATCATCGCCGCGAGCAGGACGTTCTTGACCCGCCGGTTGAACAGCGTGAACGGGAAGGCGACCTGCACGATGACCGTGCCGTAGGTGATGAGCATCACCATCGTCCCGCTGGAGGACAGCAGGTCGGCGAGGGCGGGCCAGGGCGAGAAGTAGTCGAGGTGCAGCGGGTAGTGAACGGCGGTGCCGTCCTGCCAGCGGGAGCCCTGGATCTTGTACCAGCCGGCGGTCGCGTAGATCAGACACGCCTCGGCCATGATCACCAGCAGGGCGCCGTTGTGCACGACGTTGCCGACGACGTCGAGCAGGATGCGGGGCTCGGGGGTCGTCGCGCGGTGGCCCACGATCCACCACACGGCCTGCGCCAGCCAGACGCCCCACAGGATCACCGGCACGGTCAGGTCACCGTCGAGGCGGCCCGCCACGGTCACCGAGACCAGCGCGACCCCGAGCACGCCCCAGAGGGCCGGGCCGAGCCGGTCGGGCCGGATCCGCTCGCCACGCGCGCGTGCCTCGCGCGCGAGCCTGGCCCGGCGCTCGTCCAGCGACCACACCTGGCCGCAGCGCGTGAACACGAGGTAGACGCACATCAGGTGCAGGACGTTGTCGCCGCCGTCGCCCATGAAGATGGAGCGGTTCTGCAGCGAGAGCACGCCCACCATGAACAGCACGGACATCGTGCGGGTACGCCAGCCGAGCAGCAGCAGCACGCTGGTCAGGACGGCGAAGGCGTAGACGCTCTCGAACCAGAGCTGGCTGTTCGACCAGATCAGAGCGGTGAAGGAGCCGTTCGTCCCGATCAGCTGCTGGGCCAGGTCGAAGTCCCAGGGGCCGTCGGGGCCGTACAGCTCCTGGCGGTGGGGGAACTCGCGCAGCAGGAACAGCAGCCAGGTCGCGGTGAAGCCGATGCGGATGACCGCCGTCTGCCAGGGACCGAGGGCGGACTCGGTGACGCGGGCGATGGCCGCGGAGACCGCGAGCGCGAAGCGGTTCACCGGGCGCCCTCCTCGGCCCCGACCGACCACCAGCGCAGCATCCGGTAGGACGGCTTGTCCGAGACCTGCTCGTCGCTCCACTTCGGCGGGTGCACGTTGGTGGTGCGGGAGCGGACCTGGACGCGTTCGAGAGCGCCGCCCTCGCCGGCCGCGTTCGCGCGGTCGAGACGCAGCTCCACTATGTGCCGCAGATATGTCTCGGACAGGGCTCCGCGCAGGCCCACGGGACGGTTCTGGGCGTCATGCGTGGCGACGAAGAAGTCCCAGGCCCGGCGCAGCTCGTTCTGCTGGGTGTGGCTCGGCAGCAGATTGCCGTCGATGGCCCGGCCGTCCTGGGCCGACAGGTCGTACCAGGCGGTGGTGCGGCTGCCGCCGTCGGCCGTGCCGACCTGGGCGCGGACCTGCACCGCGATGTTCTGCTGGAGCGGGTTGGGGGCGAACAGCTTCCAGTTCTGTTCGAACTCCGGATATATCCAGTCGTCGATCGCCTTGCCGTGCTGCTTGGTGACCGTGTTCGGCGGGGCGACATGCAGGAAGACCATGGCCGTGTGGACACAGACCGCGATGCCCACGACCGCGAGGGCGAGGGCCGCGCCGATCTGGTACCGCAGGGAGAGGGCTGCCACACCGGTGCGGGGTTCCAGGGCCGACGGGGCGGGAACGCTGGGCGCAACCGGGGAAGCGGGCGGGGGCGCGAGGGCGGACGGGGTGTCCCGCGGCTCCTCCTGCGGCCCGTGGCGGGCGGCCGAGCCCGCGTCGTAGGCGTCCATGCTGCCCCGTTCCCTGATTCCGGTTCGTCTTCCCTCAGCGCTCGCACGGGAACGGTACTCAGGCCCACCCGCCGGGCACAGCCCCTGTCGGGCCGACGTTGCCCACACCTTACGGGGGTCCGACGAGGACCATTCCCTTCTTCTAGAACCTGTTCTATCTTGACGCTCCGTCAGATCGCCGTGCGTGTGGAAGGGCAGGGACCGTGGACTTCACCTTCACCGAGGAGCAGCAGGCGGCGGCCGAGGCGGCGCGCGGGGTGCTCGCCGGGGTCGCGCCGGACGCGGTGCCCTCTCCCGCGCTCACGCCGGGCGCCGTCGCCGACGGATTCGACCGCCCGCTGTGGGGCCGGCTCGCGAACGCGGACCTGCTGAGCCTGCTGCTCGCCCCGGAGCACGGCGGGGCCGGCCTCGACGCCATCGCGCTGTGCCTGGTGCTGCGCGAGTCGGCGAAGGTACTGGCCCGGGTGCCGCTGCTGGAGAGCAGCGCGGCGATGGCCGCCGTCCAGGCGTACGGCGGCCCGGAGCTCAAGGCCGAACTGCTGGCGCGGGCGGGGCGCGGCGAGGTCGTCCTGACGGTCGCCGCGCACGGCCGCACCGGCCACGACCCGGCCGAGCTCGCGGTGACCGCCCGGCAGGACGGTCCGGGGTGGGTGCTGGACGGGGTGCAGACCGCCGTGCCCTGGGCGTACGACGCCGATCTCGTCGTCGTGCCGGCCCGGACTGCAGCCGACCGGACCGTCCTCGCGCTGGTGCCGCGCGACGCGCAGGGGGTCTCGCTCGCCGAGCAGTTCTCGACCAGCGGGGAGCGCTTGGGGGAGCTGCGGCTGGACTCGGCGCGGCTCGCGGCGCGGGACGTCCTCGACGCCGAGGGCGCCTGGGAGTGGCTGCGGGACCTACTGGCCACCGGGACGTGTGCGCTGGCGCTCGGGCTGGGTGAGCGGGTGCTGGGGATGACCTCGGACTACGCGAGCAAGCGGGAGCAGTTCGGGCACCCGATCGCCACCTTCCAGGCGGTGGCGGTGCAGTCCGCCGACCGCTACATCGACCTGCGCGCGATGGAGGCCACCCTCTGGCAGGCCGCGTGGCGGATCGCGTCGGGGGCGCCGGGGTCGCTGCCGGCGTCCGGGGACGTGGCCGTGGCCAAGATCTGGGCCTCGGAGGGCGTACGGCGGGTCGTGCAGACGGCCCAGCATCTGCACGGCGGCTTCGGCGCCGACGTCGACTACCCGCTGCACCGGTACCACGCCTGGGCCAAGCACCTGGAACTGGCACTCGGCCCGGCGGCGGCCCACGAGGAGGCCCTGGGGGACCTGCTGGCGGCACATCCGCTCAGCTGACCCGCGGACCCGGGGTGCGCTACAGCACGTACCCCGGTTGTCCCTCGTCGTCCAGCACGGGGCGTCCGACCGCCGCCCACACCTGCATGCCGCCGTCGACGTTCACGGCGTCGATGCCCTGCTGGACGAGGTACATCGCGACCTGCGCCGAACGCCCGCCGGAGCGGCAGATGACATGGACACGGGCGTCCTGCGGGGCGGCCTCGGTCAGCTCGCCGTAGCGGGCGACGAATTCGCTGATGGGGATGTGCAGTGCGCCTTCGGCATGACCTGCCTGCCACTCGTCGTCCTCGCGGACGTCCAGCAGGAAGTCGTCGGCCTTGAGGTCGGTGACCTCGACTGTGGGCACGGAAGATCCGAAGTTCATGGCCCCGACGCTACCTGACCGGTGCGGCCGCGTTGAGGGCTTCTGAAGGGCTGCTGGAACGAGAGCGCCCGCTAGCCGAGCAGTGCCACCAGCTCCGCTTCCCGCGCCGCCACCTGGGCCAGGAGCTGGTCGGCGATCTCGTCGAGGAGGCGGTCGGGGTCGTCCGGGGCGAGGCGGAGCATCGCCCCGATCGCGCCCTCCTCCAGGTCCTTCGCGACCAGCGTGAGCATCTCCTTGCGCTGGGCGAGCCATTCGAGGCGGGCGTAGAGCTCCTCGGCGGGGGTGGGGCCCTGTTCCTTGGGCACCGGTCCCGCCGCCCACTCCTCGGCCAGCTCCCGCAGCAGCGCCTCGTCGCCGCGGGCGTACGCCGCGTTGACCCGGGTGATGAACTCCTCGCGCCGGGAACGCTCGGCCGTTTCCTGGGCGAGATCGGGGTGGGCCTTGCGGGCCAGCTCGCGGTAGAGCTTGCGGGCCTCGTCGCTGGGGCGCACCCGCTGCGGCGGTCGCACCGGCTGGTCCGTGAGCATCGCCGCGGCCTCCGGGAACAGCCCCTCGCCGTCCATCCAGCCGTGGAACAGCTCCTCGACGCCGGGCATCGGCAGCACCCGGGCCCGGGCCTCGTCGGCCTTGCGGATGTCCTCGGGGTCGCCGGTGCGGGCGGCCGTGGCCTCGGCGATCCGGGCGTCCAGCTCGTCGAGGCGGGCGTACATCGGGCCGAGCTTCTGGTGGTGCAGCCGGGAGAAGTTCTCCACCTCCACACGGAAGGTCTCCACGGCGATCTCGTACTCGATCAACGCCTGCTCGGCGGCCCGCACGGCCCGCTCCAGCCGCTCCTCGGGCCGCTCGGCCCCGTCCTCGGCCGTCACCTGCGCCTCACCACCTTGCTCAGCTCCACCAGCGGGCACCTCGGCACCGCCCCGCGTCCCCGCATCGGCGGGCTCGGCCTGGGACTGCTCAGCTTCCGGCGTCGTCACCCGACCAGCGTAGGCCACGCTGTGACCGCGTCGGCTGAGCGGAGTTCCAGGCACCGCCGCCCGGAGGACACCGGCGCCACCCGCCCGCCGGCCGCAGAGCGCTCCGCCCCTGGACTCCGGTCGGCATCAGCCCGGGGCCGACCGGCCACCGCCCGCGCCCACCCGTAGCCGCGGCGCGCACCCCCGCCGCACCCACACAGGCCGCCGCAGGCATCCCGCCCGGACGCCCGCGCTGTGTCACCTTCCGACCGCGCGCCCGCACCGCGTCACACCCCGGCCTCCGCCGCGATCCGGCCCGACCGGACCGCCGCCACCAGCGCGGTGTGGTCCGCCTCGGTGCGGTCGGCGTAGGTGACGGCGAACGTGGCGATCGCCTCGTCCAGTTCGTCGTTCTTGCCGCAGTAGCCGGAGACCAGCCGGGGGTCGGCGCTGTGGGAGTGGGCGCGCGCCAGGAGGGCGCCGGTCATGCGGGCGTAGTCGTCTATCTGGTCGGCGGCCAGCGCGGCCGGGTCGACGCTGCCCTTGCGGTTGCGGAACTGGCGTACCTGGAAGGGGAGTCCGTCGACCGTCGTCCAGCCCAGCAGCACGTCGCTGACCACCTGCATGCGCTTCTGGCCGAGCACCACGCGCCGCCCCTCGTGCTCCGCCTCCGGCGCCTCGAAGCCGGCCGTCACCAGATGCGGGACGAGGACCGAGGGGCGGGCCTCCTTCACCTGGAGGACCAGGGACTCGCCCCGGTGGTCCAGGAGCAGGACGACGTACGAGCGGGCGCCGACGCTGCCCGTGCCCACCACACGGAACGCCACGTCGTGCACCGAGTGGCGGGCGAGGAGGGGATGGCGGTCCTCGGAGAGCGTGGTGAGGTAGCCCTCCAGCGAGGCCGCCACCGCCGCCGCCTCCGCGTCCGGTACCCCGCGCAGTACGGGCGGGGCGTCTACGAACCGGCGGCCGCCGTCCTCGGTCGGCTCCGTCGACTTGGCCGCGAAGCGCCCGCTGGTGTTGGCCCGCGCCTTCTCCGCGACCCGCTCCAGCGTGCCGAGCAGATCATGGGCGTCGGTGTGCGAGACCAGTTCCTCGTCCGCGATCGCGTTCCACGCGTCCAGCACCGGAAGCTTGGCCAGCAGCCGCATGGTGCGCCGGTAGGCGCCGACCGCGTCGCGCGCCGCCTTGCGGCACCGGTCCTCGTCCGCGCCGGCCTCCCGGCCCGCGAGCACGAGCGAGGTGGCGAGCCGCTTGAGGTCCCACTCCCAGGGGCCGTACAGCGTCTCGTCGAAGTCGTTCAGATCGATGATCAGGCCGCCACGCGGGTCGCCGTACAGGCCGAAATTGGCCGCGTGCGCGTCGCCGCAGATCTGGGCGCGGATCCGGGTCATGGGGGTGCGGGCGAGGTCGTACGCCATGAGCCCCGCCGAGCCGCGCAGGAACGCGAAGGGCGTCGCCGCCATCCGGCCGACCCGGATCGGGGTGAGCTCGCGAAGCCGTCCGAGGTTGGACTCCTCGACGGCGGCCACGGCGTCAGGGCGGTCGGCGTCGAGATCGAGAAGGGCGTGCTCACCGCGCGGCACCCGCCCGCGCAGCGCCTTGCCCTCCTCCTTGGGCGACCCGCCGCCGGGCCACTCGGCGAAGCCTCGCACGCGGGGCAGCCGACGGGCCGCGGACCCCGACGGCGAGTCCGCCGCCACCGCGGCCGCCTCCGCCGTAGCTCCGGCACCGACCTCGGTCATACCGACCGCCTCCCCCGCTCACACACGACCACCGACACGAACATCAACTCGTGCCGACGTTACAACCGGTGGCCGAAACGCGTCAGACCCTGTGGACAACTCCGCGAGTCCGCGAGACACGGTTGGGGAAATGTGAACGTAGACCCCTGGCTGTGGAAAACCCGGTCAGCAGCCTCCGGACCGCTCCGCGTCCCCCAGATACGCCTTCGCCCACTCAGCCAGCTCGGTGAGCGCGGGCTCCAGCGCGGCGCCCGCCTCCGTCAGCCGGTACACCACCCGCAGCGGCGGCCCCTCGTAGACCTCGCGCACCACGAGCCCCGCGGCGGCGAGTTCGGTGAGCCGGTCGGAGAGCATGCGCTCGCTGATGCCCGGAATCGCCCGGCGCAGGGCGACGAAGTAGGCCGGTCCCGCGGTCAGGACGGACACGATCGGGCCGGTCCAGCGCTTTCCGAGCAGCTGGAAGACCCGGGTGATCCCCTCGTCGACCCGCTTGCACGCCCCTACGTCGCGACTCTGCTCACCCGCCATGCCTCTCAGGGTACTGCCTTCTCGTATGGGGGTGAAAAAAAGTAAGTGACTGTGTTATCCATAGTCGAGTACGAATTCTCAGTCACTGCGGGCAGCCGTCCGCGCCCGCCTCCGTCCCCTCTGGAGACCCTCATGGCAACGCTCCTGCACATCGACTCCTCGGTCTTCCCGTCCGACGCCTCCTCCTCCCGCGCCGTCGCCGACGCCTTCCGTCGCACCTGGCAGGAACAGCACCCCGAGGGCACGGTGATCCACCGCGACCTCGCCACGAACCCCGTGCCGCACATCACCGCCCACGCGCACACCGCCGGTTTCTCCGATCCGGCGACCCACACCCCCGAGCAGGCCGCCGCCTTCGCCGAGCGCGTACGGCTGATCGAGGAGCTGGAGCGTGCGGACGCGGTGCTGATCGGCGCCCCGATGTACAACCTGACGATCCCGTCGACGCTGAAGGCGTGGCTGGACAACGTGGTCCTGTTCGGCCGTACCGCGGGCGACACCCAGTCGGTGAAGGGCACCCCGATCACCGTGGTGGCCAGCCGCGGCGGCGCCTACGGGCCGGGCACTCCGCGCGCGGGCTACGAGTACGTGCAGAACTACCTGTCGGCGGTGCTGGCCGATTTCCTCGGCGCCGACCTCGACTTCATCGTCCCGGAGCTCACGATGGCCCCGGCCGACCCGGGGATGGCCGACCTGCTCCCGCTCTTCGAGGCCTCCCGCGAGCGCGCCCTCGACGAGGCCGCCGCGAAGGCGAAGCAACTGGCCCAGCGGCACGCGGCGTAACCACTTCGGCGGGCACACACGCGTGGCGGGACCCAGACCCACGCACGCGTGGCGGGGAGTCGGCCGCGGCACCGGGCACCCGGTCTCACCCGGAGTCGCCGACTCC
>NZ_JBHVGZ010000047.1:66495-80117 GCF_042800355.1 Streptomyces sp. NPDC057623
ACCCAAACCCATCCCCGCGTGGGGGGGGTTTCGTTGTACCCATGCCACCCCTCCCCACCGCGAGTCCCCCACCCCCCCCCACCACCGCGCCCGTTGAGGGACCCGGCGGATCCCCGGCCGGCTGCCGCCCCATCGACGGCAGCCACAGCGCCACGACCAGCCCGACCACCGCGAACACGGTGACCCGCACCAGATGCGCACCCCGACCGCCGGTCACTCCCCCGAGCCCCCCGAGCCGCCCTCCCCGCTCCTCATCCACGGCCGACCCCCACCAGCCGGCCGACCCGACGAGCAGCCGTCAGCAGTTCCGTACGCCGGAACCAGGCGGCCAGGACGAGCGGATAGACCAGGTACCCGAACCGTGTCGCCGGGATCAGGCACATCGCCAGCCCCAGCCCGAGCGCCAGCCGGTCCGCGGCCGCGACGACGGTCCGGGGCGGACGTACCGCCAACGACACCGCCACGCCCACGGCGGCGGCCGCGAGGGCGGCCATGGCGAGGACGGAACCGCCGGGGACGTAGGTGGCCAGCAGGTACCCGGGCAGCGGGCTGGCCGCCGGAGA
This sequence comes from Streptomyces sp. NPDC057623, assembly GCF_042800355.1. NCBI lineage: Bacteria > Bacillati > Actinomycetota > Actinomycetes > Kitasatosporales > Streptomycetaceae > Streptomyces > Streptomyces sp. NPDC057623. The sequence goes on from NZ_JBHVGZ010000047.1 coordinate 67,059, forward strand.
GCGCACCCCGCCCTGCCCGAGCGGGAAGAGCACCACGTGTTCGACGAAGGCGTGCGGATCGGCCAGGGCCACCGGCACCACGGCCAGCGCGGCCACCAGGACGGCGACGGCACCGGCCCGCAGGGCCGCCCGGCGTCCCGCCGTCATCGCGAGCAGCACCAGCCCGACCGGCAGCAGCGGCCAAGCCGTCCACTTCAGCGCGGCCGCGGCCCCCATGGCCAGGCCCGCCGCCGTACCCGACCCGCCCCGGCCCGCCAACGCCAGCCCCAGACACATCAACCCGATCACCGGCAGGTCGACCCCGCCGACGACCAGCGGCAGCGCCACCGCGGGGAAGGCCGCGAGAAGGAGCGCGGCACGTGCGCACGACTTCCCGTCCAGCGCCCTCGCCTGCCCGCCCGCCCCAAGGGAGTCGCGCCCGGCGCGCCGCGCGGCGACCAGCATGCTCACCAGGAACGCCGCGCAGAACCACACCCGGGCGTCCGCGAGCGGCGTGCCGCCGAACAGCGCGTGGGGTATCCCGAACAGTGCCATTCCGGGCAGATACGGGTTGTAGTCGTCGAGGTCGGCCGGATGCGGCACGTACGGGCTTCCGGAGTCCAGCAACAGGCCGCCCGAGTGCTCGACGACGTGCACCTCCGACTGCGCGGCACCCATCGCGATCATCAGCGCCAGCGGGACCACGACGGATCCGAGCAGCGCGGCCAGCGCACTTCGGCCGCTCCAGGGACGCGGCGCCCGACGGGCGAGCTCCGCCGCGACCGCGTACCCGACGGCGGCGCAGACGCCCCAGATCCGGTGCGGGGTGAGGGTCGTGACGAGGGCCAGCGACAGCGCGAAGACCGCGCATCCGAACCAGAACAACACGTCGCGGCGTACGCGCGGAGCACGCAGAGCCGGACGGGACGGCTCGCGGCCGTCCGGGACGGGCACCTGCCGGGCAGGGGCGAGGACAGGACCGCCGGGCCGGACCCCGGCGACGAGGGAGAGTGACTCGGGTGGCATCGGTGGGCTCCTGGGGAAGGGGAGCTCCAATCTCGCGCCGCGGCACTGTCGGCCACCTCGGCCGAACGGTCACCGTTCGCAGCCCTCCCGGGGAGCCGCTCAGCCGAAAGTCCGACCGGGCGACCAAGCCACCGGACGACCTGGCGGCCACCCGGGCCGGGGCAACAACCCGGGCCACCGAGTCACCGCCTACAGCCCACCGGCACAATCACCGCATGCATACGATCTCTGTCGTCCTCGTCGCCCTCATGGCGCTGCTGCACGCCTACATCCTGGTCCTGGAGATGTTCCTGTGGCAGCGCGGGCCGGGCCGCCGCTTCTCCGGATTCGACGCCGAGATGGCCCGCTCCACCGCGGCGCTGGCGGCCAACCAGGGGCTCTACAACGGCTTCCTGGCCGCGGGCCTGGTCTGGGGTCTGATCGCCGACGACCCGACCGGCTACCGCGTCCAGATCTTCTTCCTGTCCTGCATCATCGTCGCGGGCGTGTACGGCGCGGCCACCGCCAACCGCCGCATCCTCTTCGCCCAGGCACTGCCCGCCGCCGTGAGCCTCGCCGCGGTCGTCGCGGCCGGCTGAGTCCGGTCCCCCGGCGCTACCGGAAGAGCAGGAGCGTCATCACGTACTGGGCCGCCGTACCGGTGATCATCGACAGTCACACCCCGCGGACCTCGAGGGCCGGCAGCGAACTCAGCCCGTAGGCCAGCGGCAGCTGCACACAGGCGCCGAGCGCTGTCACCCGGAGCAGTGACCGCGACTGTCCCGCGCCCAGGAACACGCCGCCCAGCCCGACGACACCGGCGAGCAGCACCAGATAGGGCAGCAGGAACCACAGGAGGACCACACCCGAGTCGACGACGTTCGGTGCGTCGGTGAAGAACGCCATGATCGGGCGGCCGCCGAGCGCGAGGAGGAGCCCGGCGACCGCACCGGTCACGGTGGCGAGCAGCAGGCTCTGCTGTCCGATCACCCGGTCCGCGTTCTGACCGGCTCCCCTGGTGCGGGCCGTGAGGATGCCGGCGGCCTGGCGGAAGGCATAGAGGGCCATGGTGACGAAGAGGGTGAGCCTGGTCCCGATGCCGTAGGCGGCCAGCGGGCCCTCGCCGAACCTTGCGACGATGCCGACCAGCGCGGCGCCGACGGCCATCCGCAGCACGAAGTCCCCGGACGCCGGGAGCCCGACGCCCAGGATGCGCCGCAGTGCCGCCGACCGGCGCAGGGTGGTCGCCTCCCCGCGGGCGTCACCGAGGCGCTCGCGCCGCAACAGCACGAGGCTCACCGTGAGGGCGACCGCCCGCCCCAGGAGCATCCCGAGCGCGGCGCCCTGGACTCCCATCCGGGGCAGTCCGCCCACACCGTAGATCAACAGCGGGTCCAGGACGAGGATGCAGGCGTTGGCCAGGATCGCCATCCGCATGGGCGTCCTGGTGTCCCCGGTGCCCTTGAAGACCCCGTCGACGACGTTCTGCGCGAAGAAGACCGCCATGCCGGGGAACGCGACGGCGAAGAACTTCACCGCCAGCCGGTGCACCTCCCCCTCACCGCTGCCCACGAGTACCGCTGCCACCGGGTCACGGAGCAGGAATCCGCCCACGGCCACCAAGGGCGTGATGATCAGCCAGAGGGTCCCGGCGGCCCGGATCGCGACCGGCAGCTCCGCCCGTCGACCACCACCGACGGCGTCCGCGATCAGCACCGTGACCCCGATGTTGGCCATGAGGATGACCCCGAGCAGTACGTTCTCCAGCGTGCCGGCGACCGCCACGGCACCGACCGCCGCCTCTCCGAGGCGGGCCACCCAGACCGTGTCGATGACGCCGGCGACCACTCCGGAGAGCAGTTCTACGTAGACCGGTACGCCCAGCCCGAGCAGCGCTCGACGGGTGGTGGCCGGCGTCAGGGGCTCGGCTTCCGCGGGCGTCTGCCCAGTGTCAACGGTGCTGGACAACAGCCACGACCTTCCCTCCCCGAGCCGCGATCGGCTTCCGTCCGCCGTCCGCCGTCCGCCGTCCGCCGCAGACTAGCTCGATTAGAGCCACTCGAATAGAGGTAGTCGAGAATTCGGCGAGGAGGGTCCCTCAGCCCGCCTCGAACGACCCGGCATCCGGCACCCGGCATCCCGGCATCCCGGCCCTGAAGCGACACAGAAGGAAGACCGTGCTGACCCTCTCGATCCTCGGCTTTCTGGCAGAACGCCCCATGCACGCCTACGAGCTGCGGCGGCACATCTCGGATCTGATCGGCCACAACCGGCCGGTGAGCGACGGCGCCCTCTACCCGGCGATCAACCGGCTGCGCCAGGCCGGGCACCTGGACCGCCAGGCCGAGCCGGGCGACAGCGCACCGCCGCGACAGATCCTGCGGATCACGTCGGCCGGCCGGGCCGAGCTGCTGCGCCGGCTGAGCGAGCCGAAAGAGTCCGAGATCACCGACGGCGGGTCCTTCTTCACTCTCCTGGCATTCCTGAGCCAAGTGACCGACCCCGCACGGCAGGCGGCCGTACTACAGCGGCGACTGGACTTCCTGACCCGCCCGGCCGGCTTCTTCACCCGGTCCGGCACCCCGGTGCGGATCAAGGACGAGGAGGACCGCTACCGCAGGGGAATGCTGGTCATGGCCAGCGCCGCACAACGAGCGGAGCGCGCCTGGCTGGAGGAGACCCTCGACGAACTGCTCAGCACGGACGCACCCGGCGATCAACGTCCGTCCACGGCGCCCTGAGCCACCGCCTCCTGCCCGAGGAGTGAGACAACCCACACTCTTGCACTCTGCCGAGGATCAACGACCAGCGACCCGGGCGCATGTAAGCATCATCACACCGGGTCCGACCTGTCCGAGAACGCCGAAACGGGCTCATCGTGATCACGATGAGCCCGTTTCGCTATGTGCGCGAGGGGGGAGTTGAACCCCCACGCCCTTGCGGGCACTGGAACCTGAATCCAGCGCGTCTGCCTATTCCGCCACCCGCGCATTGGGTGTGTCCTCAGGCACTTTCCTTGCGGTCCTGCGCCTTCCGACACGCAGAACATTAGCACGCCGTCCAGGGTGGGTTCACATCCCTTATCCCCAGGCAGCCGCCGTGCAGCGGCCCACCAGCGCGGTCACCACGACCCACCTGACGGCGACCGATCCGCGGCGTCCTGCGCTCCGTATCAACGAGTACCTGTTCACGTATCAACCTCGTACCGGTACCGCTCATCTCCCCAGGAGCCGGTCGGGGTCCACAGTCAGGTGCGGGACACTGGTCTTCGGCCGCCTCTACGATCCATGGCAAGACTGTGCCCCTGAAGAGTTCGAAGGGGAGCTCCACAGGGAACTTCGAGGGCGTCGACACCCGTCGACCGGGCCGACAGGGGGAACCAGCCGATTCACCGGCGCGTGGATACGATCAGTAAGCAGTACCAGGTAAGGCAGTGCCCGCCCGGCGGGATGCAGGACGAAGGCAACGACGGAGGAGGTGCCCCATGGGAGTCCTGAAGAAGTTCGAGCAGCGTCTCGAAGGTCTGGTCAACGGCACCTTTGCCAAGGTGTTCAAGTCCGAGGTGCAGCCCGTGGAGATCGCGGGAGCGCTCCAGCGTGAGTGCGACAACAACGCCACCATCTGGAACCGCGACCGCACGGTCGTCCCCAACGACTTCATCGTGGAACTGAGCACGCCGGACCACGAGCGGCTGAGCCCCTACTCGGGCCAGCTCGGCGACGAGCTCGCCGGCATGGTCCGCGACTACGCCAAGCAGCAGCGCTACACCTTCATGGGACCGATCAAGGTCAACCTGGAGAAGGCCGACGATCTCGACACCGGCCTGTACCGCGTGCGCAGCCGTACGCTCGCCGGCTCCACCGATCAGCAGGGCGGCGGCCGGCAGGCTCCCGCCGGCCCCGCCGCCCCGGCCGGGCGGCCCGGTGGTGCCCAGGGCCAGGGCGGCTACGGCTATCCGCCGGCCGCCTCGCCCGCGGGCGCCCCGCCCATGCCGGCCGCGCCGCCGCCCGGCGGCCGCCCCGGCGGTTACGGCTACCCACAGCCCGCGGGCGGCCAGCGACCTCCCGCCGCGCCCGCGGCCGGTGGCCGCACCCGCTACTGGATCGAGATCAACGGCACCCGCCACCAGATCTCCCGTGCCACGCTCGTGCTGGGCCGCAGCACCGACGCCGACGTGCGGATCGACGACCCCGGCGTCTCCCGCCGGCACTGCGAGATCCGGACCGGAACGCCCTCGACGATCCAGGATCTCGGGTCCACCAACGGCATCGTGGTGGACGGGCAGCACACCACCCGCGCTACGCTCCGCGACGGCTCGCGGATCGTCGTGGGCAGCACCACCATCATTTACCGGCAAGCCGAAGGGTGAAGCGGGGGCAATGTCAGAGCTGACCCTCACGGTCATGCGGCTGGGTTTCCTGGCCGTACTGTGGCTGTTCGTGATCGTGGCCGTGCAGGTCATCCGCAGCGACCTGTTCGGTACGCGTGTCACCCAGCGCGGGTCCAGGCGAGAGGCCGGACGGCAGCAGCAGGCTGCCCGGCAGACGGCGCCTCCGCAGCAGCGCGGCCAGCAGAGCGGCGGCCGGCAGCGCCGTAACGCTCCCTCGAAGCTGGTCGTGTCCGAGGGCACCCTGACCGGCACCACCGTCGCGCTGCAGGGCCAGACCATCACCCTGGGCCGGGCGCACGACAGCACGATCGTGCTGGACGACGACTACGCCTCCAGCCGGCATGCCAGGATCTACCCGGACCGCGACGGCCAGTGGATCGTCGAGGACCTGGGCTCCACCAACGGCACGTACCTCGACCGAACGCGGCTCACGACCCCGACACCGATTCCGCTGGGCGCGCCGATCCGCATCGGCAAGACCGTCATCGAGCTGCGGAAGTAGTGCTACATCATGATTAGGCGCGAGCGGAGCGAGCACGCAGCGGCGACCCCCACCAGGGGTCCCGGCGCGCTCCCGACCGGAGGGTGGGCACCGTGCGGATGTACCCGGAGCCGACGGGCGAGGTGCGCATGAGTCTGTCACTGCGCTTCGCCGCCGGATCGCACAAAGGCATGATCCGGGAGGGCAACGAGGACTCCGGATACGCCGGACCCCGCCTGCTCGCCATCGCCGACGGCATGGGCGGCGCCGCCGCCGGTGAGGTCGCCTCCTCCGAGGCCATCTCCACCATCGTCGCGCTCGACGACGACGTCCCCGGCTCCGACATCCTCACCTCGCTCGGCACCGCCGTACAGCGCGCCAACGACCAGCTGCGCTCCATGGTCGAGGAGGACCCGCAGCTGGAGGGCATGGGCACCACGCTCACCGCCCTCCTGTGGACCGGGCAGCGCCTCGGCCTCGTCCATGTCGGCGACTCGCGCGCGTACCTGCTCCGTGACGGCGTCCTCACGCAGATCACGCAGGACCACACCTGGGTGCAGCGCCTCGTCGACGAGGGCCGTATCACCGAAGAGGAAGCCACCACCCACCCCCAGCGCTCCCTGCTGATGCGGGCGTTGGGCAGCGGCGACCACGTCGAGCCCGACCTGTCCATCCGCGAGGTCCGCGCCGGCGACCGCTACCTGATCTGCTCCGACGGCCTCTCCGGCGTCGTGTCCCACCAGACCCTGGAGGACACCCTCGCCAGCTACCAGGGCCCGCAGGAGACCGTCCAGGAGCTGATCCAGCTCGCGCTGCGCGGCGGCGGCCCCGACAACATCACCGTGATCATCGCCGACGTCCTCGACCTGGACACCGGCGACACCCTGGCCGGGCAGCTGTCCGACACCCCGGTCGTGGTCGGCGCGGTCGCCGAGAACCAGCAGCACCACCTGCACGACAACGGCATCATGCAGACCCCCGCGGGCCGCGCCTCCGGGCTCGGCCGCCAGGTGCCCGGACAGGGCGGCGGCGGCGAGTTCGGCCCGCCCGGCTCCGGCGACACCACCGGCTACGTCCCCTCGGGCAGCTTCGGCGACTACACCGACGACGACTTCGTCAAGCCCGGCAGGGGCCGCAAGTGGCTGAAGAGATCCTTCTACTCGGCCCTCGCGCTCGCCGTCATCGGCGGCGGCCTCTACGGCGGCTGGCGCTGGACGCAGACGCAGTACTACGTCGGCGCCAACAACGAACACGTCGCCCTCTACCGGGGGATCAGCCAGGACCTGGCCTGGGTCTCGTTGTCGAAGGTCGAGAAGGACCACCCCGAGATCGAACTCAAGTACCTGCCGCCGTACCAGCAGAAGCTCGTCGAGTCGACCATCACCGAGGGCGGCCTGAAGGACGCCCAGACGAAGATCGACGAGCTCGCCCTCCAGGCCTCCGCGTGCAAGAAGCGGTCCGAGCAGCAGGCCGCCGAGAGCGACAAGAACTCCCGGACCGGCGAGGGCGAGGCCGGAGGCACCACGGGAACCACCCGTACCTCCCTTACGTCCAAGGCGACACCGACGCCGAATCCCTCGGCGTCCACCAAGTCCCCGCCCCCGTCCTCCTCCACCTCCCCGACACCGACTGCGACGCTGCCAAGCCCCGGCCCCACTCTCTCGGAGGAAGAGCAGAAGGTCGTCACGAACTGCGGTACGCAGTAGGCAAGCCGTGAGAGGCCCCGTCACACGATGAGCAGTACTACGAACCCGCCGACGCATCACACGTCCACGATCGGCGCCATCGGCGCGCCGAGCAGGCGCAACACCGAGCTCGCGCTGCTGGTGTTCGCGGTCGTCATTCCGGTATTCGCCTACGCCAACGTGGGCCTGGCGATGAATGACGAGGTACCGGCCGGCCTGCTGAGCTACGGCATCGGCCTCGGTCTCCTGGCCGGCATCGGCCACCTCGCCGTACGCAAGTTCGCGCCGTACGCGGACCCGCTGATGCTGCCGCTCGCCACGCTGCTGAACGGGCTCGGGCTGGTCGTCATCTGGCGGCTGGACCAGTCCAAGCGGCTGAGCAACTACGCCGACGCCGCACCGCGCCAGCTGCTGTACTCGGCGATGGGCGTCGCCCTGCTGGTGGTCGTGCTGATCTTCCTCAAGGACCACCGCGTCCTGCAGCGCTACACCTACATCTCCATGGCCGGAGCCATGCTCCTGCTGGTGATGCCGCTGATCCCCGGCCTCAGCGCCCCCACCTACGGCGCCAAGATCTGGATCAAGATCCCCGGCCTCGGCACGCTCCAGCCCGGTGAGTTCGCGAAGATCGCCCTCGCGGTGTTCTTCGCCGGCTATCTCATGGTCAAGAGAGACGCCCTGGCCCTGGCCAGCCGTCGCTTCATGGGCCTGTACCTGCCGCGCGGCCGCGACCTCGGTCCGATCCTCGTCGTCTGGGTCATCTCGATCCTCATCCTGGTCTTCGAGACCGACCTCGGAACGTCCCTGCTGTTCTTCGGGATGTTCGTCATCATGCTGTACGTCGCCACCGAGCGGACCAGCTGGATTGTCTTCGGTCTGCTGATGTCCGCGGTCGGCGCCGTCGGTGTGGCGAGCTTCGAGCCGCACATCCAGACGCGTGTGCAGGCCTGGCTCGACCCGGCTCGCGAGTTCGCGCTCTCCCGGGCCGGCGTCCAGGACGGCATCCTCCACTCCGAACAGGCCATGCAGGCCCTGTGGGCCTTCGGCTCCGGCGGCACCCTCGGCACCGGCCTCGGCCAGGGCAACTCCGACCTCATCGGCTTCGCCGCCAACTCCGACTTCATCCTCGCCACCTTCGGCGAGGAGCTGGGGCTGGCGGGCGTCATGGCGATCCTGCTGCTCTACGGGCTGATCGTCGAGCGCGGTGTGCGCACGGCCCTCGCGGCCCGCGACCCGTTCGGCAAGCTGCTGTCCGTCGGCCTGTCCGGCGCCTTCGCCCTCCAGGTCTTCGTCGTGGCCGGCGGTGTCATGGGCCTCATCCCGCTGACCGGTATGACACTGCCCTTCGTGGCGTACGGCGGTTCCTCCGTCATCGCCAACTGGGCCCTGATCGGCATCCTGCTGCGCATCAGCGACACCGCACGCCGCCCCGCGCCCGCCCCCGCGCCCAACCCCGACGCCGAGATGACCCAGGTGGTCCGTCCGTGAACAAGCCCCTACGCCGGATCGCGATCTTCTGCGGACTGCTCGTCCTGGCTCTGCTCATCCGCGACAACTGGGTCCAGTACGTCCAGGCGGACGAGCTCAGCACGGACAAGGCCAATCGCCGCGTCGTCATCGAGCGCTACGCCACCCCCCGCGGCGAAATAATCGTCGGCGGCAACCCGATCACCGGGCACACGGAAACCACGTCGGGCGACTTCAAGTTCAAGCGCACGTACAAGGACGGCGCCATGTGGGCGCCGGTCACCGGCTTCGTCTCGCAGGCCTACGGCGCCAACCAGCTGGAGTCCATCGAGGACGGCATCCTCACCGGCACCGACGACCGGCTCTTCTTCCGCAACACCCTCGACATGATCACGGGTAAGGAGAAGGAGGGCGGCAACGTCGTCACGACCCTCAACGCCGCCGCGCAGAAGGCCGCGTACGAGGGTCTGAAGAACCAGGGCGGCAAGGGCGCCGTCGCCGCCATCGAGCCGGCCACCGGCAAGATCCTGGCGCTGGCGTCCTTCCCCTCGTACGACCCCTCCACAATCGCCGGTGGCGGCGCCTCCGACGAGAAGGCGTGGAACAAGCTCCAGAAGAAGAACAACCCCGACGACCCGATGCTGAACCGGGCGCTGCGCGAGGTCTACCCGCCCGGCTCGACCTTCAAGGTCGTCACCGCAGCCGCGGCGCTGGAGAACGGCCTGTACAAGTCGGCGGACGAGAAGACGAACTCCCCGCTGCCCTGGACCATGCCGGGCACCGTGACGCCGCTGAAGAACGAGGGGAACATCCCCTGCAAGAACGCCACGCTGCGCGTTTCCCTTCAGTGGTCCTGCAACAGCGTCTTCGGCAAGATCGGCTACGACCTCGGCAACGACGAGATGCTGGAGCAGGCCAAGAAGTTCGGTTTCACCAGCGAGCAGTTCACGCCGGTCCGCACCACCGCGTCGGTCTTCTCCGAGGACATGGCGCCCTCCGAGGTCGCACTGTCCTCCATCGGCCAGTTCAACACCGCCACCACCCCGCTGCAGATGGCCATGGTCACCTCGGCGATCGCCAACAACGGCAAGCTGATGAAGCCGTACATGGTCGACGAGCTCCAGACGCACAACCTCGACCCGCTCGAGAAGACCGAGCCCGAGGAGCTGAGCGAGCCGATGTCGGCGGAGAACGCGCAGATCCTCCAGTCGATGATGGAGACCGTCGTCCAGGACGGCACCGGTAAGAAGGCGCAGATCGAAGGGGTCAAGGTAGGCGGCAAGACCGGTACGGCCCAGCACGGCGTGGACAACAGCGAGAACCCCTACGCGTGGTTCATCTCATACGCCAAGCTCAGCGACGACAGCTCGCCGGTGGCGGTGGCCGTGGTGGTCGAGGACGAGAACGCGGTCCGCGACGACATCTCCGGCGGCGGCCTCGCGGCCCCCATCGCCAAGAGCGTCATGGAGGCGGTCATCGACAGCGAGAAGTGACCCCGCTCACGTCCCCTTCACATCGGTGCACGTTGCGATACCGGTCCTGTATCGGGTTACGGGCTTGGCCAGGTCACACAGGATGAGCCGGGTACGGTATGCCCGGACGGACCACCGCCACACCCACAAGGGTGACGGCGGGACCGACGGAGAGGGCTGGTAGGTAGCTATGGAAGAGCCGCGTCGCCTCGGCGGCCGGTACGAACTGGGCCAGGTGCTCGGTCGTGGTGGCATGGCGGAGGTCTACCTCGCGCATGACACCCGCCTCGGCCGCACCGTGGCGGTGAAGACGCTGCGAGCGGACCTCGCGCGCGACCCGTCCTTCCAGGCCCGGTTCCGCCGGGAGGCCCAGTCGGCCGCCTCGCTCAACCATCCCGCGATCGTCGCGGTCTACGACACGGGCGAGGACTACATCGACAATGTGTCGATCCCGTACATCGTCATGGAGTACGTAGACGGCTCCACGCTGCGTGAGCTTCTTCACTCCGGCCGCAAGCTGCTGCCGGAGCGCTCCATGGAGATGACGATCGGCATCCTCCAGGGCCTCGAGTACGCCCACCGCAGTGGCATCGTCCACCGCGACATCAAGCCGGCCAACGTCATGCTGACGCGCAACGGCCAGGTCAAGGTCATGGACTTCGGCATCGCCCGCGCCATGGGCGACTCCGGCATGACGATGACGCAGACGGCGGCCGTCATCGGCACCGCCCAGTACCTCTCGCCGGAGCAGGCGAAGGGTGAGCAGGTCGACGCCCGCTCGGACCTGTACTCGACGGGCTGCCTGCTCTACGAGCTCCTCACGGTGCGGCCCCCCTTCGTGGGCGACTCCCCGGTGGCCGTCGCGTACCAGCACGTACGGGAAGAGGCACAGGCCCCGTCCGTCTTCGACCCCGAGATCACGCCCGAGATGGACGCGATCGTGTTGAAGGCGCTCACCAAGGACCCGAACTACCGCTACCAGTCGGCCGACGAGATGCGCGCCGACATCGAGGCCTGCCTCGACGGCCAGCCCGTCGCCGCCACGGCCGCGATGGGCTCGGTGGGCTACGGCGGCTACCCCGACGACCAGCCGACCACGGCGCTGCGTGCCACGGACGCGGGCGCCACGTCGATGCTGCCGCCCATGAACCCGGACGACGGCGGCTACGGCTACGACGACCGCGTGGACCGGCGCCGCCAGAAGAAGTCCAACACCTCGACGATCCTGCTGGTCGTCGCGGCCGCGCTGGTCCTGGTGGGCGCGGTCCTGATCGGCAAGTGGATCTTCGCGGGCGACGGGGTGGCCAACGACACCACGGCCGTGCCCGACTTCGTGGGCAACTCCAAGGTAGAGGCCCAGGACTCGGCCACGAACGCCGAATTGAAACTGAACTTCACGCCGAAGGCCTGTGAGGATCAGGTCAAGGGCAAGGTCTGCAGTCAGGACCAGGACCCCGGCACGAAGGTGAAGAAGCAGTCCACCGTCAACCTGGTCATCTCGACAGGGGCCCCGAAGGTGACGGTGCCCGATGTAACGGGCCTGACCTTCGAGAAGGCAAAGACCGAGCTAGAGGACAAGGGTTTCGAGGTCGATCAGAAGACCGAGGTGTCTGACCGAGCCCCGGGCATCGTCTTCAAGCAGGACCCCGACGGGGACACAGAACAGGAAAAAGGCTCGACGATCACGCTCACCGTCGCCAAGGAGGAGGAGAAGTCCACCGTTCCGGCGGTCCTCGGCAAGACCTGCGATGAGGCCAAGGCGCAGATGACGGCCAACGACCTGGTCGGCACCTGTGTCGAGGTCGAGACCCAGGACCCGAACCAGGTCGGCAAGGTCATCTCGACGTCGCCGGAGCCCGGAACTCAGGCCAACAAGAACTCCACGGTGAACATCCAGATCGGCAAGGCCGCCGAGCAGGAGCAGGTGCAGGTGCCGACCGTCACCCAGCAGTCGCTCAAGGACGCCAAGAAGGCCCTTCAGGACGCGGGTCTGACGGTGGGGAACATCACCGGTTCACAGAATGACCAGGCCGTCGTCTTCAGCCAGGACCCCCAGGGCGGCACGCCCGTCGCCAAGGGCACGGCGGTCAACCTGGTCGCCTTCGACCAGGGCGGCAACAACGGCGGCGACAACGGCGGCAATATCTTCGGCGGCGTGACGGGAACGTCCGCCCGCACGGAGGACTGACCTCGCGCACGTGGCCGGGCCCCGGCACCCTTGAACTTGAAAGGGTGCCGGGGCCTCTGCCATGTCGTCGGCCACTTGACGCTGCCGGGCATGCTCTCCCAGGTGCAGTTGACCAGGATGTAGCAGAGTCGCATCAAACAGCAGGCCTAGCACGCGGCGAGCAGCTCTGCAACGAAACACAACAGCTCGGATGCACATATTCCTTAAAATTAAAAGGTGGCATATTTCCCACTTTTCACTCACACGTCAAACGTTTAAGGGCTGTCCCGTAAACGATCTTTGGCGCAGCCTGGGCGCGGGTGGTCGGCGTGCGCGCTGTTCGGCTACCTGACGAGGGTGAGGTTGTGCAGTCGGGCGATGCCGAGCATGGCGTGGTGCACGCCGTCGCCTTT